>NZ_JAOWCH010000054.1:0-93248 GCF_030337065.1 Citrobacter sp. Cb004 | reverse complement strand
GAACTCATATACAAATGATTCTGCGAAGTGGTAATAAATGCCTGATTATTGACCACCACCACTCTTTTGATTTCTTTTCCTTCCGGATAATCACGCATTACCCCATCTGAGTTTCTTTCCAGCGCCGGGAAAGAAGCCATATAGGTTGCGACCCGCCATGTTTGACCATAGTCTTTGGATATCAGATAAGCCGTTGGTTCCCAGTCTGGAATGAATATATATTTATCGGATGGGTGGATATAGGCCCCGGTGAAAACCCTGAAGGAAGCAAATCTACCATCAATTAACTCTTTGTGAATATTTCGTGTGGTATCATGATACCAAAGTGCGCCATCACAATTGAATCCTTTCAATTCCAGATAGCGGTTATTATCATAGCGATAAATAATCTGCGAGGGCACTTTTGCCTCAACGGTCAGCGTCATCGTTGTGAGGATTAAGGCCAGTAAACTTAGCATCAATTTATTTTTCATAAAATGTCCTTATACGTTAAGCGGCTCAGGCATGTCCCATTGCAGATTGGAAATCTCCGTATTGTATATTTCATTATGTCTTGCCGGTTTAACTATTGTTGAATGACAGTATTCATTAACCACACCAAACATCCCTTTGGGTAAAATATCATCCGGTCTATTCATAAACTGCTTTGTATATAAATTATTTAATATACCAGTATTATAATAATCTACAGTACTTGGTAGACCATTTTTCTTCATACGCCAGTCCCCACGGCGAAGTAGTTTTACCCAGAACTCACCATTTTCGTAATCAAATGCCCTGCATATCCCCACCGCCAGATCGAAGGCCATTGCTTTCGCTGGGGCATCTTTTGACATTACAATAGAGGAATGCTGGCTGTAACCAACAGGGTCTGAGTGCATCCATTCTTTTTTCAGTTCATCCGCCGTTTTTTCATAAATCAGCTGTACGGTTTTATTGTATCCCCCTCCAAGGACAGCGCCTTTGGTATAACGCTTACCATATTTATTGCTGAACATTGTGAGTTCTGCTGGTGTTAATTCCCGACCTGGCTGTAAAAAATCGAAACCTGCGCCGCTGAGATTTTTAATATCTGTCTCAGTACGGGAAATAGTAGTGGCTTTTGCAGAAAATGAGATGACCTGATCGGGAGAATCAGGCTCTAACGAATATTTATACTTGCTCTCTACCCCCTGTAGTTGATGCTTAAAAGTAACGGGAAGTTGTTCACCATTAATCACAACATCGGAAAACGTATATTGTTTAGTAAAACCCGTATCCTGATTAAAACTTCCCTTTTTTAACGTCGGCATTTCAAAAGGCACGCTTTGGGGGCTACAACCTATATCGGGGCCATTTTCGCAGAAAACACGCTGGCGCAAATTCTCTATGCCACTCGCAATGTCGTGAGGTATGCCTCGCCAGCCAAAACCCTGCACGTTAAGTAATGAGACAACACTGTCATTGGGGCAAAAATAGTTATACACCTTGCCGAAGTTATTGCGGGTATAGAGCTTATTCTTGCGCCATTGAGAATGGGTTTTACTCAGACATGTTGCGCCTTCTATATCATCAATTTCCGCTCCGGTGTGGTATTCTCCTTTGCCATATTTATCGTTTGTCGCCATCAAATGACAGAAATTTTTAAACGTCTGCTGACGGGCGCGATCCGTCTGGTGATGTCCGGGGGTCGCACTCTCGGCAAACGTATTTTCAAGCGCATAGGGGGAGTGATTAAGAATAACGCAATCAACGGGGTCCGCCCCTGCTTCTTTAACCAGCATATTGGCAAGCATGGTAATGATCGTTCCCTGAGAGTGTGCAACGATATTAATAGGGTCGTTTTCAGTAGATTTATTATTTCGAATCATCAGGATTAAATCTGCCAGCCTCTGCGCGGCAAAAAACTGATAAATACGGTGAGGGTTATCATAAATAGGATGCGTAAAATCCCCACCATTCATATGAAATGAAGCAAATCCTGCAGCGCCATTCGTCAGGCCGCCGGAGCCCGGGCCTAACATATCCGGAATAGTGGTTGTCGCATTCGCAAAGGTACCACCGCCTTTGGCATACACATCGTCGAGAACATTACCGAAATTATCATTCTGATATTTCAACGTGGTTTGAGGAATGTGTCCTAACTTTGCCAGCTTCGTGGCGTCATCTTCCTGGTAGGCATTGTAAGGCAGCTTTGCGGCGCTGCCTGATTTAGCCAGCTCATCACGATAACGCCGCTGGTCCTCGATATACGTTGCATGATCAACAGGTTTATATCCCCAGTAAAATGGGATCACCGGACTGCGCCCAGGCATTTTCACCTGCTGCTGTTCGCCATCGCCCATATCCATTTTGAACTGGTGCCATTCATGCGGATACATATCCGTACGGCCCATATGTTCATTCAGGCCGGCAATGATCCCCTGCTCCTGATTTTGATACGCCTCGCCCACATCGTTAACACCATGAACAAGGATCACAATACAGGGCATAGGGTTTTTAACCGCCACTTCGCAGACTGCCATTTTTCCACCGGTGGATTTAGGCACGCCTTGTACCCCCGTCGCCACGACTCGCGGATTAAAGGGACTGTTACTCATTTGGCAAAATCTCCATTTTCATTTCATCCATTTCCGTCATATCCAGTAACGGCGTCATGCCTTCATCGTCGGTAACACCTTCAATGATTTCACCGGAGGCCTTAGTCAGTCTGAATTTTGTCTTTTTCAGAACATCGTCTGTATTCCCATAACCATGTAATTTAATGCGGCGGTGAAACTGGTCTTCCTGAAAAACGGGGGATTTATCTTTAACGGATTCCGGCCCACTCCAGTCAAGAGTGGTGCCTTTCAACTGCACTTTAGCGGGAGAGAATATTTTTACTGAGCCATCTTCATTTATTCGGATACCGCCACCCCCGCACAGCAACTGAATATTCTTTTTGGCGCTGATGGTCACATTGCCGTTCATACTTTGAATATGAAAATGCTGATCGGAAAGCAGGCCCATTTCACCACGCTGCGCCTGGACGGAAATATCATCTTTTGCGGCAATAATTTTGATCCCGATCGCTCTGCTGAAAAGCGATAAACCCTGTCCGACAGCCATGGAGAGTTTCTTAAAAACATTAAAACTGCCGTTATTGGCCGCATTCAGCGACAGATCTTTGTTTGCCGACAGCGCCATGGTTTCTGGTGTGAGCAGAGCCATACCTTGATCGGCATAGGCCACCAGCCCCGGCTGAGTCAACTGTTCAAGTGCGCCGTTAAGCTGCTGCTGTTGCCCCATTTCGACGTTTAACGCTTGCGCCGTCAGGGCGCTCTGCTGAAGAGAGGTTGCCAGTACAAGCGCAGCCTGTAGCTGTTGAACAACTGCGTTCATATCGAGCTGCTTGCCCTGGGCTTTTGGCTGCGCCTCTGTCGTCAGCAATATTCCCTTTGCGGCTCTCAACACCCCCCGCTCATCGGTGCGCAGTTCTGCGCCTTCACCGCGCGGCTTACCACCAGCATCAACAAGGTGGCCCATGTTCAGCTGGGTTTTAGCGTATTCGGTACTTAACTTGACGTGTTCCTGTCCGCGTCGGTCCTCCATCCGCAGCTTATTGTGGCCCGCAGTACGGATTACGTTGCGGGTATTGTTACGGCTGGTGACGAGGTCAGGCTTTGGAGCATGATGCAGCGCATGGGCAATGAAAGGCCTTTCCGGATCACCACCTTCAAACGCAATGGCAACTTCCGCCCCCTGAATGAGCGGGAAGTGATGACCATAAGTATCACCGGCATAAATCCGTGCCAGACGGACGGGCATACTTTCATAGCCTTGCTTATGTTGGTCGAGGTCAAAATCAAACTTCACCCAATAGCGCCCCTGCACATCAATATGGGCATATTTGTCATTGTCTATTCGGGAGGAAACAATTGCGGGAACCGTACCCACGATACGCGGTCGGGGTAGTGGCTGCGGCCGAAAGCAAACGCGCTCACTGTAAGGAATACCGATCAGTTGGGATTGAAGGGCGGCATCACGCCTCCCCGTCACCCGCATTGCCGTTACCACAAATCCTGAAGTAAACGCTTGCGGAATAGTACCGTCGATTTCAAGCACCATACCTGGCGCGATCGACGGGCTGGTGGTCACCCCGCTTAAAGCAGATTGATTATTAAGAATAATTTCGTGATGCAGTTTGGCGTAGAACCAGCTGGATTCGCCCGGTTGTTCCTCTGTAAATTTCGATCCCGGCTGGTGGTGAATATCCGCATAACGATAATCCACTCCATACGTCGTCGATGTTTGTTCAGCCCCATCGGCATCAGCATTGAGTATTAGCGAGTTGGCAAGCCGGTAGTCAAAGTTCTTTGCTTTAACGGCTGCGGAGACAACGTTGTGCTTTGATACCAGCTTATCGATCGCGTAATCATTTGCTGTCAGACCCGCATGAGATGCATGCATAATCTTTTGATCGAAGATGTACCGGCTTTGGGAATCACTAAAGATAAGCACCATAATGTGCGAAACCGCATGATGATTTTCAATCCTGAACCAGATCCCAACTTCTGACAGGATGCGGCTGACAAACGCTAAATCTGATTCCTCCCACTGTACGATCATTTCCCGGTCAGGATAGGTACAAAGAAGCTTATCAAAGTCGATTTCATAATCAGCAAAAAAATGCTCTTTGAGGATCTGCGTTACCAGTTTCGGAACGTTAATATTCAGGTAAATAGCCGATCGCCTGCGTCGTGAGAGTAATGCAAGCTTATGCTCCAGCCTGATTTCGTACAGTGATTCATCCGCTGAAGTGCTAATAAGTGAACATGATGTAATAACCCCTTCTATTTGCCGCTCATTGATCCACATTGCAGAACCCTGAACATATTTACTCCATTTATTATTAGGGGCTCTAATTTGTAGCATAGCTTCAATATTAAGAAGAGATTCTGGAGGGATATCTTTACATTTTGAAGTGAATGTTATTTTATAACTATATGGTTTGCTTAGACTTTCCTTTCCGTCAATTGATTCAACATCAAGTACACCTAAATTTACCGACCCTCTGATGGTTAATAAGTATTTATTTATACTATCATCTGAAATCATACCTTCAAGATTATAGAAGCCAGAACCTTTTTTCATTATCGCATCCCTTGCAGAAAGACAGTAATACATAAAGAATAAAGTTTAATCAGCATACCAACAAGACTACTAAGAAGGTTATTTTTTACTAAAAAAATATTTTAAAACTAAACAAATAGTTATTAGCAAAGTACGTAGTACACTTATGATATATAAACGATAGGTTAACTAACGATATTTTATATTCAATAGCAGCAGATTTTAATAAGATTATTTATATTTTGTATTATTCATTTTTAATCGCGAGGCAACACGCCAGCGCTCACATCCCAATGACTGCAGAAAACTGAGATTCGACTAAAAAAACAAACATATTAAGATAATGATTTACAATAACATTTGTGAAAATGCTCTTTTTATTTATCATTTTATTGAATGAATCACATCACCACATAGAAAAACACAATAAAATATAACTATTCCCTATTCTGCTGTGAGGGAGAGGTAACCGGATTGTGTCCATTTTATCCATGGGAAAGCTTTTGATTTTCTCCCTCTTCTTTGAGAGAGGGCCGCATAAAGGTCATCTTATCAGCCACAGGAGAATCAATGAAACGCTCAGCAATAAACGAAATCCTTGGCCACACGCGCCAGTTTTTCTCTCAGCACGACGTGCATCTCCCCCCTTTCGCCAGTTTCCCGCCGACCCAATGGCGCAAGCTTGATCCCGCCGCCTGGAGCGAAGTTTTCGACCTTAAGCTCGGTTGGGATGTCACCGCGTTTGGCGGCAACAATTTCGCCGCGCAAGGGTTAACGCTGTTTACCCTGCGTAATGGCTCGCCGAAAGGAATGCCTTACGAGAAATGCTACGCCGAGAAAATCATGCATGTTCGCGATGCGCAGGTCACGCCGATGCATTTTCACTGGCGTAAACGCGAAGACATTATCAATCGCGGCGGCGGTAATTTAATTGTGGAACTGTGGAATGCGGGGCTCCGAGAACAAACGGAGGACAGCGACGTGAGCGTGGTGATTGACGGCTGTCGGCAAACCCATGCGGCAGGCAGTCAACTGCGCCTGACGCCGGGTGAAAGCATCTGCCTGCCGCCGGGCCTGTATCACAGCTTCTGGGCGGAAGAAGGTTTTGGCGACGTGCTGGTCGGCGAGGTTTCTTCTGTTAATGACGACGACCACGATAACCACTTTCTGCAACCGATCGCCCGCTATAACGACATTGAAGAAGACGAACCGGCGCAGCTGGTGCTGTGTAATGAGTATCGCCTGTTCCGCTAACCAAGGAGCGCATTATGCCGTTGATATCTCTCGCCGATGGCCTTGCCCATGCCCGCGAGCACCGCTATGCCTTAGGGGCGTTTAACGTTCTGGACTCACACTTCCTGCGCGCGCTGTTTGCCGCGGCAAAGCAGGAACGTTCGCCGTTTATCATCAACATCGCCGAGGTGCATTTTAAATATATCTCGTTGGATTCTCTGGTCGAAGCGGTCAAGTTCGAAGCCGCGCGGCATGACATTCCGGTAGTGCTGAACCTTGACCACGGCCTGCACTTTGAGTCGGTGGTTCGGGCACTGCGCTTAGGTTTCAGTTCAGTGATGTTTGATGGCTCCACGCTGGAGTATGAAGAAAATATTCGTCAAACCCGCGAAGTGGTGAAGATGTGTCACGCCGTCGGCGTATCGGTGGAAGCCGAACTGGGCGCGGTGGGAGGCGATGAGGGCGGCGCGTTGTATGGTCATGCCGACGAGTCGCTATTTACCGACCCGATGATGGCGCGTGATTTCGTCGACAGAACCGGGATTGACGCGCTGGCGGTCGCCATTGGTAATGCACACGGCAAATATAAAGGCGAACCGGTGCTCGACTTTCCACGTCTGGACGCCCTTCGCCAGCAGGCGGCGATCCCACTGGTACTGCACGGCGGTTCCGGCATCAGCAACGACGATTTCAAGCGCGCAATTGAACTCGGCATTCACAAAATCAACTTCTATACCGGCATGTCGCAGGCGGCGCTGTCAGCGGTAGAGACAAGAATAGCGAATCGTCAGCCCCTGTACGACGAATTCGCCGAACTGCTGCTCGCCATTGAAGAGGCCATTACCGATACCGTTTCAGAACAGATGCGTATTTTTGGCAGCGCGGGACGGGTCTGATGGAACGCAGAGGCGTTATCGCCGCAGGCAACATGCTGGTCGATCATGTGCATCAAATTGTGCAGTGGCCGGAACGCGGCTGGCTGGCGGAAATCATCCGTAGCGAACGCGCGACGGGCGGTGCGCCGCTGAACGTACTGCTGACGCTGGCGAAAATGCACACCGGACTGCCACTGCAGGCAGTGGGGTTAATCGGTCAGGATAGCGACGGCGACTACATCATGGCGATGCTGGAGCAGTATCATGTTAATCGCCAACATGTGCAGCGCACGACTTTCGCCCCCACGTCGATGTCACAGGTGATGACCGATCCCAGCGGTCAGCGCACCTTTTTCCACTCGCCCGGCGCCAACCGGCTGCTGGATCTACCCGCTTTTGAGCAACTGGATACCTCGATGAAAATCTTCCATCTTGGCTATCTGCTGCTGCTCGACAGTCTGGACATGCCGGATGAGGAGTACGGCACGCGTAGCGCACGGCTGCTGGCGCAAATGCGCGACAACGGCTTTGAAACATCACTGGATCTGGTTTCACGCAAGGGCGACCCGCGCTATCAGCCGCTGGTGATGCCAGCCCTGCGCCATCTCGACTATCTGGTAATTAACGAGCTGGAAGCCGGGGAATTCAGCGGGCTGGAGATCCGCCAGCCCAACGGGGAGCTGCATATTGCGCACATCGCCACCGCTGCGCGCGAACTGCTGAATGCGGGCGTTCGCCAGCGGGTGGTTATCCACTGTCCGGAAGGCGCCTGGGGTGAAGCGCCGGATCTGCCGGGCGTCTGGATCCCGTCACAGTATCTGGCGCAGGAGGAGATCGTTGGCAGCGTCGGGGCGGGAGATGCGTTTTGCGCCGGATTTTTGTATGGCTGTCATGAACGCTGGTCGCTGACGGACAGCGTCAGGCTGGCACACGCCTGCGCACGAGCCAGTTTGCTGTGCGCCAACGCGATAGACGGCGCGAAAACGTTGGCAGAGTTAAAAGCCGACATAGCGTCCTTGTAGGCCGGATAAGACGTTTACGCCGCCTTATCATGATGCTGAACGTCGGCGGCAAACACATAGCCCAGCCCGCGCAGGGTTTTGATCAGCATCGGCTGATGCGGGTTGTTCTCTATTTTTCGCCGTAACCGCATGATTAGCACGTCAATGGTGCGGTCAAACACCTCAACGCTGTCGCTGCGCGTCAGTTCCAGCAACTGTTCTCGGCTAAGTACCCGGCGGGCGTTTTGGGCCAACGCTAGCAGCAGGCTGTATTCCCCCTGCGTCAACTCCACCTTCAGTTGCTGAGGATTATGTAACTGGCAACCGGCGGTATCGAGATGCCAACCGTTAAAAGAAAGCCCCGTGGTTTGCGGGCTGCCGCTTTCTGGCGTTAACACGCCGACGCGTCTGAGTACCGCCTTTACCCGCGCCACCAGCACCCGCGCATTGAACGGTTTACCGATGTAGTCGTCAGCGCCCATTTCCAACCCGACAACCACATCCGACTCGCTGCCAAGCCCGGTCAGCATCACCACCGGTAGTCCGGGTCTCATCTTTTGCACCTGCTGCAGCACCATCAGACCGTTAATATCAGGCAACATCATGTCCAGCAATACCAGAGCGATTTCCGGCTGAGTCTCAATGCAGCGCAGCGCCTCCTGCCCGGTGTGACATGCGGTCACTGCAAAGACGTGTTCGCTCAGCACATCCTGTAAAAGCGTGCAGACAGCGATGTCATCATCCACAACCAGTATGGCTGGCTTCATTGTTTTTCCCCATTTCTGGCCAACTTAAATGAGTGTGATTGATTCTGCACAGAGTGACAGCGATAAGGCACAAGGATGTGTGGAAAACATAACCTCGGTCACACTGCCGGGCCGTCACGTATTAGAGATTCGTCACGTCAAATATGACGACAGCCTGTTTTTCGTCAGGGTTTTGCGCAAAATTCGCCCGTAATATCGACTAATGCCCCTGATAAAAACATGGCATAAAAGATGCATAACTCAAGCGACAAGCGCGTATGCGTGATTTGATTAACTGGAGCGAGACCGATGAAAAAAGTCGTCACGGTTTGCCCATATTGCGCATCAGGTTGCAAAATCAACCTGGTGGTCGATAACGGCAAAATCGTCCGGGCTGAAGCGGCGCAGGGGAAAACCAACCAGGGTACCTTGTGTCTGAAGGGCTACTATGGCTGGGATTTTATCAATGATACCCAGATCCTGACCCCTCGTCTGAAAACCCCAATGATCCGTCGCCAGCGTGGCGGCAAACTGGAATCCGTTTCCTGGAATGAAGCGCTTGATTACGTCGCCACTCGTCTGAGCGCCATCAAAGCGAAGTATGGCCCGGACGCTATTCAGACGACCGGTTCATCTCGCGGTACGGGTAACGAAACCAACTATGTAATGCAAAAATTCGCGCGCGCCGTTATTGGTACCAATAACGTTGACTGCTGCGCTCGCGTCTGACACGGCCCTTCGGTTGCAGGTCTGCACCAATCGGTCGGTAACGGCGCAATGAGTAATGCTATCAATGAAATTGATAACACAGATTTAGTGTTCATCTTCGGGTACAACCCGGCGGATTCCCACCCGATCGTGGCGAATCACGTGATTAACGCTAAACGTAACGGGGCGAAAATTATCGTCTGCGATCCGCGCAAAATTGAAACCGCGCGTATTGCCGATATGCACATCGCGTTGAAAAACGGCTCGAACATCGCGCTGCTCAACGCCATGGGTCATGTCATCATCGAAGAAAAACTGTACGACCAGGCGTTCGTCGCCTCCCGTACCGAAGGATTCGAAGAGTACAGCAAGATTGTCGAAGGCTACACGCCGGAGTCCGTCGAAGATGTCACTGGCGTTAGCGCACAGGATATTCGTCAGGCTGCCCGTATGTACGCCACGGCAAAAAGCGCGGCCATCCTGTGGGGCATGGGTGTTACCCAGTTCTATCAGGGCGTGGAAACCGTGCGTTCACTGACCAGCCTCGCAATGCTGACCGGCAACCTCGGTAAGCCAAGCGTGGGCGTTAACCCGGTTCGTGGCCAGAACAACGTTCAGGGCGCATGCGACATGGGCGCGCTACCGGATACTTATCCGGGCTATCAGTATGTGAAAGATCCGGCTAACCGCGAGAAGTTCGCTAAAGCCTGGGGCGTGGAAAGTCTGCCTGCACATACCGGCTATCGCATCAGTGAACTGCCGCACCGTGCGGCGCATGGCGAAGTCCGCGCGGCATACATTATGGGTGAAGATCCATTACAGACCGATGCTGAACTCTCCGCAGTGCGCAAAGGCTTTGAGGATCTGGAACTGGTCATCGTGCAGGATATCTTCATGACCAAAACTGCCGCTGCCGCAGACGTTATTTTACCGTCTACGTCATGGGGCGAACATGAAGGCGTCTTCTCCGCGGCTGACCGTGGCTTCCAGCGCTTCTTTAAAGCCGTTGAGCCGAAGTGGGATCTGAAAACGGACTGGCAGATTATCAGTGAAATCGCCACCCGTATGGGCTACCCGATGCACTACAACAACACCCAGGAAATCTGGGATGAGTTGCGTCATCTGTGCCCGGATTTCTACGGTGCCACTTACGAGAAAATGGGCGAACTGGGTTATATCCAGTGGCCTTGCCGCGACACCTCAGAAGCCGACCAGGGTACGTCTTATCTCTTCAAAGAGAAGTTCGATACCCCGAACGGTCTGGCGCAGTTCTTTACCTGCGACTGGGTAGCGCCAATCGACAAACTCACTGAGGAGTACCCGATGGTGCTATCTACGGTGCGTGAAGTCGGCCACTACTCTTGCCGTTCGATGACCGGTAACTGTGCGGCGCTGGCCGCGCTGGCGGATGAACCGGGCTATGCCCAGATCAACACCGCCGACGCAGCACGCCTGGGCATCCAGGATGAAGAGCTGGTGTGGGTTAACTCGCGTAAAGGCCGGGTCATTACCCGTGCAGCAGTCAGCGATCGTCCAAACAAAGGCGCGATTTACATGACCTACCAGTGGTGGATTGGCGCATGTAATGAGCTGGTAACCGAGAACTTAAGCCCGATTACCAAAACGCCGGAGTACAAGTACTGTGCCGTTAACGTTGAACGCATTGCCGATCAGCGCGCTGCCGAGCAGTATGTCATTGATGAGTACACCAAGCTGAAAGCCAGCCTGCGCGAAAGCGCGATGGGTTAGTCCGTTTACGTAACTGTTCTGCAACAGCCTCCGCCCGGAGGCTGTTTTTTTATCCATACGATCTCTTTATACTGTTCATTCCGTACCCTAAATAAAACTCAAAATGAAACAACTCATTGCATTGATGTTCTTTATGACATTCTTTGCCCATGCCAGTGATACTGAGCCAGGAAGCCAGTATTTGCAGGCCGCTGAGGCAGGGGATCGTCGCGCACAGTACTTTCTTGCCGATACCTGGTTCAGTTCAGGCGATTTGAGCAAAGCCGAGTATTGGGCGCAAAAAGCCGCCGACAACGGCGATGCCGACGCCTGCGCGCTACTGGCGCAAATCAAAATTACGAATCCGGTCAGTCTGGATTACCCCCAGGCTAAAACGCTGGCGGAAAAAGCAGCCAAAGCAGGCAGTAAAGCGGGAGAACTTACCCTGGCGCGGATTCTGGTCAACACCCAGGCTGGACGTACCGATTACCCTAAAGCCATTACCTTGCTGCAAAACGCCTCCGAAGACCTGGAAAATGACTCCGCCGTCGACGCGCAAATGCTGCTCGGCCTGATTTACGCCAACGGCGTGGGCATTCCCGCTGACGATGAGAAAGCGACGTGGTATTTCAAACGAAGCTCAGCCATTTCCCGCACCGGTTATTCCGAATACTGGGCAGGGATGATGTTCTTAAACGGTGAACAGGGTTTTATCGTGAAGAATAAACAGAAGGCGCTGCACTGGCTGAATCTGAGCTGTATGGAAGGATTCGATACCGGCTGCGAAGAGTTTGATAAGTTAACAAACGGGTAATGATTTGCATTGCCGGATGGCGCTACGCTTATCCGGCAAGCTGTCATGAATTACTGATTAGCGGTCTTATCAAATCTACCCAGCACGTCGCGCTCATAGGCCAGCGCTTTCTTGCGGTCAAATTTGTGTTCCCACTTGGCGATAACCAGTACCGCCAGCGCATTACCCACCACGTTCAGCGCGGTACGCGCCATGTCGAGGATACGGTCAACACCGGCGATAAACGCCAGGCCTTCCAGTGGGATCCCCACGCTGCCCAGCGTAGCCAGCAGCACCACGAATGATACGCCCGGCACACCCGCAATCCCTTTTGAGGTCACCATCAGCGTCAGCACCAGCACGATTTCCTGCCACAGCGACAGGTCGATACCATACAGCTGCGCGATAAAGATAGCGGCGATACTCTGGTACAGAGTTGAACCATCAAGGTTGAATGAGTAGCCGGTCGGCACCACAAAGCTGGTGATTGAAGCTGGCGCGCCATAGGCTTCCATCTTCTCAATAATGCGCGGCAGTACGCTCTCGGAGCTGGCGGTAGAGTAAGCCAGAATCAGCTCGTCTTTCAGAATGCGGATCAGGATCCAGATGCTCAAACCGCAGATGCGCGCCACGATCCCCAGCACCACCAGCGCGAAGAACAGAATGGCGAAATGCACCAACAGCACCAGCTTCGCCAGCGGCCACAAGGAGGCAAAACCGAAGTTCGCGACGGTAACGGCAATCAGCGCGAAAACGCCGACTGGCGCGTAGCGCATAACCATGTGAGTGACTTTAAACATGGTTTCGGAAATAGAGCGAAATACGGTAACCAACGGCTCGCGGTGAGTTGCCGGCAGGGAAGACAGACCTAAACCGAACAGCACCGAGAAGAAGATAATCGGCAGCATATCGCCTTTTGCCATCGATGCGACGATGTTGGTTGGCACCAGTGACAAAATTGTCCCCATCAGGCCATGCGCGTGGCTCTGTACTTCTGCGGTCGTGCTTTGATATTTCGAAATATCCACGGTCGCCAGTTGCGACATATCCACCCCGGTGCCTGGCTGGAACACATTCGCCAGCGTGATACCCAGGATAATCGCCACGGTGGTGATTACTTCGAAATAGATAATAGTTTTGGCGCCAATACGGCCCAGCTGTTTTGCATCACCGACCCCGGCGATACCGACAACCAGCGTAGAGATGACAATGGGCACCACGATCATTTTGATCAGATGGATAAAGATATCGCCCGCCGGTGACAGCAGGTTTACAACCAGCCATTCACGGCTGTCACTATGGTAATGCAGGTAACTCCCCAGCAGAATGCCCAGCACCATAGCGATCAGAATCTGCCATGCCAGGCTGACTTTCAAATTTTTCATAACAACGGACTTCCTCGATGGAGCGCTATTCCACATGCGGTGTGTGGTAATAGTACATACTGAAAGGGTATGAATTGTGTTGCGTTCGTTTATGGAGTTTTTTAACGCTTATTATCATTATCATTTGCGTACTGTCTCGCGCAACCCTCCAGGAACAGAGCCTTCGGCTGAATTTATGCATAAAAATGCAATTTTATCGGGGTATTGATGAATAACTTTTTGTTATAAAAGAATTTTAATATGTTCAAAAATGAAGAAGTCATGGCGTGAGTTTTTTTTGCTCATTTGTTCGTTCGCCTGTTTTTTAAACAGGCCAAATGATACAAATCACAAAAGAAACAAATTTATTTTTGCCGATTCTGCAACAACTTCGCCATATTAATAGAGTCAATGAGCTGTGCCCGGTTCACCCTCGGCGAGTTTAAATCCATAACTTTTTGCCACACTGAAATGGCCTGGGCGTAGTCTGCCTGCATAAACGCATCTGAGGCTAACAGCATCAGCGCAGTGACCTCTGTCGGGTCCAGCGCCAGAGCCTTATCAATCATCTCGCGAGTGGGCGGTGTCATATGCTGCCCGGCCTGGTAATACAATACCGTTGCCAGCGCTGAATAGATCTCAGCATTTTCACCCCCTACACGCAGCGCCTGCTCGTAGGCCAGCAGCGCATTATGATACGCGTTTTGCCAAAGATAGTACTCACCGAGTTGCGCCCATTTCACACCGTCCTGTGGATTAGCACGAATTTGCGATTGCAGCAAAAGCAGCTGTTTTTCCTGAACATTTTCATCGGTGAACGCATGTAATGGGTCCGCCAGCCGCGTCTGTTCCTGACGCACCGCCTGCCATTTTGGCGTCAACAGATAACCTCCGATGCAGGCCACAACCATCAGCACCGTCGCAGCGGTCAGCCACTTCACGGGGAGTGGGCGTAACGGCGCAGGGGAATGGTTGGACTGGCTCATTGCACATCCTCCTCTACGCGCTGACGCCTTCTCACCCGCCAGACCACCACGCCCACCAGTAATAACAGCAGGCACGGCAACGCCCACAGCAGCAGCGTTTGCTCATTCAACGGCGGGTTGTAGCGCACAAAATCACCGTAGCGATCGGTCATCCACGTCGTTATCTCGGCTTCACTTTTCCCTTCCGCCACCATGCTATAAACCTGGTGGCGCATACTGACCGCTACCGGCGCATTAGATTCCAGCAAGTTTTGGTTTTGACACTGTGGACAGCGCAGTTGGCTGGCAATAGACAACGCTTTTTCCTGTTGTTGCGGGTTGGCAAAAGCCCATGTGTCCACAACCTGGGCATGTGTCGCGAAGGCGATGAAAAACAAAATGATAGCTAACAGTAAACATGTTCTGCCGGATGGCGCTGCGCTTATCCGACCAACCGTTTTCACACCCCGTTCGCCGCCATCTGGCAACGCGTTGATTAGTTTATGCATCGCGCTTTCTCCCTCGCCATCCGCTCAGCAGCGCACCAAAGACCATTAACAGTCCCCCGCCCCAAATCCAGCGCACGCCGGTCTGCACGTACAAGCGCATGGCATAACGGTCCGGTCCGGTTTTTTCGCCGATTACCGCATACCAGTCATGCATCAGATTCCAGCGGATCCCCGGCTCCATCATCTGTTGACGGCGCGCGGCATAGAAGCGTCTTTCGGGCTGCAGGCTGCCAATGCGTTTCTCATTTTGCCACAGCGTGATCTGCGCTTTTTCACTGGTGTAGTTACCTTTTGCTTCCAGGTCGAGACGCTCAAAACGAAAAATATAGCCCGCCAGTTCCACCTGCTGCCCGGGGCTCAGATTCAGGCTTATCTCCTGACGACTACCGCTGGAAAAGACGATCCCAGCCGCAAACACCAGCACCCCGGCATGCGCCAGCAGTGCCGGAAGCTGGCAACGCACAGACACTTTGCGGCTTCTGATCGTCGCCAGCACGATAACCAGCAGCATCAGCAGGCCAAAGGGCAGCGTAGCACGGTTAAAGTACGGTGCGCCCACGGAGAGCCGCCCCCAGCCGAACAGCCCGTAAATCATCGGGTAAAGGGTGCCAATCAGCACAATCAGCAGCACCGCGCAAAAAAGTAATAGCGCGACCAGAATCAGCATCTCGCGCGACCAGCCGCCAAAACGCGCATTCTGGCGGACTTGCTGTCCCCGCCAGGCATACAGCCCGAGCGATGCCAGGCTCAATACGGTAAACAGCGCAAACAGCGGCGTGGCGCGGACGTTATCCAGCGCAAAAGCGTGCACGGAAACGAGAATGCCGGAACGCACAATCAGCGTCCCCAGCAGCGATAAAATCAGCGTGACGATCGCCAGCAGCAGCGACCAGTGGCGGAAGATCCCACGTTGGCGCGTGATGAACAGACTATGCAGCAGCGCACTGGCGGAAAGCCAGGGTAATAAGGAGGCATTTTCTACCGGGTCCCAGAACCACCAGCCGCCCCAGCCCAGCTCGCAGTAGGCCCACCAGGAGCCGAGGATAATCCCCAGCGTCAGCGCACACCAGCCAGGCAGTGCCCAGCGCCAGCACACCCCGGCGCTCTGCGCATTAAAGTCACCGCGCAGCAGCGAGGCCAGCGCCACGCCTGCCGCCACCATCAAGCCACCGTAACCCAGGTACAGCAGCGGCGGATGGAGGATTAACCCGAGATGTTGCAGCATCGGGTTAAGGTCGCGCCCTTCAATGGCTGGCGGGAAGATACGCACGAACGGATCGGACCATACCACCACAAACAGCAGCAGCAGGGCCGTTATCAGTGCGAGGACGCTGAGCGTTAACGGAAACAGCAGGTCGGAATCACGCCGATAGCGCAAGGCAAACAGCGCGCTCCAGCCGGAAAGAAACAGCACCCACAGCAGCAGCGATCCTTCATGCCCGCCCCACACCGCCGCCAGTTTTAATCCCCACGGCAGCAGGCTGTAGCTATGCTGAGCAACGTAGACCACCGAAAAATCGCTGGTCAGAAAGCAGAATATCAGAATGGCAAAGGCCAGCAGCAGCAGCGAAAATTGCGTCCACATGCCCACGCTTGCCAGGCGCATTACGCCTTGCCAGCGCTGGCGGACACCCACCAACACGGCAAGCGGGGTCAACACGTTGACCCCGAGGCTTAACAACAGTGCCAGAAAACCGGCTTCAGGAAGGAGAACGTCCAGATATCACCTTACGCAACGGTTAGCTGACCCGCATAGAGAATAAAAAAGCGCAGCAGCAGTACGCCGGTCAGGCTGGCACCGCACACTGCCAGCACGCCATGAAACGTCGAACTGCGGTTGGCCCAAGGTTTTAGCAGCATCGGCAGTATCAGCCCAAGCCCGGCCACGCCCAGCCAGAACCACCAGGTCCAGAATCCGCCGCCCAGTGCCGCCGCCAGCGCGCGCATTTTGCCGTCATCGCCCAGCGCCAGACCGACGAAAAACGCCGCCAGCAGGAAGATCTCCAGCCATACCACCGGGACTTCCATGCGATGCACAAAGTGCGCTTCGGTACTGTGCGGATTGCTACGATGACGTAACGCCATGGCGATCAGCGCCACCGCCGCGCCGGAGGAGATCCCGGAGAACAGGAACAGCACCGGCAGGATCGGGTTATTCAGGAACGGGTAGGATTTCAGCGCCGACAGCAGAAAACCGGTGTACGCCCCGAGCAGGACCGCCAGCACCAGCATTAACGTCTCCAGCGCGCGATGAAACGGCGCAATCAACGTCAGCATTTTCTGTACGATCCCTAATCGCGGCAGCCAGCGCTGCTGCAGAGCAATCACCTCTTTTTCAAAGATTTTTGCCAGCCACAGCACCAACACCACCATATACAACTGGAACAACATGACCCCCATCGACATCACCGAAGTGAAGCTGTAGTGGAACATCAGTTTCCAGAAGGTCCATGGACGCGTCAGGTGGAACACCAGAATCAGCAGACCGAAGATAATCGCCCCCGGCCCTAACACCAGCGTAGTGCGTAGCAGCGTGCTGTCAGAACCGCCCGCCTCCGGATGGAAACGACGCAGCAGAATCGCCAGCGTGACCAGTCCGGCGGAGATGCCAATCAGGAACAGATAGATGGCAATGGGCCAGTCCCACACCAGTGATTCAAAATGAAATGCAGAAGCGGATGTCATTGGCTCACCTCCCCAAATTTAAAGGGAACGCGGTAGACCTTCGGTTTTGTGCCCAACGCCAGCTTGTAACGGTAGGTGGTTTTCTGCAGCAACAAGCGGGAGATATCGCTGTTGGGATCGTCCAGATTACCAAACGTCAGCGCCTTCGTCGGACACGACTCAACGCAGGCGGGCTGCTTGCCCGCTTTCAGATTGGTTTTCCGACAGAAATCGCATTTATCCGCCGTTTTGCTAACCGGATGGATAAAGCGCACGCGATAAGGACACGCGGCGATACAGTACTGGCAGCCAACGCAAAGGTCCGGGTTCACATCCACAATACCGCTGGCGGCATCGCGATACGATGCCCCCGTCGGGCAGACGTCAACGCAGGGGGCATGGTCGCAATGCTGGCACGAATGACGGAAAAAGCGATACTTCACATCAGGAAACGTCCCCTGCGGCTCGCTGCGAATAATCGTCAGACGCGATACCCCTTCCGGCACGTTGTTTACTTCCCGACAAGCATCCATGCACGCCGTACAGCCGATGCATAGTGACTCATCATGTACCATACCGTAACGTACGCCGTTGATGTTCAGCGTCTTCGCCACAACGCGTCCCGCCGTCCCGCTCACTGCCACCAGCGCGCCGACGCGGGTGATAAACTGGCGACGAGAGCAACTCATGGATGCTCCTTAAGCAACGGAACCGACGCCGGGTTAAAGTTCGGATTGTTACGCTGATCGCTGTGGCAATCGACGCAAATCTTGATCCGTCCTTTATCACTTAGCGTCTGCATCGTGTCTTGCTTCGGATGCAGTGAGTGACAGCTGGCACACGCCACTTTGGTTACGTGGACATCGTGTGGCCAGAACGCTTTTTGTAGCTGCTCAGGCAGGTGGCAGGACATGCAGACGCTGTTCTGCTGTTCAACGTTGTACATCGGCTCATTAAAGCGCATCACATCCTTCACCCCTTCACGGTGGTTCGGTGACGGCTGGCCGTGACAGTTGGTGCAGGTGACCGGCAGTTTGTTATTCGGGTTGATGACTTCTGCATGCTTACCATGCATGCCTTCGGTATCTGGCTTGTGACAATCCAGACAGGCGGCATCCGGATTACGCTGTTGGGTAACCGTCCAGCGTTGATCCGACTCCTGCGGCGTTGGCGTGGCAGTGATTCCACTCAGGCTCCAGAACAAGCCTGACGCCAGCACCCCAGCAGTTAATAACGAACGTAATACGCTCATATTCACTCCGTTGAGTTATCCGCCCCTGACGGGGCGAAATGGGGTTATTGGCTTAACAGACCGTTTTTACGCGCCTGATCTTCCCACTGCGGAATCACCGTTTTGATGAAGTCCTGCTTCTCAGCATTGATTTGCTGCATGTTCAGACCAATCGCCGCCTGGGCTTTCTCTTTGGTAGAGATATCCGGTAACGGGATTTCATGGGTGATGCCTTTGGTCGCCAGCAGACGGACCAGTTTGGTACGCGCATCGGCGGCTTTATCCATGGCGCTACCCAGCATCCGCAGACCCTCTTCCGGAGCGTGCATGTGAATACCGTGTGAGGCGATAGACAGGTCCCAGCGCCATTGTGCGTGACGGATATCTTCCAGAATCGGCTTCATTTCCGCTTCAGTCGCACCCGCATCCCATGCAGCTTTCGCTTCGAAGTGCGCATGAACCAGCTGATCTTCCACCTTGATTTTCAGGTCATGAATAGCCTGTTTACGCTCGGCGACCACTTTTTGCAGGGACGCTTTATCCTGGGTGTGGCAGTTCGCACAGGTCTGAGCAAAGTTATCGAACGGGTTACCAATTTTATGGTCGGTGTAGAGCTTGCCTTCCGCGTTTTGCACTTTCGGCATGTGACAGTCGATACAGGTCACGTTGTTCTTGCCGTGAATGCCCGCGCTCCAGGTTTCATATTCCGGGTGCTGCGCTTTCAGCATCGGCGTTTTCGACAGGGAGTTGGTCCAGTCAGAGAAGGCGATGGTGTCGTAGTATTTCTCCATGTTCTCGACTTTCATGCCCTCGTCCCACGGGAACTTAACGGCTTTGTTTTTACCGTCGAAGTAGTATTCCACGTGGCACTGACCGCAGACCATGGATTGCTGATCAAAGCGACCGGCTTTCTCAAACGGTTTGCCGATTGCTTCCATCGCGCGTTCTGCATAAGGACGCGATAGCGTCAGCTCTGGCTTGCCTTTGGCGAAGTCTGGTGACGCAGTGTTATGGCAATCTGCACAGCCGAGGTTGTTAACAATTTCCGGACCGCCGCGCGCCCATTTACCGTGGAAGTAGCCATCTTCACCATCTTTCTGGATCAGACGCGCTACGTCCGGGCTTTTACAGCTCCAGCAGGCCATCGGCAGCGGGCCGTCTTCAGCCGTTTTTGGTGCGCCGGTACGTAAGGTTTCACGTACATCGGTCACGGCATAGGCGTGTCCACGCGGTTTGTTGTAATCGCGCGAGAATGGATATCCCGCCCACAGGATCACCAGACGCGGATCTTCTGCCAGCGCATCTTCACGGGCTGATTGCTCAGACGTGGCTTTCCAGGAGAGATATTGATCGGGATGCTGAGGAGCGAAGGTTTCATTCTTCGCTTCAACGGTGACGGTTTTTGCGGGTACAGGAGTTTGTTCAGCGTGAACAGCAGAAATAAATAATAAAGGTAATAACAGGCTGAAGAAACGGCGTACGCGTGATTTTATCCTTGCCATAGGGGTCTCATCCAGATGACGCCATTATCTGCAATGGCGGTTCTTTTATTGTTTTCCATAACAGCAACCACACGAATACTGTCATGACATTGCTCCACCCTATTTGTAACAAGAAACCACACTGAAAATGTTGTTTTTAATCAATTGTAAGTGTATGTAAAATACCACTTTAGAGTTATAAACCCCCTCTAACTCCTCACTCTTTTGTCTAATTCAGAGATAGATCACCTTTTCAATAATCCTTTAGATAACTACATGTTATCGCGAGATTTAATCAATTTTTGCTAGTTCCCTTCAAAATTAAGTTTGCCGCTAATTTGCACAATTCGTTTATTGCGTGATCTGCCGCGCAAATACTAAACAAAACTCTCAAAGCCCCTACATTTAACGTTTATGAGACATATTATTAACATCCTACAAGGAGAACAAAAGCCATGAGCCAAATACATAAACACGCTATTCCCGCAAACATTGCGGATCGTTGCCTGATAAACCCGGAGCAGTACGAAGAGAAATACCAGCAATCCGTTAACGAACCCGACACATTTTGGGGCGAGCAGGGAAAGATACTTGATTGGATCAAGCCGTACAGCCAGGTGAAGAACACCTCCTTCGCACCGGGCAACGTGTCGATTAAATGGTACGAAGACGGCACCCTGAACCTGGCCGCAAACTGCCTTGACCGTCATTTACAGGCAAATGGCGATCGCACCGCCATCATCTGGGAAGGCGATGACGCCACCCAAAGCAAAAACATTACTTATCGCGAACTGCATCGCGATGTTTGCCGTTTCGCCAATACGCTACTGGATTTAGGCATTAAAAAAGGCGACGTAGTGGCCATTTATATGCCGATGGTGCCGGAAGCGGCGGTTGCTATGCTGGCTTGCGCCCGTATTGGCGCGGTGCATTCGGTCATCTTCGGTGGTTTCTCACCGGAGGCCGTCGCCGGGCGTATCATCGACTCCAATTCACGTCTGGTGATCACCGCCGACGAAGGCGTGCGCGCTGGCCGCGCTATCCCGCTGAAAAAGAACGTCGATGATGCGCTGAAAAACCCGAACGTCAAAACCGTGGAACATGTGGTCGTCCTCAAACGTACCGGTGGAAAAACGGAATGGCAGGAAGGCCGTGACCTGTGGTGGTCCGATCTTATCGAGAAAGCCAGCCCGGAACATCAGCCAGAAGAAATGAACGCGGAAGATCCGCTGTTTATCCTCTATACCTCCGGTTCAACCGGCAAGCCAAAAGGCGTACTGCATACCACCGGCGGATATCTGGTCTACGCCGCAACCACCTTTAAGTACGTGTTTGACTACCATCAGGGCGATATTTATTGGTGTACCGCTGACGTGGGTTGGGTAACCGGGCACAGCTACCTGCTGTACGGTCCGCTGGCCTGCGGCGCAACCACGCTGATGTTCGAAGGCGTGCCAAACTGGCCAACCCCGGCGCGTATGTCGCAGGTTGTGGACAAGCACCAGGTCAATATTCTGTATACCGCGCCGACCGCCATCCGCGCCCTGATGGCAGAAGGTGATAAAGCGATTGAAGGCACTGACCGCTCCTCGCTGCGTATCCTGGGTTCCGTTGGCGAGCCGATTAACCCGGAAGCATGGGAGTGGTACTGGAAGAAGATCGGCAACGAAAAATGCCCGGTCGTCGATACCTGGTGGCAGACCGAAACCGGTGGATTCATGATCACCCCGCTGCCGGGCGCCACCGAGCTGAAAGCGGGTTCCGCAACCCGTCCGTTCTTTGGCGTACAGCCTGCGATTGTCGATAACGAGGGTAATCCGCTGGAAGGCGCGACCGAAGGCAACCTGGTGATTACCGACTCGTGGCCGGGCCAGGCGAGAACGCTGTTTGGCGATCACGAACGCTTTGAGCAGACCTACTTTTCTACCTTCAAGAATATGTACTTCAGCGGCGATGGCGCGCGTCGTGACGAAGATGACTATTACTGGATCACCGGTCGTGTGGACGATGTGCTGAACGTCTCTGGCCACCGTCTGGGAACGGCAGAAATCGAATCGGCGCTGGTGTCGCATCCGAAGATTGCCGAGGCCGCGGTGGTGGGTATTCCGCATAATATTAAAGGCCAGGCGATCTACGCCTACGTCACGCTGAATCACGGCGAAGAGCCGTCACCGGAGCTGTACGCCGAGGTGCGCAACTGGGTACGTAAAGAAATTGGTCCGCTGGCAACGCCAGACGTGCTGCACTGGACCGACTCACTGCCGAAAACCCGCTCCGGCAAAATCATGCGCCGTATTCTGCGTAAAATCGCGGCGGGCGATACCAGCAATCTGGGCGATACCTCGACCCTCGCCGATCCTGGCGTGGTAGAGAAACTGCTCGAAGAGAAGCAGGCCATCGCGATGCCATCATAACCACAACCGTGAAATGCCCGATGGTGCGCGGCTTATCGGGCCTACAAATCCTACCCCTACCCCTCCCCTGACCGGGAGGGAAAATATAATAACCCACCCCAAAGGATTTCGCGTTGCAGGAAGGCGGCAAGCGGGCGCATCCCCAGGAGCATAGTTCACTATGTGACTGAGGTGGGCGAGTGCGGCCAACACACTTGCAACGTGAAAGACGAAGGGGGCCTCTGGAGAACTCTGTGATGAATGACTCTATTTATCAGCGGATAGAAGACAGTGCGCGTTTCAGGGAGTTAGTTGAAAAAAGGCAACGGTTTGCCACCATTCTGTCCATCATCATGCTGGCAGTTTACATCAGCTTTATTTTACTGATTGCCTTTGCGCCTGGCTGGCTGGGTACGCCGCTACACGCGGGAACCAGCGTCACCCGGGGTATTCCGATTGGGGTCGGTGTGATCCTCATCTCCTTCATCCTGACCGGGATCTATATCTGGCGGGCAAACGGTGAATTCGACCGCCTGAACAATGCGGTTCTGCACGAGGTTAAAGCATCATGAAGAGAGTCCTGACGGCGCTTGCCGCCACGCTGCCCTTCGCCGCAAACGCGGCGGATGCTATTAGCGGTGCAGTCCAACGCCAGCCAACCAACTGGCAGGCGATTGTCATGTTCCTGATTTTCGTCATCTTTACGCTCGGTATTACTTACTGGGCGTCGAAGCGCGTACGTTCGCGTAATGACTACTACACCGCCGGCGGTAACATCACTGGTTTCCAGAACGGGCTGGCGATTGCGGGCGACTATATGTCGGCGGCATCGTTTCTCGGGATTTCCGCGCTGGTGTTTACCTCCGGTTATGACGGGCTGATCTATTCGCTCGGCTTCCTGGTCGGTTGGCCAATTATCCTGTTCCTGATTGCTGAGCGTCTGCGTAACCTGGGTCGTTACACCTTTGCAGATGTTGCTTCTTATCGTCTGAAGCAAGGACCAATCCGTATTCTGTCGGCCTGTGGTTCTCTGGTGGTGGTCGCGCTGTATCTGATCGCCCAGATGGTCGGCGCAGGTAAGCTGATTGAGCTGCTGTTTGGTCTGAACTATCACATCGCCGTCGTACTGGTTGGCGTGCTGATGATGATGTACGTCCTGTTTGGCGGCATGCTGGCGACCACCTGGGTACAGATCATCAAAGCCGTTCTGCTGCTGTTCGGCGCCAGCTTTATGGCCTTTATGGTGATGAAGCACGTCGGCTTTAGCTTCAACAACCTGTTCACCGAAGCAATGGCGGTACACCCGAAAGGTTCAGCCATTATGAGCCCGGGCGGACTGGTAAAAGATCCGATCTCCGCCCTATCGTTAGGTCTCGGCCTGATGTTTGGTACGGCAGGCTTGCCGCACATCCTGATGCGCTTCTTCACGGTCAGCGATGCCCGCGAAGCGCGTAAGAGCGTGTTCTATGCCACCGGTTTTATGGGTTATTTCTACATCCTGACCTTTATCATCGGCTTTGGCGCGATCATGCTGGTGGGCGCTAATCCGGCGTATAAAGACGCTGCTGGCGCGCTGATCGGCGGTAACAACATGGCGGCGGTTCACCTGGCGAATGCAGTGGGCGGCAACCTGTTCCTGGGCTTCATCTCAGCTGTGGCGTTTGCCACCATCCTGGCGGTGGTTGCAGGCCTGACGCTGGCGGGCGCATCGGCCGTTTCTCACGACCTGTATGCCAACGTGTTCCGTAAAGGCGCAACCGAACGTGAAGAGCTGAAGGTGTCGAAAATCACCGTACTGGTGCTGGGTGTGATTGCCATCCTGCTCGGCGTGCTGTTTGAGAACCAGAATATCGCCTTCATGGTAGGTCTGGCGTTTGCTATCGCAGCCAGCTGCAACTTCCCGATCATTCTGCTCTCCATGTACTGGTCAAGACTGACCACGCGTGGCGCGATGTTGGGCGGCTGGTTAGGTCTGCTGACGGCGGTGGTGCTGATGGTGCTTGGCCCGACGATTTGGGTCCAGATCCTTGGTCACGAAAAAGCCATTTTCCCGTATGAATATCCGGCGCTGTTCTCCATCAGCGTAGCGTTCCTCGGGATCTGGTTCTTCTCTGCTACCGATAACTCAGAAGAAGGTAATCGCGAACGCGAGCAGTTCCGTGCTCAGTTCATCCGTTCCCAGACCGGGTACGGCGTAGAACAAGGTCGCGCGCACTAACCACTCCTCCTCTTCCCCGGTCATTTTGGCCGGGGAAGACGTTCAGCGAATCATCCTGGATTCTCATCCTTTATCAAGCGACGAGCAGGCACAGCGATAAGCAACAGGAAAATAATCGCACACACAAGATTTAGCCACTGCCAGCCCTTCCAAAAAGCCAGCAACCCGCCACCCCAGAAATAAATCATTAAGCATTTATTAACATCCTTTTCTATTTTTATTTCATTCCTTTTGTAATACGTCCCTACCCTGCGGTAAAACTCCCCATCAGTCGCAGTTTGCCATCAACCAGCTTGAACATATATGACGTTGCACCATCACAATACTCTGAAAGGCCGGGAAGTTGCGTATTAGGACCGGTCCCCTGTGAAATAAAAAGAATACCGTCCGTAAGTTCCCCTTGGGCGACGGTATCGCATGTTCCTTTAACGGTATGACGTTTACCATGTTCTTCATAATAAAACATGCCATCTTCATCCGCAGGAAAATAGCGACGCTGCTGCTCATGTTCCGAAAGCGCGTTAATTCTGTACTCGTTTATCATCAGGGATTCAGCATCAACACCGATGCTGGCAAGCATCTGCAGATGCGCCATAATCTGCTGCGAATTTTGGTCAAACACAGTCTCGGTAAGTACATCTTCCTGACGGTTTTCATCATAATCAATAAAGTCAAATAGCGTCCCCTGCAAAGGAAAGACAAAATATGTTTTCAACGCGACAACGTTTTTCTCCCGCAACGCCTGTTGGAACTGTTGAAACTGCAGCAGCGCGCTTTTCTTTTGTTCCGCCGTGGTGATGGGAGTAACGTTTTTGGCGCTATAAAGAATAAGCAGCACAGAAGTAAAGTGATGACCCGTTTGGGCATACATCGTTTTCCCGGTCAGGATGACATCTTTTCCCAGAGAAGGAGCAAGATCGGCGTAATTAAGCTTATTTTTGCCCATCAAGATAATCTGCACTAGCGGAACATTTTCACGCTCACCGTTAACATCGCACTCAAACGGTTGATCCAATTTAAGATAATCATAAGTTACCGCTTCATCGCCATCTTTGATGCTTTCGTAATTTGGCGAACCGGGTAATGTCTGTTGTATTAATGTTCCCTGAAGTGTCACCTGTTGGTCTTCATCAGGACACCAGGCCAAAACGGCATGACTAAACAAAAGAGCAGATAACCACAAATATTTCACGCTGCGCATCCTTACAATGGCGAGTAACATTTATCATTATTCTAAGGCGTAAACATAAATTTAAACATAGCCTCTAAGAAAATCAGAATCTCATCCTCTCTTCCGGTCATTTTGGCTGGGGATCACATTTTTCCTTCTGCGTTGTATCCATCTTCTGCATTAGCGTTATTGTATAAAAATAAAATTGAAATATTGTTTTTATTACATCAACACGTTAATTCATTTTTTAGAAATGAGGATGTTATGAAGAAATATGCCCTAGTAGGAACTGGCGGGCGCGCGGGACTTTACATCAGCGCGATTGGCGGGCAGTGGAAAGAAAATGCACGTCTGGTCGCCTTTTGCGACACCAATCAAACCCGTATGAATTACGCCAACCAGCTTTTGGCGAACGAAGGTGCGCCCCCGGTCTCTACATGGAAGGCGCAGCAGTTTGAAGAGATGATCCGCGAAACACGTCCGGATATCATCATTGTGACCACCATGGACCGGACTCACGACGACTATATCGTGCGTGCGCTACGCGCAGGCTGCGATGTGATCACCGAAAAACCGATGACCATCGATGAGCAACGCGCCCTGCGGATTCTGGACGCCATTGAAGAGACCGGCCGTCAGTTACGCGTCGCTTTTAACTATCGCTATGCACCGCACCACAGCAAGGTTCGCGAACTGCTGATGAACGGTGCGATTGGCGAGGTTTATTCAGTTCACTTTGAATGGTTGCTCAATACCGAACACGGTGCCGATTATTTCCGTCGCTGGCATCGCGAAAAACGTAATAGCGGCGGCTTATTAGTGCATAAATCCACTCACCATTTTGATCTAATGAACTTCTGGCTGGGCAGTTATCCCGAGCGGGTGTATGCCGAAGGCAGCCTGCGTTTCTATGGAAAAGAGAACGCCGAACGCCGGGGCGTGACGCAATTTTACCCGCGCGCTCACGGCTATGCGCAGGCCAAAGACGATCCGTTTGCGCTGCATATGGCCGAAAAACCTCAGCTTAAAGCGCTCTATCTGGATGCAGAACATGAAGATAACTATTTCCGCGACCAGAGCGTATTCAGCGACGGCATCACCATTGAAGACACCATGTCGGTGCTGGTGAAGTATCAGAATCAGGTGCAGCTTACCTACTCACTGAACACCTGGCTGCCGTGGGAAGGCTTGAACGTGGTCTTTAACGGCAGCGAAGGCCGCCTGGAGATGAAAATCGTTGAGAAATCCTACGTCAACGCAGGAGGCGAGCGGGATAACGAAGGCTGCCTTGAAGCCTGTGACATCACTGTTTTCCCGATGTTTTCCGCGCCGTGGCAAGCTGATTTTACCCTCGGCGAAGGCGGTCACGGCGGTGGAGATAATGCGATGCTGGCCGATCTGTTTGGCGAACCGCGGCACGATCCGTTGCAGCGTGCCGCCGACCATCGCGCCGGCGCCATGTCGATTTTGACCGGTATCGCCGGGAATATTTCAATGCAGCAACAGCGGCCGGTGAATTTTAAAGAGTTCGCGCTGATTTCACGCTTGAAATAGCACACAGCCGCTGGTCAGAACATCAGCCTTGCGACCAGCGGCGCCACCAGCACCATCACCACGCCGGAAAGCATCATCACCAGGCTGGCGACCACGCCCTCCTGCTGGCCGAGCTCATAAGAGCGCGCCGTGCCCGCACCATGCGATGCTGCGCCAAATCCTGCGCCTTTCGCCATCCCTTCCCGAATAGAAAGCCGTAAAAACAGTACATCGCCAACCGCCATACCGAATACACCGGTCACTACCACGAACAATGCCACCAGGTCTGGTTGCCCGCCCAACGGCTCTGCTGCCGCCAGCGCAAACGGCGTGGTGACGGAGCGCACCGCCAGACTACGCTGGATTTCATCAGGCAACATAAACAGACGCGCCAGCCACACGGAACTGGTAACGGCCACCAGCGTTGCCGTCACCACGCCCGCCGTCAGTGACATCCAGTGCCGCTTAATCACGGCAAGGTTGTCATAGACCGGAACGGCAAAGGCGATGGTCGCTGGGCCTAACAGCCACAGCAGCCAGTGCGATTCACCAATATAGTTTTGCCAGGAGATATGCCCAAAGACCAGCATCAGGACCAGCAGCGCCGGAGTGAACACTAACGGCATCAGCGGTAATTTACGAAAACGGCGATACAGGCGCTTATTGGCAAAATAGATGCCCAGCGTAATCACCAGACACAGCACGCTTAGCTGGAAATTACTCACGGTTTAGCCTGCTCATTTCATAGCGATACACTTTATCCACGACCCACGCCGTTGCGCCAAGCACCATCAACGTACTTAGCGCAATGACGGCAAATATGCGCCAACCATCGACCAACAACAGCTGCGTATAGTTGACGACAGCCACCACCGCCGGAACAAAAAACAGCAACATTTCAGCCAGTAACCAGCGAGCGCCTGCACGAATCCAGTTCAGCGGGATAACCCGGCAGAAAATCAGCGCCAACATCAGCACCATCCCAACCAGGTTGGCAGGAAGCGGCAGATGCAGCCAGGAGACAAGATATTGAGAAAATACAAATAGACCTGCGTACAACAGAACCTGAACGGGGATCTGGAGTCGATGAATAACGGCAGGCGTCACGCGGCTTATCGCCACAGCCATGAGGGTATGTCCTTAAAAAATAGAGAGCGCCAGTATAGAGAGCCCCCGTCCAGGACTGAAATGAATTAAACTCATTGCAGGCATAGTCTTAAGGAATAATCATGGATATCAGAACGCTGCGCTATTTTGTTGAGGTGGTTCGTCAGCAGAGCTTTACCCGCGCAGCGGAGAAGCTTTTTGTCACCCAGCCCACCATCAGCAAGATGTTGAAGAACCTTGAAGACGAGCTTAACTGCACGCTGTTAATCCGCGACGGTCGGCGACTGCTGTTAACCGACACCGGACAGGTTGTTTTCGAACGCGGCCTGGCGATCCTCGCCGAGTTTCGCCAGCTCGAAGCAGAACTCAGCGACATTAATCACCTCAACAAGGGAGTGCTGCGCCTCGGCATCCCGCCCATGGTCGGTATGTTGATGGCCGGGCCTATCAGCCTGTTTCGCCAGCGCTATCCCGGCGTGGAGCTGAAGGTATCTGAATTTGGAGGCTTAACCGTCCAGCAGGCGGTGATGAATGGCGATCTGGATGTCGCGATGACCGCGCTGCCGGTTGAAGAAGAGAGCGGCCTGGCGACCTTACCGCTTTTTAGCCATCCGCTCTGCGTGCTGGTCCCCCGTTCCGGTCAGTGGACAACGTGTGAATCCATTTCCCCCGAGGCGTTAGCGGAGCATCCCCTGCTTATCTATAACGAAGATTTCGCGTTGAGCCGTCAGTTGCTTGAGCTGTTTAACCAGCACAACGTCAAACCCCGCATCGCGGTACGCAGTGGGCAGTGGGATTTTCTGGCGGCAATGGTGCAAGCCGGAGTCGGGATCGCCATTTTACCGGAGCCGATTTGCCAGCGGTTGGATAAGCAGACGCTGCGCTGGATCCCTTTGGAGAGTGATTTACGCTGGCAGTTGGGCATGATTTGGCGCGAAGGTGTGTATCTGTCGCACAGCGCCCAGGCGTGGCTCAAATGCTGTGAAGGGTTCTGGCTAACGCAAGAGTCGTAACATGCCGGATGCGGCTTAACGCTTATCAGACCTACAATTGGATTCCGTAGGCCTGATAAGCGTAGCGCCATCAGGCACAACCGTTTATTCGTTCTCGATCAACAGCGCTTCCAGCAAATCCAGATCGTGCAGCAGTTTTTGCAACGTTTCATTGCTAATTTCCCGTGTGGCGCGCAGGTGATAAAGCTCCGCGCGCTCGGAGCGCAGGGCCGCCAGACGGAAACGCCGCTCGAGGTTTTCTTCCTGCATCGAGCTTTCTACGTCGTTGCGTCCGTCGGCGCGTCGACGCAGGTTACCGATGACGCGTGAACTCACCTCGGTGAGCAACTGATTGTCGATGTTCTCTTCGGTGTCTGCGGCCAGACGCTCCTCCATTTTCTGGATGGCGACAATCGCCACTTCCGCCGTGGCAGCGCGGGCAATTCGTTCCTCTTTCTGCTGCTGCGAGTGGTCTGCCACTTCCAGGTGTTGCAGCAGAAGCGGCAGCATCACCACGCCAACAAACAGCGAGAACAGAATCACGCCCGCGGCAAGGAAGATCAGCTCATATCGCGCCGGGAAGCCGCTACCATCCGGTAACAGCAACGGAATAGAGAGCACACCGGCGAGAGTAATGGCCCCACGCACGCCCGCAAAGGAGGCGATCATGATTTCACGCGTCGTCCAGGAACCAAACTCCATCGGCTTTTTCTTCAGGAAGCGCAGGCTAAACTTCTTCATCGTCCACAGCCAGCCAAAACGTACCAGCATCAGCGCCACGTAAATCAGCACGATATCGGTAAACAGCATCCAGATTTCAACATTCGGATCGGCTTCTGCCGCCGCCAAAGAAGACTCCAGAATCCCCGGCAACTGCAGTCCTAACAGCAAGAAAACCATGCCGTTAAACACAAACTCCAGCATCGCCCAGGTGCTGTTAGCACGTAAACGCATCGCCAGCGGCGCCCGGCGCATTACCCCGGAACGGGTGATGGTCATCCCGGCTGCGACCGCCGCGAGGATGCCGGAAACACCGATGTGTTCCGCAATCAGGTAAGACGCAAACGGCAGCAGGAACAGCAGAACGATTTGCGTTGCCGGTTCATCACCACCCCAGCGGCTGAGAAAACGCAGGGAGCGCCCGTACAGCCAACTGACGACAAAACCGGCCAGGATACCGCCAATCGCTACCTTGAAGAATTCAAGCGTTGCGCCACCAACCGTAAACACCATCGTGCCCATCGCCACGGCGACGGCAAATTTCAGTGACACCAGGCCGGAGGCGTCGTTCATCAACGCTTCGCCCTGCAGGATACCCATGATTTTCTTCGGTATGCGTCCCTCGCCCACTATGCCGGAAAGCGCAACGGCATCGGTTGGCGACAGGACAGCGGCCAGCGCAAAGGCTGGGATGAGAGGGATCCCCGGCACCAGCCAGTAAATCATAAAGCCAATCCCGACCACCGTGACCAGAACCAGCGCCAGCGCAAGGCCGAAGATCTCTCGCCCGTGCTCCAGAAACTCACGGGTTGGCGTCTTCCAGCCATCGGCGAAGAGCAGCGGCGGGATGAACAGAACCAGAAAAAGCTCAGGATCGAATTCCACATGCAAACCAAACGTCGGCCACGCCAGCAAGGCGCCGATGGCGATCTGCATAAGGGGTAAAGGGAGTTGGAATGGCAATACGCGAGTAAAAACCCCCGACAGCGAGACCACAAGGGTCATGATGAGTATGGTGAAAAAGATTTCCATGCGTTCCCTGTTTGCGATGTTTCTTATGATCAGTGATGAGAGGCGTCGTGCCTCAATTCTATCTACTTGAGAGTAACGCAAAAGACAACGAGAGTGTTGTGAAAATAAAAACGGGCGGCCAAAGCCACCCGTTTTCAGAATCTTCATCAAATGAGGATTAGATAGCCCAACCACCAGCGTAGAAGGCCACCAGCGCGATGGCGATGACCACTGTGCCGATGTTCAGTTTGCGCCATTCGCCAGAGACGATACGGCCAATCACCAGGGTAGCAAAGCCAATCATAATGCCGGTCACGATGTTACAGGTCAGCACGATAAATACGGCCGTTACCAGCCCCGCCATAGCGTCGACAAAGTCAGCAAAGTCGATTTTCGCTACGTTGCTCAACATCAGCAGGCCCACATACATCAGCGCAGGTGCCGTTGCATATACTGGTACAAGATAAGAGAGCGGAGAGAGGAACAGGATCAGCAGGAACAGTACGCCAACGGTGATCGCCGTCAGGCCAGTTTTGCCGCCTGCCGCCGTACCCGCTGCGGATTCAATATAAACCGCCGCCGGTGCAGCGCCCACCAGGCCAGAGAACACGCTGCTCAGGGAGTCGGTGGTCAGCGCTTTGCCGCCGTCAATAATCTGTCCGTCTTTATCCAGCAGATTCGCCTGTCCGGCTACCGCACGGATGGTTCCGGTCGCATCGAAGACAGCGGTCATGACCAGCGCCAGCACGCTCGGCAGTACGATTGGGTTTAGTGCGCCCATAATATCCAGGCTACCGATCAGCGAGTTGCCGTTTTCGTCGCTCAGAGACGGCATGGCAAAAATACCGGAGAAATGTACGGCCGGGTCGAAAATCAGACCCACTACGGAAATACCGATAATAGTCAGCAGGATGCCGCCCGGTACTTTCAGTTTTTCGAGGCCAATAATCACCGCCAGACCTACCAGCGACATAATCACCGGGAAGGTATCGAAATCGCCCAGCGCAACCGGCAGGCCGTCCAGCGGGTTTTTAATAACCAGACCCACGCCGTTTGCCGCAATCAGCAGCAGGAACAGGCCGATACCAATCCCCGTACCGTGCGCAACACCCTGCGGTAGATTGCGCAGGATCCAGCTACGAATACCGGTCGCGGAAATGATGGTAAACAGGACACCCATCAGGAACACCGCACCCAGCGCAACAGGCACGCTGATATGTTGTCCCAGTACCAGGCTGAATGCGGTAAACGCCGTCAAAGAAATGGCGCAGCCAATCGCCAGCGGCAGGTTTGCCCACAGGCCCATCACAATAGAACCGACGCCCGCGACCAGACAGGTTGCCACAAATACAGCGGCAGGCGGGAATCCGGCTTTACCCAGCATCCCCGGAACCACGATAACGGAGTAGACCATGGCCAGGAACGTCGTTAATCCGGCAACGACTTCCTGACGAACGGTACTGCCGCGGAGCGAAATTTTAAACCAGGCGTCGAGTGAACCGCCGGTACGCGCTGAAGGCGTAGACATAGAAAACATCCCCTGAGAGTTTATTTTTTCGTCATTATGCGTGCTGGACAATCCACTGCCTGCTAAACGTTTTCTCCATGTGCCAGGTTTGCGTCAATAGGGGTGTCGCAAAAAAGCAAACGTTTAGCTCCGCGCATAAAAAACGGGTGGTAAAAAAAAGCAAACGATTATCCAGCGATCATACGCTGGTTTTCAACTGAACTTTGCCGCTTTTTACTCATTTCTTCTTATAACGCGCAATAAATAATCAGTCGATGCGCAAACGTTATCGTCAATGCGCAGTCTGGCAACAAAATTTGCGGAGTTATTACAACATCGGTGTGCCTTTTTCACGCAAACTTGCGCAAGAAAACCGGTGAAGATGCGGAAAATTTTTTGGCTAAAAAATCACCATTTCACTGGTAAATGGAGAGAGGTGGCTTACAATTACATTATCAACACAGACCGGAACCTCACCTAATGTGCTCGACTGAGGGGTGTTGATGTCGGGGGAAACCCTCCCGTGAACCAGCGGGATAGAGTGAAAGACAAAGACCGGAACCAAACTAAAGCGCCCTCTGTGGCGCTTTAGTTTTATATCCGTCAATCCATCAGATATTTCACATCAATCATCTTCCAGCAGACGCGCCCCGGTTCCCTTCTCGCCAAGCTGATCGCCTGGGTTACGCAACGGGCAATCGCTGCGCGACAAACAACCGCAACCAATACACCCATCCAGTTCATCGCGTAGCGCCACTAAAGTATGAATGCGTCGATCCAGCTCTTCACGCCATTGCGAAGAGAGCTGCTTCCACTCTTTAGCACTGAGCGAATGTCCTTCAGGTAATACGCCGAGCGCATCACCGATCGTTGCCAACGGGATCCCGATGCGTTGAGCAATCTTGATAATCGCCACATAACGCAACACATCACGTCTGTATCGGCGCTGATTGCCGCTGTTGCGCATACTGCTGATTAACCCTTTGCTTTCATAGAAATGCAGGGTTGATACCGCCACGCCGCTACGCTTTGCAACTTCACCTGGCGTGAGCAGCGCTTTTATTCGGGGTAATTTCTTTTCCATAAATCGCTTTACCTCAAGTTAACTTGAGGAATTATACTCGCCCACAGACAAAACGACGAATCGAATACTGAAAAAGAGGCAGCCCTATGTCCCATCAGCAGATTATTCAGACCCTTATTGAATGGATTGACGACCATATCGATCAGCCGCTGAACATTGAGGCGGTGGCGAAAAAATCAGGTTACTCGAAGTGGTATTTACAGAGAATGTTCCGCACGGTGATGCGCCAGACGTTGGGTGACTATATCCGCCAGCGTCGACTCCTGCTGGCTGCTGTTGAACTGCGGACGACCGAGCGACCTATTTTCGATATCGCGATGGATCTTGGTTACGTATCACAACAAACCTTCTCACGCGTGTTTCGCCGCGAGTTTGATCGTACCCCCAGCGATTACCGCCACCGCCTGTAAGATTATTGCCCGCTCTGCGTCAGTATGGCGGGCGACCGTTGTATCCAGTGCATGAACTCCTGTGGCGGCAACGCCTTCGCAAAATACCAGCCCTGACAATACTGTACGCCACGTTCGCGCAGCCACTCGATTTGCTCAACCGTCTCTACCCCTTCCGCAATCATCTTCAGGTGTAAGCTTTGCGCCATTTCGATGATATGTTCGGCAATCAGGTGACTGGTGCTGTTGGTGGACAACGTACTAATAAATGATTTGTCGATCTTCAGGATATCGATATTCAACGCGGATAAATTGTGTAGATTGGAATATCCCGTCCCAAAATCATCAAACGCCACTTCATAACCCGCCTGACGAAACGCCTGGATTACCGCGGTCATTTTATCTACATCAATAAATCCGCGTTCCGTCACCTCGACTTTAATTTGCTGAGCCGCCACAGAGTACTCACGGTTTTTGTCGGTAATCAGGGCAATAAGTCGGGATGAATGAAAGTCAGAAGCAGAGAGGTTTATCGAGATATAAAGCTGAGGATGCGCCGAAAGAAAATATCCTAAATCGTTGAACACCTCTTCAATCACGTAATCCGTGATCCGCTCAATCATTCCCTCTTTTTCAGCCAGTGGAATAAACTCGGTTGGGCTCATTACTTCACCATCACAGCCCGGCCAGCGCAGCAGAGCCTCAGCCCCTACGCACTGACCGTTTTCGATATCAATGATCGGCTGGTAGTGCAGACACAGTTGACGTTTTTTGATTGCTCGTTTTAACAAGCGGCGGGGAGATAAGTATTCCTGACGCGTGCGCCACCACATTAACAGCATCAGGATGCTGCAGATAATCCCGAAAGGAATCGTTAACGCAGCCTCATGATAGAAAATCGAATGTATGCGTTTATCCGAGGTCGACACAATAATCGCAATCGGGCGTTTTTCTGAATGCACTTTGGTGTAGAAGCGATCGTCCAACTGGAAGGTTGAGGCTTCACCGCGCACCAACGGCAATAACTGCGCAATAGGCGCCCCTTCGCTGGCAGAGAAAAAAGTACCCGTTACCGTGTCATACACGCCCCAGGACAGGTCCGGGTCATCTGACATAACTTCGCTGTAAGATAATGGGTTGATGACGGCAACGTAGTTTCCACGTTGCATATACGTCATTCTGTAGCCAGCGAAAAAGGGGGTATCGCGATAGTAATAGATGGAGATGTCCGGCGTACGTTTATAGTCGGCGGTCGGCATAATATAGGCGACTGGCGGCGCCATCGACGTAGAGCACAAAAAATGATCGCCCTGCGCATAAATTAGCTCGCTGATATATAAACGACCACGAATAATATCTAGCATATTTTTCTGATGTGCCGGGGTACACATCTTACCTTGATACAACAGGGCCATATCTCGCGCTAAATCGGCTTGTTGGATCACCAATTCAGTTTTATTTAACACCAGTTGCGCAAAAGAGCGAAGTTGATTACGGGTTTCGGACATTGCCCGGATTTGAGCAAACCATAACGCCAGCACCACGGGGAGCAATACCACCATGAATGTTCCGAGGAACTTCAGTATCTTGCGTCGCGCACTGTGATTCATGTCAGCCCTGTTTCCCTGTTTCGTATATGCCAGAACCCATTAAGGCAAGATGCTATAAACACCGACTGATTAAGTTGCATGAATCTATCAGTATTAGCAACAGACTTCTCTATGTAAAAGTCTGATAATAGTTGATGATGATATTATTTTTCCGTAAGGCAAACTTAAAGTTATGCTTATTTCATAACGTTATTATCCCCAAGGAGTAATTTTTTATAAGCACTATCCTGGCTTTATTTAAGAAATTCATTAGATTTTTTTAACGATTAATTTAGGATAAATAAAACAGGTAACGCAAATGCATCTTTAGAGTTGATTATTTAGTATCATTGCTTCCTTGAATATAACCACATATTTAACATGGTTATCATCCTGCAAAAAATACGCCCAACACTGGTGAACAAACGAGCATGTGTGATATAGTTCACAAAAATCATGTAACAGAAACGATGTTTCATTCATGTTATTGCCCGTCGATAGCCAGAGTACTACACCCTCGGTGAACACCCCCGCGCTGTCCTGGGCATCCAGACTTTCTGAGGACGTTTTTCATGGCAACGATAACAACTGGCGTGGTTCTTCTGCGGTGGCAATTACTCAGTGCAGTGCTGATGTTTTTAGCCAGTACGCTCAATATCCGTTTTCGTAAATCAGATTATATTGGCCTGGCCGTCATTAGCAGCGGTTTAGGGCTGGTTTTTGCCTGCTGGTTTGCGACCGGATTACTCGGCATAACCCTGGTGGATATGTCCGCAATCTGGAAGAACATTGAAACCGTAATGGTTGAAGTGATGAGCCATACACCGCCAGACTGGCCGATGGTGTTGAACTGATAACAGAATTGCATATGGCTACCCCAGTTCTGAGGTAGCCATAATTTTCAGCGAAAAGCAGAAGGATTAGAACGGAATATCGTCGTCGAAATCCATCGGCGGCTCATTAGACGGCGCTGCCGGAGCCGACTGCTGCTGCGGGCGAGACTGCGCGCCGCCGCTGAACTGATTGCCACCTTGCGGCTGCTGAGGCTGACCCCAACCACCCTGCTGCTGGCCGCCACCTGCCGGAGCACCACCACCCTGACGACCGCCCAGCATTTGCATGGTGCCGCCAACGTTAACCACAACTTCAGTGGTGTACTTTTCTACGCCGGATTGATCGGTCCATTTGCGGGTACGCAGCTGACCTTCGATATAGACCTGGGAACCTTTACGCAGATATTCGCTGGCAACTTCCGCCAGTTTGCCGAACAGCACCACACGGTGCCATTCAGTCTGCTCTTTCATTTCGCCGGTCGCTTTATCACGCCAGGATTCGGAAGTAGCCAGCGTAATGTTGGCAACTGCGCCACCATTCGGCATATAGCGTACTTCCGGGTCCTGGCCCAGATTACCGACGAGAATCACCTTGTTTACGCCTCTGCTGGCCATGATCGTGTCTCCTGAAAAACGTTACTGAATAAGTGTAAGCGCGGGATTGTAGCATTTCCAATAGCGCTTTTACTACGTTGCGAGATCGATTCCAGTAAACAACCCCAGACAGACATTGTTGCACAGGCATCTGCGTTTTGCATTCCAACACTGTATATCCATTCAGGTTAGGTTGTGTCATAATTAACCGTTTGTGATCGCCGGTAGCACCATGCAGCCAGGCAAAAAAGCGTTTAATCCGGGAAAGATGAATGGATAAGATCGAAGTTCGGGGCGCCCGCACCCATAATCTCAAAAACATCAACCTCGTCATCCCGCGCGACAAGCTGATTGTCGTCACCGGGCTTTCGGGCTCAGGCAAATCTTCGCTCGCTTTCGACACCTTGTATGCCGAAGGGCAGCGTCGTTACGTTGAATCCCTTTCCGCGTACGCGCGTCAGTTTCTGTCGCTGATGGAAAAGCCGGATGTCGACCACATTGAGGGGCTGTCTCCCGCCATCTCAATTGAACAAAAATCGACATCCCACAACCCGCGATCCACGGTAGGTACGATTACCGAAATTCACGACTATCTGCGCCTGTTGTTTGCCCGCGTTGGCGAACCGCGCTGCCCGGATCACGACGTTCCCCTGGCGGCCCAGACCGTTAGCCAGATGGTGGACAACGTTCTGTCGCAGCCGGAAGGCAAACGTCTGATGCTGCTGGCGCCGGTGATTAAAGAGCGTAAAGGCGAGCATACTAAAACGCTGGAAAACCTGGCAGGCCAGGGCTATATCCGCGCCCGTATCGACGGTGAAGTGTGCGACCTTTCCGATCCGCCCAAGCTTGAACTGCAAAAGAAACACACTATTGAAGTGGTGATTGACCGCTTTAAAGTACGCGACGATCTCACCCAGCGACTGGCTGAATCCTTTGAAACCGCGCTGGAACTGTCCGGTGGTACGGCGGTGGTCGCCGATATGGACGATCCGAAAGCGGAAGAGTTGCTGTTCTCCGCCAACTTCGCCTGCCCGATCTGCGGCTACAGCATGCGCGAGCTGGAACCACGTCTGTTCTCGTTCAATAACCCAGCGGGCGCATGCCCGACCTGTGACGGTCTCGGCGTGCAGCAGTATTTCGATCCTGACCGTGTGATCCAAAATCCGGAACTGTCGCTGGCCGGTGGTGCTATCCGCGGCTGGGATCGCCGTAACTTCTATTACTTCCAGATGCTTAAGTCACTGGCGGAACACTATAAATTCGACGTCGAAGCCCCATGGGCCAGCCTGAACCCTGCCGTGCATAAAGTGGTGCTGTACGGTTCCGGTAAAGAGAATATCGAATTTAAATACATGAACGATCGCGGCGATACGTCCGTACGCCGCCATCCGTTCGAAGGCGTATTGCACAATATGGAGCGCCGTTATAAAGAGACGGAATCCAGCGCGGTACGTGAAGAATTAGCCAAGTTCATTAGCAACCGACCGTGCGCCAGCTGTGAGGGGACGCGTTTACGCCGGGAAGCCCGCCACGTATTTGTCGAAAATACGCCGCTGCCCGCGATTTCCGACATGAGCATCGGCCACGCCATGGATTTCTTCAACAACCTGAAGCTTGCGGGTCAGCGAGCGAAGATTGCAGAGAAAATTCTCAAAGAGATTGGCGATCGTCTGAAGTTCCTGGTTAACGTCGGCCTCAACTATCTGACGCTGTCGCGTTCAGCAGAAACGCTCTCCGGCGGCGAAGCCCAGCGTATTCGTCTGGCAAGCCAGATCGGCGCAGGTCTGGTCGGCGTAATGTATGTGCTGGATGAACCGTCTATCGGTCTGCATCAGCGCGATAACGAGCGTCTGTTGGGTACGCTTATCCACCTGCGTAATCTGGGCAATACCGTCATTGTGGTTGAGCACGATGAAGACGCGATTCGCGCCGCTGACCACGTTATCGACATCGGCCCCGGCGCGGGCGTTCACGGCGGCCAGGTGGTTGCCGAAGGTACGCTAAAAGATATCATGGCCGTGCCTGAGTCGCTGACCGGCCAGTACATGAGCGGTAAGCGCAAGATTGAAGTGCCGAAACAGCGCGTGGCGGCAGACCCGGAAAAAGTGTTGAAGCTGACCGGCGCGCGCGGTAACAACCTGAAAGATGTCACCCTGACGCTGCCGGTTGGTTTATTTACCTGCATTACCGGTGTTTCCGGTTCGGGTAAATCGACGCTAATTAACGACACGCTGTTCCCGATTGCGCAGACGGCGCTGAACGGCGCCACACTGGCTGAACCCGCGCCATATCGTGATGTTCAGGGTCTGGAACATTTCGACAAAGTGATCGACATTGACCAAAGCCCGATTGGCCGTACGCCGCGCTCTAACCCGGCAACCTACACCGGCGTGTTTACGCCAGTGCGCGAATTGTTTGCCGGTGTGCCGGAGTCGCGTGCGCGCGGTTATACTCCGGGTCGTTTCAGCTTTAACGTCCGCGGCGGACGCTGTGAAGCTTGTCAGGGCGACGGCGTGATCAAAGTCGAAATGCACTTCTTACCGGATATCTACGTGCCGTGCGATCAGTGTAAAGGCAAGCGCTATAACCGCGAAACTCTGGAGATTAAGTACAAGGGCAAGACTATCCACGAAGTGCTGGATATGACGATTGAAGAAGCGCGTGAGTTCTTCGATGCCGTTCCGGCGCTGGCGCGTAAGCTGCAAACGCTGATGGACGTGGGTCTGACGTACATTCGACTGGGTCAGTCCGCCACCACGCTCTCGGGCGGTGAAGCGCAGCGCGTGAAGCTGGCGCGTGAACTGTCCAAACGCGGTACCGGTCAAACGCTGTATATTCTCGACGAACCGACCACCGGTCTGCATTTTGCGGATATTCAGCAACTGCTGGACGTGCTGCATCAACTCCGGGATCAGGGCAACACCATCGTAGTGATTGAGCACAATCTGGACGTGATAAAAACCGCTGACTGGATTGTCGATCTCGGTCCGGAAGGCGGCAGCGGCGGCGGGGAAATTCTGGTTTCAGGCACACCAGAAACAGTCGCTGAGTGTGAAGCCTCACACACGGCCCGTTTCCTCAAACCACTGTTGTAATCATGCCGATGGCGCTACGCTTATCAGGCCTACAAAATATGCATAATTGCTTGTAGGCCTGATAAGGCGCTGGCGCCTCATTGCGGAAAACAGATCAGGACTGCGCCAGTATCCGGCGTTTATCTTCCGGCAGCGTGTTTACGGCCTGCTGATAAGAGGCGTCTACCAGGTAGTAGATTTGCGAATCCGGCAGCGAGCCGTCCAGATACACCGTACTCCAGTGCGCCTTATTGAGATGCCGGCTTGGCCGTACATCGCTATGCTGCTGACGTAACAACTCTGCCAGTTCCGGGCTGGTTTTCAGTGACACCGCCGGGCGTTCTTCCACCTCTTTTACCATGGCAAAAAGCACATCTTCGACTTTGATTTGTGTGGCCTTCCAGTCACTGTGTACGCTCTGCTCGGCGCCCATTTTTGCCATGCAGTATTGCAGCAACTCCGAATTCGTCATCTTAATTCCCCTTACCAGCATATTGCCTAATGAGAACATCTTTTATTCAGTGTGCAGCAAGTCCGCAAAAGGTAAAAGCAGGTAACGCAAATTTGTTTAAAAAAACAACAACCGCAAGCAATGTCCTCAATATTCCGAGTTGACGATCACCTCTTCACCAAACGCGCCGGCCTGTGGCAACGGTTTATAAGTGGAGTTAGAAGCGCGTAAAATACGAATGCCACGAATACCCACGTCTCGGGCGGCGGTAATGTCATTATCAGAGTCGCCGTAGAACATACGGATATTTTTATCCTGCAGCCACTGCGTTTTCGTATTCTGGCCCGGCTTATCACCGGCAAAAATGACCGGGTTCATATTGCCGGCCGGGATGTGAAAGTTATCGGACAACGTTTTCGACACCGTTTCGGTCTTCGTCTGGCTACGCCCGGTTACGAAAAAGATGCTGTCGCCGCGACGCACGTGCATATCAATCAACTGACGCGCCACTTCTTTCGGAATGCTGAATTCGTCCCAGCCATTGTTCATTTTTTCCCAGAAGGCCGGATTTTTCAGGTAATCCTCACTGTCCGGAGAATACGTTTTTTTACCGCGCCAGAAGCCTGGGCTGGAAAAGAGGACGGTGTCATCGATATCAAACCCGACGGCCATCGGCGGGCGTCCGGTCAGGCTGTTTTCAATTTGTGCCACGGAGACCCAGTGAATGGGTGCCTGCTCAGCGAGTTTTGCAACGTTGGTGCCTGGATTAAGCTGAGAGGGAGAAGAAACTAACGCCTGGGCCGGCTGATTTAGCGTGAACAATAAACAAACGGCACTCAGTGCCAACGTAAACTTGCGCATATTTTTCCCTAAGTAGTCAGTTAGTTATCATTTTTTTATTAACAACTGGTCAAAAAACTATCTGACCTTACCCCTTAGGGGGAGGGAAAGGAAGGATTTTCTCTGGTTTTGTCCTGGAAAAAGAGCATGATCACATTGGAAAACAGACCAATAGCACGGTGAAAGAAAGTAGGCCGGATAAGGTGATTACACCGCTATCCGGCAATACAATGCCTGATGGCGCGACGCTTATCAGGCCTAAAAACCCGGTTACATGACAGCGGCAAATGCCTTCGCCACCCGCTGCACGTTACCGTGATTCAACCCGGCCACGCACATACGACCGCTGGCTATCAGGTACACACCGAACTCATCGCGCAGGCGATCGACCTGAGCAGCGCTGAGCCCGGTATAGCTGAACATCCCGCGCTGTTGCAGCAGGTAATCAAAGTTACGACCAGGGATCTCCGCATTCAATACGTTAACCAGCGCCTGGCGCATCGCCAGAATACGGGTACGCATCTCTTCGACTTCCGCCAGCCAGTTGGCTTTCAGCGCGTCATCACCCAACACCGCGGCCACGACCTGCGCACCAAAGTTTGGCGGGCTGGAATAGTTACGACGCACCGTCGCTTTTAGCTGCCCCAGAACGCGGCTGGCGGCATCAGCGTCTTCACAGACCACTGAAAGTCCGCCGACACGTTCGCCGTACAAAGAGAAAATCTTCGAGAATGAGTTGCTGACCAGTGCAGGCAATCCGGCGCTGGCAATGGCGCGGATCGCATAGGCATCGTCTTCCATTCCGCCGCCGAAACCCTGGTAAGCAATATCCAGGAACGGGATCAGATCGCGAGCTTTCAGGATCTCAATGACACCATCCCATTGCGCGGGGGTTAAATCCGCACCCGTCGGGTTATGGCAGCACGGATGCAGCAGTACGATGCTGCGCGCCGGTAAGGTGTTCAGCGTGGCCGACAGGTCGTTGAAACGCACGCCATTGGTGGTGTCGTCATACCAGGGGTAAGTACTTACTTCGAACCCAGCACCTTCAAAAATCGCGATGTGGTTTTCCCAGGTCGGATCGCTGACCCACACGCCAGAATCAGGGAAATAGCGTTTCAGGAAGTCTGCACCAACCTTTAGCGCACCGGAGCCGCCCAGCGTCTGAATCGTTGCGACGCGCTGCTGCTGGAGAACCGGATGATCTGCGCCAAACAACAGCGGCGCAATAGTATGGCGATAAGTGTTCAGGCCTTCCATCGGCAGATACAGCGAAGCGCCATGCGGTTTGGCATTCAGTCGGGCTTCCGCTTCTGCCACCGCTTTAAGCTGAGGAATAATGCCGTCTTCGTTGTAGTACAGACCGATGCTGAGGTTCACTTTGTCGCTACGTGCATCGTCTTTGAAACGCTCCATGAGCGATAAAATCGGGTCGCCGGCGTAGGCGTCAACTTTTTGAAACACGTGTGGTTCTCCAGGTTTACAGGCAGGGGTTAAGAACACAATAAACCGGAAGCGGGAGAAGATCGAGAGGATGTTGAGAGGAATATTGCCGGATGGCGGCGTAACCGCCTTATCCGGCACATCATGAACTTAATCGATATACTTCATTGCCACCCTTGAGGTCAGGCGCGTGATAAGTTCGTAAGCACTTACTTTCGTCATTTCAGCAATGCGTTCAACGGGCAGGCCCTCACCCCACAGGATAACCGAATCGCCGGCTTTGTCCTGCGCCTCGGGACCTAAATCGACGCAAATCATATCCATCGCGACGCGACCGACGATCGGCACTTCACGGCCATTGACCAGTACCGGTGTCCCAGACGGCGCTGCGCGCGGATAACCATCGCCATAGCCCATCGCCACCACGCCCAGACGCGTGTCGCGCTCGCTCAGCCAGGTTCCACCATAGCCAACCGGCTCGCCCGCTTTGTGTTCACGCACCGCAATCAGGCTGGAAGTGAGCGACATCACCGGCTGGCAGCCAAAATCGGCACCGATAGAGTGGTTTTCCAACGGCGATACGCCATACAGAATCAGCCCCGGACGCGCCCAGTCGAAGTGAGACTGCGGCCACAGCAGAATACCACCCGACGCGGCGATCGAACGCTGACCCGGTTTACCTGCGCAAAAGCTATTGAAGATATCGAGCTGCTTTTCGGTCGCACCGCACTCAGGCTCGTCCGCGCGCGCAAAGTGGCTGACGATATTGACCGGCTGGCGCACGTTTTCACATTGCGTCAAGCGCTGATAAAACGCCTGGGCCTGCTCAGGACGCACGCCCAGGCGGTGCATTCCCGTGTCGAGCTTCATCCAGACGGTGACCGGTTCAGCCAGTACTGCGGCTTCCAGAGCTTCAAGCTGCTCCTGGTTATGGACGGCAGTATGCAGACGCTGCGCGGAGATAGTCGGCAGATCGGAAGCATCAAAAAATCCTTCCAGCAGCAGGATGGGCTGCGTGATCCCTCCCGCTCGCAACCGCAGGGCTTCTTCAAGACGAGCGACACCAAAAGCGTCCGCATCGGGGAGCGTTCGCGCGGTCTCTAACAGACCATGGCCGTAAGCGTTCGCTTTCACGACCGCAACCAGTTTACTGGCTGGAGCCAGTTCACGCAGACGTTGCAGGTTGTGTCGCAGAGCGCGGCGGTTAATGACTACAGTTGCCGCTTGCATTTGTATTCCTTGATAAGTATTTGCTTGAGTAACCTGATTCAGTGTTGTTATTCGTCGTCGTACTGCGGGCCAGCATAGTTATCGAAGCGCGACCACTGACCGTTAAACGTCAGGCGCACCGTACCGATCGGGCCGTTACGCTGTTTACCGATAATGATCTCGGCGATGCCTTTCAAGTCGCTGTTTTCGTGATAAACCTCATCACGATAGATAAACATGATTAAGTCGGCATCCTGCTCGATGGAGCCGGACTCACGCAGATCCGAGTTGACCGGACGCTTATCGGCGCGTTGTTCCAGAGAGCGGTTAAGCTGCGACAGCGCCACCACCGGCACATGCAGTTCTTTCGCTAACGCTTTCAGCGAGCGGGAAATTTCAGCAATTTCCAGCGTACGGTTGTCGGAGAGCGACGGCACGCGCATCAGCTGCAGGTAGTCGATCATGATAAGTCCGATACCACCGTGTTCGCGGGCGATACGACGGGCACGTGAGCGCACTTCCGTTGGCGTCAGGCCGGAGGAGTCATCAATATAGATGTTTCGTTTCTCCAGCAAAATACCCATTGTTCCGGAAATTCGCGCCCAGTCTTCATCATCCAGTTGACCGGTACGGATTTTGGTTTGGTCTACACGTGAGAGTGAGGCCAGGGAACGCATCATGATCTGTTCTGAGGGCATTTCAAGACTAAAGATAAGAACCGGCTTATCTTGCAGCATCGCCGCATTTTCGACGAGGTTCATTGCAAATGTCGTTTTACCCATCGACGGACGCGCGGCGACGATAATTAAGTCTGACGGCTGCAAACCAGCAGTCTTTTTATTGAGGTCGTCATAACCGGTGTTGACCCCGGTGACACCATCGTGTGGCTGCTGGAACAGCTGTTCGATACGCGCGACGGTAGCGTCGAGCACATCGGTAATATTTTTCGGACCTTCGTCTTTATTGGCGCGACTTTCAGCAATTTTAAAGACGCGGGATTCCGCGAGATCCAGCAGATCTTCACTGGAACGGCCTTGCGGATCAAATCCGGCTTCCGCGATCTCGTTCGCCACCGAAATCATGTCACGAACAACGGCACGTTCGCGGACAATATCCGCATAGGCACTAATGTTCGCTGCACTTGGCGTATTTTTAGATAACTCAGCCAGGTAAGCAAAACCGCCGACGCTGTCCAGTTGCCCCTGAACTTCCAGCGATTCTGCAAGCGTGATCAGATCGATGGGTTTTCCCATCTCCTGCAGGCGATGCATTTCGGTGAAGATGTGCCGGTGCGGTCGGGTATAAAAATCTTCCGCCACCACACGCTCAGCCACATCGTCCCAGCGCTCGTTATCCAGCATTAAACCGCCCAACACCGACTGTTCCGCTTCAATCGAGTGCGGCGGTACTTTCAGCCCGGCGACCTGGGGATCGCGCTCACGAGCATCAGTCTGTTGTTTGTTGAAGGGTTTATTTCCTGCCATAGTGAATGGAGTTACCGAGATAATGATTGGGTCGAAAGATTACCACATTTCTTTTGGAGGAAGCATGGCAACACGTATTGAATTTCACAAGCATGGTGGCCCTGATGTACTCAAGGCTGTGGAGTTTACGCCTGTAGACCCGGCGGAAAATGAAATCCAGGTCGAGAACAAAGCGATTGGGATCAACTATATCGACACCTATATCCGCAGTGGTCTTTATCCACCGCCTTCTCTGCCCAGCGGTCTGGGTACCGAAGCCGCAGGCGTGGTCAGTAAAGTCGGTAGCAAAGTGACGCACATTAAAGCCGGCGATCGCGTGGTTTACGCTCAGTCTCCCCTGGGCGCCTACAGCTCAGTGCATAACGTCCCGGCTGATAAAACCGCTATTTTGCCCAACGCTATCTCGTTTGAACAAGCTGCAGCCTCATTTCTTAAAGGGCTCACCGTTTTTTATCTGTTGCGTAAGACCTATGAAATTCAGCCCGATGAACCATTTTTATTCCATGCGGCAGCAGGCGGCGTCGGTATGATTGCCTGCCAGTGGGCAAAAGCATTGGGTGCGAAGCTGATTGGCACTGTCGGTAATGCGCAAAAAGCGCAAATTGCGCTGCAGGCCGGCGCATGGCAGGTCATTAACTATCGTGAAGAGAGCATTGTAGAACGTGTAAAAGAGATCACTGGCGGTAAAAAAGTGCGGGTGGTGTATGACTCGGTGGGGAAAGATACCTGGGAAGCCTCACTGGATTGCCTGCAGCGCCGGGGGCTCATGGTCAGCTTTGGTAATGCTTCCGGACCGGTGACTGGCGTTAACTTAGGCATTCTGAATCAGAAAGGTTCGCTGTACGTGACTCGCCCTTCACTCCAGGGTTACATCACCAACCACCATGAATTAACCGAAGCCAGCAATGAGCTTTTCTCGCTGATTGCCAGCGGAGTGATCAAAGTGGATGTCGCACCGGGGCAGACGTTCGCACTGCACGACGCGCAGCGTGCTCATGAAGTGCTGGAAAGCCGGGCCACACAGGGGTCGAGTTTGCTGATCCCGTAACGCCCTCATTTCCGCTAAATAATTCAAGCCGCCAACAAACCTGCGGTTTGAATTATGAAGGGGGAAGAAAGAATTAGGGCTTCCCGTAGGAAGCCCTTTCTTTTTTTAGTTCGGCTGTATGTAGGGTACAGCTCGATGAATTCGTTAACCTGGCAATAGTGACAGATTTGATAATCAATTCCTATTTGCTTCTAAAGGCAATGTTGCAGGTTGTGACACACCGCTCAATACCTTAGTAAAATCGGCGGTTATTGCGCTGATACTGTGGGACTTTTGGCGCTTTTATCGCCTTGATAACCCACACCACGGCAACGGCCAATAACAGCCAGGGCAACAGTTTAATCATCAACGCAAATAGTCCGCCCAAAAACATCACCACAGTGGCTACCACCAATGCGGCCAGCACTCCCAGCAAAGATACGCCGGTGACCATCAGCATGATAAAAAATCCAATCACAAAAAGTAGTTCCAGCATGGCTCTCTCCCGAAATGAAATACTCTCCACAGCTTTACAAGAAACATGCCAAAATTAATATATTGATTTATAAAGCAAACGCCCCGCGACGAAGCGCAGGGCGTGGTGAAATTCACTAACTTTTGGCGAAAACTTAACGTTTGTCTGCCACCAGCTTCAGCGCATGTTCCAGAACCTCAATATCTGCCCCGGCTTTATGCGCATTTTCGCTCAGATAGCGACGCCACTGCCGTGCCCCTGGAATCCCCTGAAACAGTCCCAGCATATGGCGCGTGACATGCCCCAAATAGGTTCCTTTACTCAGTTCACGCTCAATATACGGATACATCGCACGCACTACGGCGACCGGATCGGCATCTTCGCTGGTGACAGCAAAAATCTCGCGGTCAACGGACGCCAGAATGCCTGGGTTTTGATAAGCTTCGCGCCCCACCATCACGCCATCCATATGTTGCAGATGGATTTTCGCTTCTTCCAGCGATTTTATGCCACCGTTGATCGACATCGTCAGATGCGGAAAATCGCGCTTTAGCTGATAAACACGGTCATAATCCAGCGGTGGGATTTCGCGGTTTTCTTTCGGGCTTAGCCCGGACAGCCAGGCCTTGCGGGCGTGGATGATAAACATCTCACATTCACCGTTACCGGAGACCGTGTTGATGAAATCGCACAGGAATTCGTAGCTGTCCTGGTCATCAATACCGATACGGGTTTTCACCGTTACCGGAATTGATACCACATCGCGCATCGCTTTGACGCAATCAGCGACCAGTTGCGCATTTCCCATCAGACAGGCACCAAACATTCCATTCTGTACACGATCGGAAGGGCAACCCACGTTGAGGTTAATTTCGTCATAGCCCCGTTGTTCAGCAAGCTTTGCGCACTGCGCCAGCGCAGCCGGATCGCTCCCGCCCAGTTGCAAAGCGACCGGATGTTCTTCTTCGCTATACGCCAGATAATCGCCTTTACCATGAATGATCGCGCCGGTGGTTACCATCTCCGTGTAGAGCAGCGTCTGGCTGGACAGTAAGCGCAAAAAGTAGCGGCAATGTCTGTCCGTCCAGTCGAGCATCGGCGCGATAGAAAAACGATGAGCGGGAAAAGCGGTAGACTGAGATTCAGGCAGCATGGCGAATATTCAAGCATCCGGTTAAAAAAGGGGCGCTACTATAGCATAGACCGTTACGATAGTGAGCCACATCCGCGAGGTTCCCCCTCCCTGCTCCCCGACAAGCGCTATTTACGCCCCGGTTTTCCGTCGTGAGATCCAAAAAACTGCGGCGGATGGTCGACCCAACGGTCCTCACGCGTGGCGGCATAAACCGGATTAAGCGGATAATAAATACGATTGTATTTTTTGTTCGCCTCACCCACGACCAGCAGACGTACCTCTTCACTGGTGTTATTGATAAAGGTGTGACACACGCCGGTGCCCGCCGGGAAACCGACGCTGTCGCCCGGCTCCAGCTTCCATAAATAACCGTTAATCCAGGCTTCAGGATATCCCTCCAGCACATAGATAAACTCTTCCTCATCACTTTCAGCGTGCGGATACGAGGTGCGTCGGCCCGGCGGCAGGCGCTCATGATGAATGCCGATTCGCCCTAACCCCAGCTTGCGGGCAAGCGGCGCACCTATGGAAAACAGCTCATCGCTGTCGGGATAGGTGGAGTCATCAGCCCCCTCAACTTCACGCCAGTGACGAATACAATCGGGTCTTTTCATGATTATTTTCCAGTATTGCGATGGGTCAGGTATAGCACACCGCGGTGGATCTCGGTGTTTTAAACAGAACATGTTAAAGTAAGGGATTAACCTTGCACGCAAATCGAGGCGCCAAATGGACAAAACCACCACGCAGGAGTTATTGGCTCAAGCTGAAAAACTCTGTGCGCAACGCAACGTACGGCTTACGCCACAACGCCTCGAAGTGCTGCGCCTGATGAGCCTGCAGGAAGGCGCAATCAGCGCTTACGACCTACTTGACCTGTTGCGGGAAACCGAGCCGCAGGCCAAGCCGCCGACCGTGTATCGTGCGCTCGATTTTCTGCTGGAACAAGGGTTTGTGCACAAGGTGGAATCCACCAACAGCTATGTGCTTTGCCATCTATTCGATCAGCCAACTCACAGTTCCGCAATGTTCATTTGCGACCGCTGTGGTGTGGTAAAAGAAGAGTGCGCAGAAGGCGTGGAAGACATCATGCATACGCTGGCAGCAAAAATGGGTTTTGCCCTGCGACATAACGTTATTGAAGCCCATGGACTGTGCCCGGCCTGTGTGGAGGTTGAGTCATGTCGTCACCCTGGCGAATGCCAGCATGACCATACGATTCAGGTGAAGAAGAAAGTTGGGCGTTAAGCGGGTGGGAGAGCGTACATCCTTGTACTCTCAGGAGGGAAGGGTTAATTACCAGCGGTAATCATTACGTTTTTCCCAATCGGTCACTTCTTTCTCCGCCTGATCTTTCGCGTAACCGTAACGCTCCTGGACTTTACCGACCAGTTGGTCACGTTTACCTTCAATGACCGTCATATCATCATCGGTCAGTTTGCCCCATTGCTCTTTCACTTTACCTTTAAACTGCTTCCAGTTACCGCCGACTTCGTCTTTATTCATCATCAAGTCCTCATCGTTAGGTTGTGAATAGCGAGAGTGCCATGTCCAGACACATGCTGTTTTTGCTGGACGTGAGAATAAGTGTAGTCAGGGATTCTGGGTTTTATTTATTATTCGGAATTTTTAACCATCCGCTCAGGCAAACCAGGTTCCATTACGCCAGTGACGCCGCCAGATAAAGGCCAGGGAAAGCCCACGCAGCGCGAGAAAAACGGTTAACGCCAGCCACAAACCATGATTTCCCAGCAACGGTAAAGCCAGTAGCGTTAATGCGAACCCTGCTGCGGCAACGGCCATACTGTTGCGCATTTCTGCAGCCCGTGTCGCTCCAATAAACATACCGTCGAGCAGATAACACCACACTCCCACCAGCGGCAAAACCACCTGCCAGAAAAGATAGCGATCGGCCAACAGTTGGATTTGCGGCAGCGAGGTCAGCAGCGCAACAATCTGCTCGCCAAACAGGGCGTAAACCAGCGAAAACAGAATAGCCACAATACCGGACTGTCGACAGGCCGCCCGCCAGACATCAAGCAACTGGCTGCCATCCCTCGCCCCATAGGCCTGACCCGAATGCGCTTCCACAGCATAGGCAAATCCATCCAGCGCGTAGGCGGTAAACGTCAGCAGAGTCATCAGAACGGCGTTAACCGCGATGATGTCGCCTCCCAAACGCGCGCCCAGAACCGTAATGGCCCCAAAGCAGAGCTGTAGCAGCAGCGAACGCAGCATGATGTCGCGGTTGAGCGCCAGTAAACGACGGAAGTTGCCACGCCACGCCAGCTTCAACATTGCCAGCGAAATTCCACGCATATGCAGGACTTTGCGTACCATCATCAGGCCAATCAGCAGCGTGGCATATTCCGCAATCACCGTCGCCAACGCCGCCCCCTGCACGTTCATATGCAGGCCCATTACAAGCCATAAATCGAGCACAATGTTGAGAATATTGCCGACAATCAACAGGATAACTGGCGCGCGCGCATACTGAACGCCAAGCAACCAGCCGAGCAGCACCAGATTCGCCAGCGACGCAGGTGCGCTTAACCAGCGGATTTCCAGGAAACGTCGGGCCTGCTCCAGTACCGCCTCACTTCCGCCGACAATATGCAGAGCCAGATCGATAATCGGCGTCCGAAACAGTGCGATAAGCAGCCCCGCCCCCAGCGCCAGCAATAGCGGCTGCACCAACGCGCGCGCCAGCGCCTGCGGATTTTTCGCGCCAAATGCCTGTGCGGTAAGGCCGGTGGTACTCATGCGCAAAAAAAGTAGCAGCATAAAGAGAAAGCTGGTCGCCGTGGCGCCAACAGCAACGCCGCCAAGATAGACCGGACTGTCCAGATGACCAATCACCGCGGTGTCCACCAGTCCCAACAGGGGAACGGTGATATTGGAGAAGATCATCGGTAAGGCGAGGTGCCAGAGTGCTTTATCAGAAGAGGTAAAGAAAGGCATACAGGAGAGCCTGAGAAGAAGTTAGATATACTGAAAAAAGATGCTGTGTAGGCCCGGTAAGCGTAGCGCCACCGGGCAAGTTGCCGGATAGCGACGTACACGTCTTACCCGGGCTACAGGGAATCAACAGAAAATTACAGCCATTCACCATTACGAATGACGCCTACCGCCAACCCTTCAATAGTGAAGTTTTGCTCGCGCAGGTCGACAACAATAGGTTTAAATTCGCTGTTTTCTGGCAGGAGTTCAACCTTATTGCCCTGCTTTTTCAGGCGCTTAACGGTGACTTCGTCGTCGATACGGGCAACAACAACCTGACCGTTACGCACATCCTGAGTTTTATGCACAGCCAGTAAATCACCGTCCATAATACCGATGTCTTTCATCGACATACCGCTAACGCGCAGCAGAAAATCGGCGTTCGGTTTGAACAGTGAAGGATCGACCTGATAGTGGCCTTCGATGTGCTGCTGCGCCAGCAGTGGCTCGCCTGCCGCCACACGTCCGACAAGCGGTAACCCTTCTTCTTCTTCCTGCAGCAGTCGAATACCGCGCGATGCGCCGGATACAATTTCAAGGACGCCTTTACGCGCAAGCGCTTTCAGGTGTTCTTCAGCGGCGTTTGGGGAACGGAACCCCAAACGCTGCGCGATCTCCGCACGCGTCGGTGGCATACCTGTCTGGCTGATGTGATCCCTAATGAGATCAAACACCTCTTGCTGCCTGGCCGTTAACGCTTTCATTCCGCCCCCTGGGTGTATATACAGTTATGCTGTGAGTATATACAGCTAAAGGTGATTTTGGAACCGCAAACTGCACAAAAAACAGGAGATTTATGCAGTTGTGGAATCTTTATCGCAAATGCGACCACAACAGGATGCCCCAGGTGATCAGAGCGACAAAAATAGACAGCAATACCGCTGCCGAGCCCATATCTTTCGCCCGACCGGAAAGTTCGTGATACTCAGAGCCAATACGGTCAACCACCGCCTCAATCGCACTGTTGAGGATTTCAACGATCATCACCAGCATCACGGAACCAATCAACAGCACGCGGGTAATGGCGTCAACGTCCAGCCAGCAGGCGATGGCTACGCCCAACAGTACGGCAACGCTTTCCTGGCGGAATGCCGCCTCATTGATCCATGCGGCGCGAAAACCTTTCCAGGAATAGCCTGCAGCTTTGATAATTCGGGTGAATCCAGTGGTATTATTGGCCATCAAAAAGAACCTTTTTACATTATTAGCGTCAATGTCATTGTAACGTTACCCCGTTTGTTTCAGGGTGTGGCAAAGCAGCGCGAAGTATGACCGGATACACCAGAAATTCACTAAACTTTCTGATATCCTTGCAGCGCATTTGCATTATTAACCAGAGGCTTTACATCGTTTATGTCCGGCTGGCCACGAATTTACTACAAATTACTGAATTTACCATTAAGCGTCCTGGTAAAAAGCAAGTCTATTCCGGCAGAACCTGCCCCGGAATTGGGGCTCGATACTTCGCGTCCCATTATGTACGTCCTACCGTACAATTCAAAAGCAGACTTGCTGACGCTGCGTGCCCAATGTCTGGTGCACGATCTCCCGGATCCCCTGGAACCGCTGGAGATAGACGGAACTCTGCTGCCGCGCTACGTGTTTATTCACGGCGGCCCGCGCGTGTTCACCTATTACACGCCGAAAGAAGAGTCCATTAAGCTGTTCCATAACTATCTCGACTTGCATCGCAGCAATCCAGACCTGGATGTGCAAATGGTGCCGGTTTCGGTGATGTTTGGCCGCGCGCCTGGGCGTGAAAAAGGCGAGGTCAATCCGCCGCTGCGCATGCTGAACGGCGTACAGAAATTCTTTGCTGTGTCCTGGCTGGGTCGCGACAGTTTTGTCCGCTTCTCCCCATCGGTCTCCCTGCGTCGCATGGCGGACGAACACGGTACGGATAAAATCATCGCTCAGAAGCTGGCTCGCGTGGCGCGCATGCACTTTGCTCGTCAGCGTCTGGCCGCAGTCGGCCCGCGCCTCCCTGCCCGCCAGGACCTGTTCAATAAGCTGCTGGCCTCAAAAGCTATCGCTCGCGCGGTAGAAGATGAAGCGCGCAGTAAAAAAATCTCCCACGAAAAAGCGCAGCAAAATGCCATTGCGCTGATGGAAGAGATTGCCGCCAACTTCTCCTACGAGATGATTCGTCTGACAGACCGTATTCTGGGCTTTACCTGGAACCGTCTGTATCAGGGGATTAACGTTCACAATGCGGAGCGTGTACGTCAGTTGGCGCACGATGGGCACGAAATCGTCTATGTTCCGTGCCACCGCAGCCATATGGACTATATGCTGCTGTCGTACGTTCTGTACCACCAGGGGCTGGTTCCGCCGCACATCGCTGCCGGTATCAACCTGAACTTCTGGCCAGCAGGTCCGATTTTCCGTCGTCTGGGCGCGTTCTTTATTCGTCGTACCTTCAAGGGCAACAAGCTCTATTCCACCGTTTTCCGCGAATACCTGGGCGAGCTGTTCAGCCGCGGCTACTCGGTTGAATACTTTGTCGAAGGAGGCCGTTCACGTACCGGGCGTCTGCTCGACCCGAAAACCGGCACGCTGTCGATGACCATTCAGGCGATGCTGCGCGGCGGTACGCGTCCGATTACCCTCGTACCCATCTACATCGGCTACGAGCACGTAATGGAAGTAGGCACGTACGCGAAAGAGCTGCGTGGCGCGACGAAAGAGAAAGAGAGTTTGCCGCAAATGCTGCGTGGCTTGAGCAAGCTGCGTAATCTGGGTCAGGGTTATGTCAACTTTGGCGAACCGATGCCATTGATGACTTACCTCAACCAGCATGTACCGGAGTGGCGTGAATCGATCGATCCTATCGAGTCCATCCGTCCGGCCTGGCTGACGCCGACGGTGAATAGCATTGCCGCCGATCTGATGGTACGCATTAACAACGCAGGCGCGGCCAATGCCATGAACCTGTGCTGTACCGCGCTGTTGGCCTCCCGCCAGCGCTCTCTGACCCGTGAGCAACTGACTGAACAGCTCGACTGCTATCTGAGTCTGCTGCGCAACGTGCCGTACGCGGCGGATGCTACGGTTCCTGCGCAGAGCGCCAGTGAATTGATCGACCACGCCTTACAGATGAATAAGTTTGAGGTCGAGAAAGACACCATCGGTGACATCATCATTCTGCCGCGCGAGCAGGCGGTATTGATGACGTATTACCGCAACAACATTGCGCATATGCTGGTTCTGCCTTCGTTAATGGCAGCCATTGTGACTCAGCATCGTCGTATTTCACGCGCCGCGCTACAGCAGCATATTGATGCGCTGTACCCGATGCTGAAAGCAGAGCTGTTCTTACGTTGGGAGCGTGATGAACTCGCCGGAGTGATTGACGAACTGGCCAGCGAAATGCAGCGCCAGGGACTGATCACCCTGAACGATGACGAACTGCATATCAATCCGGCCCGCTCCCGTACGCTACAGCTGTTGGCGGCGGGTGCTCGCGAGACGTTGCAACGCTACGCCATTACCTTCTGGCTGCTGAGCGCGAACCCGTCTATCAACCGTGGCACGCTGGAGAAAGAGAGCCGTACCGTGGCGCAACGCCTCTCCGTACTGCACGGCATTAACGCGCCGGAATTCTTCGATAAAGCAGTGTTCAGCTCTCTGGTGCTGACGCTGCGTGACGAGGGATTCATCAGCGATACCGGAGATGCCGAACCGGAAGAGACGATGAAGATCTATCAGATGTTGGCCGAACTGGTCACGTCAGATGTGCGTCTGACCATCGAGAGCGCCACACAAGGCGAGTAAGCATAAAAAAACCGGTCGAAATAAAATGACCGGTTTTTTATTTTGCAGGCTAAGCCAAACTCAAAAATGCCAGTAGCTCATCGCCAGCCCTAAGAACAGCACCAGACCGACGTAGTTATTGTTCATAAACGCTTTAAAACAGGCATCACGCTCGCGATTGACGATCAGTTTCTGCTGATATACAAACAGCGCGCCAGCCACCAGCAGAGACCAGTAATAACCCAGTCCCAGCCCATTTAGCCAACCCACCAGCGCCATCAGCACCAGTACGCCCACCTGCAGGATACCAATGATCAGCTTGTCGTTTTGACCGAACAGAATCGCGGTCGATTTAATGCCGATCTTCAGGTCATCATCGCGGTCAACCATCGCATACTGCGTGTCGTAGGCCACCGCCCAGAGAATATTGGCGAGGAACATCAGCCAGCAGCTCAGCGGTACGGACTCGCTCACGGCGGCGAACGCCATCGGGATCGACCAGCCAAACGCCGCCCCCAGCACCACCTGCGGCAGGTGCGTATAGCGTTTCATGAACGGGTAAACCCACGCCAGCGCTAACGCCGCAACGGACAACAAAATGGTCATCGTGTTGAGCGTCAAAACCAGCAGGAAGGCCAGCAGTACCAATACGACGAACAGCGTTCGGGCCTCTTTTTCAGTGACGGCCCCGCTCGGCAGCGGGCGATTTGCGGTGCGTTTAACGTGTCCGTCAAATTTCCTGTCGGCATAATCATTCACCACGCAGCCGGCAGCGCGCATTAACCAAACGCCAGCAACAAAAACCGCCAGGATCCACAATTGCGGCATGCCTGGGGTTGCCACCCACAATGCCCACAGCGTAGGCCAGAGCAGCAGTAAGGCACCGATTGGCTTATCCGTACGCATCAAGCGGTGAAATGCCAGCAGCTTATTCTGCGTCAGACTCCACTCCATCTTTATCTTCCTCTCAGTACAACGGCGATGCAGGTAGAAAAAGCTCGGTAAGCATCAGCGGCTTACCGCTCAGCCGCAGGCGGGAACGGCGCCCCCACAGCGCTGCATCGCGGCCAATCTCAATAAAATCTCGGGTCAATGTCGATGATGTAAACAGGTAACGTCCGAGCGGGGTTTTCCCCAGATTTTGTAAGGCCAGCTCAGGGCCGCACAAGGTTGATTCAGGCACCACGGTCCGCCCGGCAAGCCAGGGTTCACCATCCGCGCATAACAGGATTTCACGTAACCAATAACGGGACTCTTTAGGCAGCAGCGGCAGCTCTTCAGGCACCTCATTTTGCCCAACGAATGCTTCGCGAATCAACGTTACGGTGACCTGTTTTCCCTGCTGCTCAAAACGTTTAGTCATGGAATCTTCCAGTAACAACCAGTCGAGCAGTTGGGCGTCCAGCGCCGGGATCGCATCAAAATAACGCAGCGCACGCAGTTGCGTTAACGCAGGGTGTGGCATGCCTTACTCTCCGATTTATAACTTGAAGGCATTGTATCGCAGAAAATGCATTACGGGGTGAGCAAACACAATTAAGTGATCGCCAGAGCAACATAAGTGTAACAATTAGCACCGAAGGATAAAAAAAGGTGCGCCAGGAGACGCACCAGTTGTTGCAAAATCAACAATGCGGGGCGATGTTTACCCCTTGCCTTTTACACTGCTGATAAAGGTGGATCGGGCAGATTTGGATCCCAGACGCTCAGCTTCATCAAGCAGCTTCAGCGCTTTATCGACATCGCCTTTCGCAACGGCATCCTTAATGCCCTGGTTAAAATAACTTTCCGTGTCGTTCAGCATCGGCTCACTTTTCTTCACCGGTTGTGGCGCTGGAGCAGCAACGGCTGCTGCCGGAGCCGCATAGGTCACCGCAGGTGCGGCGGTATTGCCCACCGTGACAGGACCAGGGCCGGATGAACCAAACAGCGGCCCGACCAGAACACTGGAGGAGGAGCTGGTTTTGACTTTCAGTTTCAGTAAACCGTCGGTGGTATGACGGGCGATCGGGTCTGGAATATCCGGAATAGCGTTACCTACGCCCTTGGCATAGGCTTTTGCCGGGTCAAGCAGGGTTGTGGTCTGCTGGAGATCTTTATCAGTGGTAAAGACCAAAACATAGAGTTTTTGCTGACCCAGCGCTGGCGTCAGACGCATTACCCCTTCCAGACGATCGGCACTCATCACGCCGGGCTCCTGGTAGGTAAAATAGCTGCTGGGGAAGAACGCAGATGGCGTCATGTTTTGGTCAAGAATTAATACGTTTGGCGCAAATACGCTGGTTTGTTTATTCACTTCACTGGACAGCGTCAGGGTGAGCTCGCCAATATTCGCCGGGACGCTATACGCAGCGACCGGGCCAGTAATACCGGCGACATCCAGACGCTGACCCGCTGTCGCAAGCGGCGAAGACTGGGTTTTGGATTGATCAACAGGCGTCCAGGTTAACTGCTGCAGCGCCGCAGTGGGAATAGATGGGGCCGCGGTGGTGTTCTGCGGAACAATATTCACATCGGCCAGGCTGATGCCAGGAGCGCTGGCAAATAACCCTGCAGATAAACAAAGGGCAACGAGACTTTTCTTCATTTTCATTGTTATCACCTCAGATAGCATGGGTTCAGCGGTAGCTAGGCAATAGCGCGCTAAACCGTAATCAAGAGGGGCTTGCGCCCCTCTTTCGGTCTTTACGTCAGGTTAGTGCTGAATTACCACCAGATTTCCATCTGGGCACCGAAGGACCACTCATCGTTGTCGCCACGGCTGGTTGTGCTGAGGCCAGAGTTCGTTGCCGCTGCGAATTTGGTTACGTCGTTACCATTTTTGATGTAACCCCACTCTTCATCCCATTTTGCATAGGTTGCGAAGACGCGGATTGCCGGACGAGACCAGATGCTGTCACCCGCCTGCCATTGTTGGGCCAGGGTGATTTTGTACTGGCTGTTGCGATCGCTGGTCTGCTGAGATTTGACGTTGTCGTAACCGACTTCCAGCAGGGTGCTCATGATTGGCGTCCATTTATACATCGGGCGAATACCGACGGTGTACCATTCGGTCCCCAGGTCGTTATCCATGTCGAGGTTCTGGTACATACCGACGTACATCAGGTCCCACTTGTCGCCCAGGGAGATTGCACCGTGGTCCAGCACGCGGAACAGGCTACCGTTGTTATTCACAACGTTGTTGGCATAGTTGGTTTTAACGCCAGTAACGGGATCTTCAATGGTCGTAGTGGAAGAACCATAAGACCCCTGGTTCAGGCCTTTGCCCTGAGTGGTCATGGAATCTGTGGCGTACTGAACGACAAACTTGTTGTAGCCCTTCAGCATGCTCTGGGTATGTTCAGCGGTGAACATCCAACCATCTTTAGATGCGCCGTCCGCCAGCCTGTAATCATCGGTGGTATTCGCGCGACCATAGTCAACGCCCAGTTCCAACATCCCATCCGGGTTAGTTGCCAACTGCGCTAAACGAACGTCAAATACATCGTTCGCGGTGTCTTTGGTACGATCATAGATATTCTGGCTGCTGAAAGCGTATGAACCACCCGCTTCCTGTGAACGGCTCGCTGCCAAAGACAGTTTACCGAAGCCCAGATCGATGTTTTCAATACCGGCGCCAGGACCTGAAATATCCCAGTAGTAGAAGTCGATCATGTGTACGTCATGACGCTGGTAGAAGCGCTTACCGGCCCAGATAGTGGAGCCTGGCAGCCATTCGATCAGGTTTTTACCCTGCACGTTAGCTTCACGGAATGCCGGGTCTGTGCCTTCCCAGTCATTCTGCTGTGCGACAGAGTAAGCAACGTTGGTGTCGAAGTAGAAGCTCTTATCGCCTTCTTTCCACACTTCCTGACCTAATTTGATTTCCGCATAGGTTTCACATTCGTTACCGAGACGGTATTTACTTTGTGCACCGGTTGCCTGGAAACACTGTTGTTCACCGCCACTCCCTGTCCAGCCAATACCGGAACGAGCGTAACCGTGGAAATCTACAGCCATTGCCTGAACAGACATAATGCCTGCTGCTACAGCAACCGCCAGAGGGAGTTTGCGCAGAGTAATCATCGTTCTATCTCCTGAGATCATTGCTTTTCTTTAAACGCGTCCCCCTTCGGGCTGCCTCTTTGTTGGCTGCGTTCTTTCACCCCAGTCGCGTACTCTTTGTACACTCCCGGGGATTCATTTACTTGCCGCCTCGATGTAGCTTCGAATGGCTTTGCGTTTCGTTTTTTATGGGGACCTTAAACGCCCGGCTCTTGATGCAACCGACGACATGCAGTGCCATCCTCACGGAACAAATGGCAACGCTCTGGCGGCAGGCCGATGGCGAATGTGGCACCCTCTTCTACCAACACCACGTCGTTCTGGCGGTAAACCAGGTTTTGACGGATGGCGGGGATCTGGATATGAATTTGAGTTTCGTGACCAAGCTGCTCGACCACCTGCACTTCACCTTCGAGGGTGACATCGGCGATATCGCTGGGCAGCAGATGTTCCGGGCGGATACCTAAAGACATGTTGGCACCAACCTGTACCGCATGGCTGTCCACTGGTAGCCATATTTGCTGGCGGTTGGGCAGTTCAACCTGCACCTGATCGATGGCCGTCCCGGTGACTTTCACCGGCAGGAAGTTCATCTTCGGCGACCCAATAAAGCCCGCCACAAAGCGGTCAGCCGGATAGTGGTATAGCTCCAGCGGTTTGCCGACCTGCGCCACGCGACCAGCATCCAGCACCACAATTTTGTCGGCCAGCGTCATCGCTTCGACCTGATCGTGGGTGACGTAAATCATCGTGCGGCCAAGACGTTTATGCAGACGGGAGATTTCAATTCGCATTTGCACACGCAGAGCGGCGTCGAGGTTCGACAGCGGTTCATCCAGCAGGAATACGCGCGGCTCGGCAACCAGCGTTCGGCCAATCGCCACACGCTGACGTTGTCCGCCGGAAAGCGCTTTCGGTTTACGCTCCAGCAGGTGCGCCAGTTGCAGAACTTCCGCGACCTGATTCACGCGCTGATTCATCACCTCTTTTTTTGCGCCAGCCAGTTTGAGGCCAAACGACATGTTTTCTGCGACGGATAAATGGGGATACAACGCGTAGGACTGAAAGACCATGCCCACGCCGCGTTCGGCGGGGGGAATGTCGTTCATCCGGGTCTCCCCGATAAACAGGTCGCCACTGGTGATGGTTTCAAGTCCGGCGATCATACGCAGCAAGGTCGACTTACCGCAGCCTGACGGTCCGACAAACACCACGAATTCCCCTTCGTGAATGTCGAGATTGATATCTTTCGATACCACCACGTCACCCCAGGCTTTCGTTACATTTCGCAGCTGTACGCTCGCCATGCCCTTCTCCCTTCGTTACAACCTGTCATCGACAGCAACATTCATGATGGGCTGACTATGCGTGATCCCTTGACTGCGTGAATCCTCCACCCCCGGCTTTTTTATGGGGGAGGAGGCGGGAGGATGAGAGAACAGCGTCTGAGACCCGGGCCGTACGCCGCGGAGGAATTTCGTGATGCAGCCTGCAAAAATCAGTGGGTTTTTATGTGCGCCAGTACGCAATACTCACATTTATGTAACACAGATCACATAAAGAGCGGGTGGGGCGTAGGGGTAAGGAGGATGGAAAGAGGTTGTCGTATAAAGAAACTAGTAACCGTTAAGCCACCTCTGCAAAATCACCAAACAGGATGGGAACTATGAAAATCAAAACTGGCGCACGCATCCTCGCATTGTCTGCATTAACGACGATGATGTTTTCCGCCTCGGCTCTCGCCAAGATTGAAGAAGGTAAGCTGGTTATCTGGATTAACGGCGACAAAGGCTATAACGGCCTCGCTGAAGTGGGCAAAAAATTCGAGAAAGACACCGGTATCAAAGTCACCATTGAGCACCCGGACAAACTGGAAGAGAAGTTCCCACAGGTTGCTGCGACTGGCGACGGCCCGGACATCATCTTCTGGGCACATGACCGTTTTGGCGGCTACGCTCAGTCTGGCCTGCTGGCTGAAATCACCCCAGATAAAGCGTTCCAGGACAAACTCTATCCGTTCACCTGGGATGCCGTACGCTATAACGGCAAACTGATTGCCTACCCGATCGCGGTTGAAGCGCTGTCGTTGATTTATAACAAAGACCTCGTTCCGAACCCGCCAAAAACATGGGAAGAAATTCCTGCACTGGATAAAGAACTGAAGGCGAAAGGAAAATCCGCGCTGATGTTCAACCTGCAAGAACCGTACTTCACCTGGCCGCTGATTGCCGCCGACGGCGGTTACGCGTTCAAGTTTGAAAACGGCAAGTACGACGTGAAAGACGTGGGCGTGGACAACGCGGGCGCAAAAGCGGGTCTGACCTTCCTGGTGGATCTGATCAAGAATAAACACATGAACGCGGATACCGATTACTCCATCGCCGAAGCGGCCTTTAACAAAGGTGACACCGCGATGACCATCAACGGTCCGTGGGCGTGGTCCAACATCGATAAGAGCAAGGTGAATTACGGCGTTGCCCTGCTGCCAACCTTCAAGGGTAAACCGTCCAAACCGTTCGTGGGCGTTCTGAGCGCAGGTATCAACGCTGCCAGCCCGAACAAAGAACTCGCAAAAGAGTTCCTCGAAAACTACCTGCTGACCGATCAGGGTCTGGATGAAGTGAATAAGGACAAACCGCTGGGCGCGGTTGCGCTGAAATCCTTCCAGGATCAGTTAGCAAAAGACCCGCGTATCGCGGCTACCATGGATAACGCCCAGAAAGGCGAGATCATGCCGAACATCCCGCAGATGTCCGCATTCTGGTATGCCGTTCGTACCGCAGTGATCAACGCTGCCAGCGGCCGTCAGACCGTCGATGCCGCGCTGAAAGATGCACAAGGTCGTATCACCAAGTAATACGGTTTCCCTTATTTCTTAGGGAATCAGGTTTATTGAATACGTTGTTACGCGAAATCATTCGCGCTACATCGAGGCGGCAAGGAGGCAAATCCCCAGGAGCTTACATAAGTAAGTGACTGGGGTGAGCTTCCGCAGCCAACAAAGAGGTAGTGCGAAGGATAAAGCGTAAAGAGGATTGATCCCCATGGATGTCATTAAAAAGAAACACTGGTGGCAAAGCGACCGGCTGAAATGGTCAGTGATGGGTCTGCTTGGGCTGCTGGTCGGTTACCTTGTTGTTTTGATGTATGCTCAGGGGGAGTACCTGTTTGCCATCATGACGCTGATTTTAAGCTCTGCTGGCCTGTATATTTTTGCTAACCGTAAAGCCTACGCCTGGCGCTATGTTTACCCAGGCGTTGCAGGGATGGGGCTGTTTGTCCTGTTTCCGCTAATTTGTACTATCGCAATTGCCTTTACCAACTACAGCAGCACCAACCAACTGACCTTTGAACGTGCTCAGGAAGTCCTGATGGACCGTTCTTATCAGGCGGGGAAAACCTACAACTTCGGCCTGTATCCGGCGGGTACGGAGTGGCAACTGGCCCTCACCGACGGTGAAACTGGCAAGAATTATCTCTCCGACGCCTTTAAATTTGGCGGCGAACAGAAACTGCAGTTGAAAGAAGCCGAGGCACTGCCAGCGGGCGAACGTGCGACGCTGCGTATCATCACGCAAAATCGCCAGGCGTTAACCCAACTCACCGCCATCCTGCCGGATGAAAGCAAAGTGATTATGAGTTCACTGCGCCAGTTTTCCGGCACGCAGCCACTCTATACGCTCGCTGATGACGGCACGCTCACCAACAGCCAAAGCGGCGTAAAATACCGCGCCAACAACGATATTGGTTATTATCAGGCAATTAACGCTGACGGTAGCTGGGGTAACGAAAAACTCAGCCCAGGCTATACCGTTGCCATCGGTTGGGACAACTTCGCCCGCGTATTTACTGACGAAGGCATTCAGAAACCGTTCTTCGCCATCTTTGTCTGGACGGTGGTCTTCTCTGTTCTGACCGTGATCCTCACCGTGGCCGTGGGGATGGTACTGGCCTGTCTCGTACAGTGGGAGTCTCTCAAAGGCAAAGCGATTTACCGTGTCCTGCTGATTCTGCCGTATGCCGTACCGTCGTTTATTTCGATTCTGATTTTCAAAGGGCTGTTCAACCAGAGCTTCGGTGAAATCAACATGATGCTGAGTGCGCTGTTTGGCATCAAACCGGCCTGGTTCAGCGACCCAACCACCGCGCGTTCGATGATTATTATCGTCAACACCTGGCTTGGTTATCCGTACATGATGATCCTGTGCATGGGTCTGCTTAAAGCGATCCCTGACGACCTGTATGAAGCGTCGGCGATGGATGGTGCAGGTCCGTTCCAGAACTTCTTTAAGATTACGTTGCCGCTGCTGATTAAGCCGCTGACGCCGCTGATGATCGCCAGCTTCGCCTTTAACTTTAACAACTTCGTGCTGATTCAACTGTTGACCAACGGTGGTCCAGACCGTCTTGGTACCACCACGCCAGCAGGCTATACCGACCTGCTCGTGAGCTACACCTACCGTATCGCCTTCGAAGGCGGCGGTGGTCAGGACTTCGGTCTGGCGGCGGCGATTGCCACGCTGATCTTCCTGCTGGTCGGTGCGCTGGCCATCGTGAACCTGAAAGCCACGCGTATGAAGTTTGATTAAGGGAGACAACGAACATGGCTATGGTACAACCCAAATCTCAGAAACTGCGTCTCTTAACAACGCACTTGCTGCTGCTGATTTTCATTGCAGCGATCATGTTCCCGCTGCTGATGGTTATCGCTATCTCGCTGCGTGAAGGTAACTTTGCCACCGGCAGCCTGATCCCGGAAAACATCTCCTGGGAACACTGGAAACTGGCGCTGGGCTTTAGCGTTGAGCATGCGGATGGCCGCGTGACGCCGCCGCCGTTCCCGGTGCTGTTATGGCTGTGGAACTCGGTGAAAGTAGCCACCATTACCGCGATCGGTATCGTGACGCTTTCCACCACCTGCGCTTACGCCTTTGCCCGTATGCGTTTCCCGGGCAAAGCAACCCTGCTGAAAGGGATGCTGATATTCCAGATGTTCCCGGCGGTGCTGTCTCTGGTCGCGTTGTATGCTTTGTTTGACCGCCTGGGCCAGTACATTCCGTTTATTGGTCTGAACACTCACGGCGGCGTGATCTTCGCCTATCTCGGCGGTATTGCGCTGCATGTGTGGACGATTAAGGGCTATTTCGAAACCATCGACGGTTCGCTGGAAGAAGCGGCCGCGCTGGATGGCGCAACGCCGTGGCAGGCATTCCGCCTGGTGTTGCTGCCGCTTTCCGTTCCGATTCTGGCGGTCGTGTTTATTCTGTCTTTCATTGCCGCGATTACCGAAGTACCGGTCGCATCACTGCTGCTGCGTGATGTGAACAGCTATACCCTTGCGGTAGGTATGCAGCAGTACCTCAATCCACAGAACTATTTGTGGGGCGACTTTGCCGCCGCAGCTGTACTTTCAGCCATTCCGATCACTCTGGTGTTCCTGCTGGCACAGCGCTGGCTGGTCAACGGACTGACGGCGGGTGGTGTGAAAGGTTAAGTTTTACCGAAGTAACTGCCCGGCAACGGGCAATGCCACTGCAACCCTCAACTTATGTTATCCCAACCTGTGACTGTTATTCGGCGCTCTACGGAGCGCCCTTTTTTTATGTTATTTTGCATTACGCTTACGATTATTTCCTTTCGTGCCTCCCATCACTGCAAATCAATTTTTCGCCTGAAACTCGACAAATTAAACAGAATTAAGATCACAGAAAAGACAAAACATAATTGCAATGTAAAAAATGATAATTGTCTTCCCTGCCTGTTAAATTCACCATCACCGCACTGATCAAAAGAGCTGTACCCTTTAAGGCAGGTCTGAATGAACACTCAATATAATTCCAGTTATATTTTTTCGATTACATTAGTCGCAACATTAGGAGGGTTATTATTCGGCTATGACACGGCTGTCATTTCCGGAACGGTAGAATCCTTAAATACCGTATTTGTCGCCCCACAACACTTAAGTGAATCCGCTGCCAACTCGCTGTTAGGTTTTTGCGTCGCCAGTGCGTTGATTGGTTGCATCATCGGCGGCGCGCTGGGCGGCTATTGCAGTAACCGGTTTGGTCGTCGGGACTCGCTGAAAATCGCCGCCCTGCTGTTCTTTATTTCCGGCATTGGATCCGCCTGGCCAGAATTAGGCTTTACGACGATTAATCCAGATAACGCGGTACCTGTTTATTTAGCCGGATACGTTCCCGAATTTGTTATTTATCGCATCATTGGTGGTATTGGGGTAGGTTTAGCCTCAATGCTCTCACCAATGTATATTGCTGAACTGGCACCCGCACACATTCGTGGGAAACTGGTGTCATTTAACCAGTTCGCCATTATTTTTGGTCAACTATTGGTGTATTGCGTTAACTATTTTATCGCTCGTTCAGGTGACGCTAACTGGCTGAATACTGATGGCTGGCGATATATGTTTGCGTCCGAAAGTATTCCCGCTCTGCTATTTTTACTGCTGCTGTATACCGTACCAGAAAGCCCACGCTGGCTGATGGCGCGTGGTAGACATGAACAAGCGGAAGGTATTCTGCGCAAAATTATGGGCAGCACCCTCGCCGCCCAGGCCATACAGGAGATCAATCAGTCTCTGGAACATGGTCGTAAAACCGGCGGTCGACTGCTGATGTTTGGCGCAGGCGTTATCGTCATCGGCGTGATGCTGTCTATCTTCCAGCAATTCGTCGGTATTAACGTCGTGCTCTACTATGCCCCGGAAGTGTTTAAAACGCTGGGAGCCAGCACTGACGTGGCGCTGTTGCAGACCATTATTGTTGGCGTGATCAACCTAAGCTTTACCGTATTGGCGATCATGACGGTGGATAAATTTGGTCGCAAGCCGCTGCAGATTATTGGGGCCTTAGGCATGGCCCTCGGTATGTTCAGCCTCGGAACCGCCTTTTATACCCAGGCTTCCGGGCTGGTTGCGTTACTGTCGATGCTGTTTTATGTCGCCGCATTCGCCATGTCCTGGGGACCGGTTTGTTGGGTGCTGCTGGCCGAAATCTTCCCCAATGCGATTCGTGGCAAAGCGCTCGCCATTGCGGTTGCCGCGCAATGGCTGGCGAACTACTTCGTTTCCTGGACTTTCCCGATGATGGACAAAAATTCGTGGCTGATTTCCCATTTCCACAACGGTTTCTCCTACTGGATTTACGGTTGTATGGGCATTCTGGCCGCGCTGTTTATGTGGAAGTTTGTGCCGGAAACCAAAGGCAAAACGCTGGAAGAACTTGAAGAGCTGTGGGAGCCCGCAGCGGAGAAAACCCAGCCGGCCTCTGCGCAGTAATTCTTACCCAAAACACGCCGCAGCCCAATTGCGGCGTGTTGTCTTTTACTCTCGCTTCAGCCGTTTGGAATTACACAGCCACAGGGTGATCACCAGCAGCAGGATCGCCGCAGAATAGATCAGCACATCCATCGGCGCTTTATGATCGACAATGATCAGCCGCACAATCGCAGTGATCCCGATATAGACAAAGTAGCGCAGCGGAAAGTGAAAACCTGACTGAAAGTACTTCACAATCAGCGCGATAAATTCAAAGTAGAGAAAGTAAACCACCAGCCCTTCCACCAGTTCATATTTGCTGGTTTGTTCCGGCGCGAATAGCACATCCGCCAGATGCAGCGTTTCTTTCCCGAGGAATACGACCAGGATCAGGCCCAGACTCAGCAACCCCAGATTCAACACGGTCTGTAAAATAGTGGAGATAAACTCCACGCGTGGACGAGATAGCGACGTCATAACAGCACCTCTTACTCAGTGGCGAGGTTCCTGTATAACGCAAAAATGTGACAGAGATCTACATTTTTTGTTTATATTTTGTGCAAGAAAGGTCAGCAGGGAATGATGAGTGTCACGACACATTTCACAGAATGAATTATGCAGCTAAGACAATCCGCTGTTCGCAACGTTACCTGCGGTGAGAACGTGGTGATCTATGAACCCGCAAATCTCTACGACTGCACATTGGGTGACAACGTTTTTGTCGGACCATTTGTTGAAATCCAGGGTAATACGCAGATTGGCGCAGACAGCAAAATTCAGTCACACACCTTCATCTGCGAATATGTCACCCTCGGCGCCCGCTGTTTTATCGGTCACGGCGTGATGTTCGCCAACGATATGTTTCGCGAAGGAAAACCCAATGCCGACCGCAACAGTTGGGGACGTATTACGATTGGCGACGATGTCTCGATCGGTAGCGGAGCGACCATTCTGGCGGTCACTATCTGTGATGGCGTGGTCGTCGGCGCGGGAAGCGTGGTGACCAAATCGATCACCGAGAAAGGCGTGTATGCGGGAAATCCGGCAAAATTATTACGTCGTTTATAGAGCCGGATAAGCGCAGGTCCCATCCGGCCATCTATCAGCGGAAGTTTTCACTCCTGTCGCTGGTCATGTCGTACAGACCAAACTTACGTCCAAGCTGCTGGCCGCCATCGCGTGTTAACGGCGTCCAGCCAATCGCCGCACGACTGCGGGTTGGGCCTGACGAGAACAGATCCAGCGGTACAGAAACGTACACCCCTTTGGTAAAATCACCCTCTCCGTACTCATCCGGCGAGGCGTCGGTGATGGTCGCATAACCACCCACCACTACGCCGCTGTCAAAGCGTTTCGCCACTTCCAGCGTTCCGCCCTTATCCCCCGCCAGATACTGCCCCACGCTGGCTTTCACCAGTACATCCTGGGCGAACGAAGGATTCCAGTAAGCCGTCAAATGCCCGGTCTTCACGCTGTAGTCGGTGAACTTCATCATGTCCTGCGCGCTGCGCCAGTCACGCTGTTTCACGTAGTTGGCGTCAACACCAAACGCCCAGTTGCTGTCCAGCGGGCGATACAGCACTTCTGCCCCCGCTCCGCCGTACATAGTTTCCAGATAGCCCCCGTAAACCTGTCCGTAGAACCCGTTGCCGAGTGACTGGAAGTAGTTGGCCTGCAGGTTATTCACGTAGACATCGTTTTGCACATACTCACGCACATGGGTACGCACGCGTGGTAAATGCGAATCCTGCGGCGGGTTGGTGTAGTTAAACTTGTCATAGTTATTGGCGAGGTTGGCGAACAAACTCCCGGTGGTCAGCAGATGATCGGTAACCCACAAATCCGCCGTTCCCATCACGCCCAACTGATACATATAGAAGTTTTCCGGGCCGCCCACCGACTGATTTAGCACCGGATCGATGTGGAAATTGAAGCGTGACTTATCAATATACCAGCCCTGCTCGGTCGTTTTCGGTACCACGGGCTCGACGCGTTTTTGTGCCAGTTGAGTTTCATGGCCCAACGGCTCGCCTTCCAGATGGCGCTTGAGGCTGGAAACCTCCGTTTCGATCGTCACCTGCGGCAAGTTAAGGCGGTTTTCCGTAATGCGGATCGTGCGGATCCCATCGGGAAGATCGTTCATCACGATCCGGTTAGCACGCTCGATCCCTTCGCGCGAATCACGGTATTTCACCTGTTCACCCGTCACATACAGCGTATCGCCCTGCACCTGAATTTTAGGATCCGCCAGCCCGGCATTATATTTCAGCAGCGTTAACTGATTCGCCACCACCGAATGTTGCAGGATGGCATCCTGCGGCTGTGGTTGATATTTCGGGCGGGTATTGTCGTTATAGTTTGGTCGCAGATCGTTAAAGTTAGTCCGCAGCGTGACCCCAAACATCAAGGTGTTCCCGCGCTCATAGCTGAGGTTAACGTCGGCCCAATCGGTGACGCGATAAATAGCGCCGACGTTAAACTTGCTCTTCTGCTCCAACTTGCCGGCAAAATCCTGCTGGTAATTATTACCTTCATACTCCAGTTTCAGGCGCAGCGGCTGCCAGGGAGTCTGATACTCTACGCCGCCAAACAGCGACGCCGGGCCGTGGAACATCTGGCTACCGTCAATAGAACCGGCCTGCTTGTAGCTGTTATCGCGATGGCAGAATTTATCACTGTATGAGCAAAACGGATTGCTAACATTGCCGCTGGTCCCGAGATATCCCCAGCCAAGGCCGAGAGAGAAATCAAACGGGCCCCAGGCTTTGTTCGCCACCACATACTCCGCATCAAACAGTCCGGTACCACCGATATCCCGCGCGCCAACCGCTACCTGCGGCATCCAGTAGCTCTCTTCCCACAGGCGAAGTTTGAGATCAAAAGCCTTATCTTTATAAGTCTGATCGCCAGAAAACGACTCCACGCCGCTGTATTTTTTGGTACGCACATCGGTATAGCGCAGGGTAGTTTCCAGCCAAGGGAAGAGTTGTACCGACGCAGAGTAGTAACGGTATTGATCGTTATCGCGGTAGTTAAGGCTCATTTCGCCTTCACGCGCCATGCGTGCGGTTGGGGTTTGCAGCAGTCCCACGCCGCCAAAATCCGACTGGGAAGGTCCAATGGGCGCGGGCCAGGTTTCACCGTGGCAGGCAACGCTTACGCCCAGCGCCAGTAAGCTGAGCAGATAAGTTTTTCTCATTATTCGGGTATCCGCTGGGTCAGGGTGCGAAGAATGTCGGCATTGATTTCATCCGGGGTGCTGCGCCAGACAGCATCAGAGAGCCCGACAAAAATGATGCTGCCGGGCATCGGCTCAACGTGACGTTTGTTCCAGTAGGCGACCGGGACTTTTTGCGTGCGTCCGTCGGGATAGATGACCCAGGCGTAGCTACGATCTGCGCCGCTGAGCCGACGTTGCCCATCGAGATAGCTGGCGATATCGCGCCCGGGTATAAACGGTTGTTTACCCGGATGACTAAGCAGGCCAAACAGCGTTATATCCGTTGGCTGCGGCCCGACCCACAACGTGTAATTGCCCTGCAACGGCGGGTTGCCTCGCTCACTGACGCGCACAACATCCGGGTCGAGATTAATCTTCTGTCTGCCGGTCACCTTCAGCGCCTGAATTTGCTGGCGCAATGCGTTGATAGCCGCGGCATCGTCACCACTTTCTTCAGCGCTGAGCATCGCCAGACGAGCCAGTAATGCCTGCTGCTGACGCTCTGCTTCCGTCGTTGCCCGCTCTTCGCTGATAACCGCTCCTGGCCACCAGCTATTACTCAACCGCGGCTGCCCAACCAGGTCGAGCAGATGTTCGGCCCCGGTCAGCGTTTTTGGCTCTTCGCTGGCGGAGGTAAAGACCTTAATGCTACCCGCAGCAAAAACTGACGCTGCGCTCAGGCTCAATAGCAGCGCCACAACGGCTCGTTTCATCATGATTTTGCCGCCTTAATCAGCGTGGTTTTCACCGGGAAGTAACGTGCGCCAAGATACTGTTCCGATTGGCGAATCTGCCCTTCGCTGTCGATCCAGTAGCGGTTATGCCAGCGCGTTTGATCGGTGGTGACTTCTTCGTCAAGGATTCGTACTGGCGTATCTTCGCTACCCACCTTAATGGTGTCAGTGCCATCCCATTCGAAAACCGAGCGGGCAGTGGCATAGCGCACCTGCTGATGCTCGGTCCAGCCCATCGTGCGGGTCCACGTTGCCCCATCGACTATCTGGTTTGGTTTGATGAGCGGATCTGCCGCGAGATTATTCACCTCGATCAGGTTATCCCCGCCGAGATGCGTTTTCACCATGCGCCCAGACTGCGTGACGAGAATGGCCCGATCCTGAGTCACCCATTTCTGCTGTCCGTTTTCCGCGAACCCGAGTACCACAAACAGTTGTGGGCCGCCGTTGAGCTGCATGTACTGGCTGGCGTAGGGCATGTTTTTGATTTCATCGTCCGTCATCTGTACGCCGGGAGTACCAAACACGCTATCCCATAGCGAATGACCCAGCCCTTCGGTGGTGGCTGAGCACGCCTGTAATAACAGGCAAACCATTATCAGCGCTGGTCGCTTCACGACATTTCTCCGCAGCGGCAAAATAACCACACCGAAGTGTGGTTAGAATTAAACGTACCGGTATTACTGGGTACTGGTGGTTGTGGTGGTTGTGGTTCCGGTGTTAGAACCATCGCCGCCACCGGTTGCCGCAAGAGCAACCCCCACCGCAGAACTTACGGTGCTCACGCTGGTTGCGGAGGAACTTCCTGCCGAAACCGACGCGGCAGCCGACCCTGCAGCCTCACCCACCTGAACGGGGGCAGCATAGACAGAAGTCGCCGCAAGCGCAGATATAGCCCAAAGGCCATACAGAACTTTTTTCATCACAAATTCCCTTCATTGTATGAATGGAGATTTACCCAAAAGAATTTCGGGCGAGATCGAGTATACACAAGCCAAAGTGTGCAAATTACGCCAGGCGGGAATTTAGGATAATTAGATAGCAAGAAATAAAATGATTAACGTAAGATAATTAATTCAATATAATCATAAATTTAAAATACAAAAACAAAAACACAACATCCGGTAATTCTGAAAAAACCAGAAACACGATAACGTTGAATGAATTATTTTAGGATTAAGCTCAATAAAGGTGTAAAGCAAAAGCGTAGATATTCGGGAGCCAGATTATAAAAAAAGCCGATATTAATATCGGCTTTTTTTATAAGTAATCTGCAAATTCATTCGAATTGCAGCAAGGCGGCAAGATCGTTAATCCCCGGGAGCATAGATAGCTATGTGACCGGGGTTAACGAACGCAGCCAACAGCGCTGCGGCTCGAAGGAAGAAGCAGATTAACGCCAGGACTTATAACGGTTAATCAAACCGTTAGTTGAGCAATCATGGCTGGTGATTTCTTTATCATCATTCAGCTCTGGCAGAATGCGATTCGCCAGCTGTTTGCCCAGCTCAACGCCCCACTGGTCAAAGGTGAAGATATTCAGGATCGCGCCCTGAGTGAAGATTTTGTGCTCGTACAGCGCAATCAGCGCACCCAAGCTGAACGGTGTGATTTCGCGCAGCAGGATGGAGTTAGTTGGACGGTTACCTTCGAACACTTTGAACGGCACAACGTGGTCAAGGGTTGCCGGATCTTTACCCTGGTCGCGGTATTCCTGCTCAACCACTTCACGAGATTTACCAAAAGCCAGCGCTTCGGTCTGGGCGAAGAAGTTAGACAGCAGTTTCGGATGGTGATCCGACAGCGGGTTGTGGGTGATTGCCGGAGCGATGAAATCGCACGGAACCATTTTGGTACCCTGATGAATCAGCTGGTAGAACGCATGCTGACCGTTAGTACCCGGCTCACCCCAGATGATTGGGCCTGTCTGGTAATCCACCGCATTGCCGTTACGGTCAACGTATTTACCGTTGGATTCCATATTGCCCTGCTGGAAGTAGGCCGCGAAACGGTGCATATACTGGTCGTACGGCAGAATCGCTTCGGTTTCAGCACCGAAGAAATTGTTGTACCAGATACCGATCAGCGCCAGCAGCACCGGCAGGTTTTTCTCCGCCGGAGTGGTGGAGAAGTGTTTGTCCATGGCGTGCGCGCCAGAAAGCAGCTCAACAAAGTTGTCGAAGCCCACAGAAAGGATGATGGACAGACCGATTGCAGACCACAGGGAGTAACGACCGCCAACCCAGTCCCAGAACTCGAACATATTGGCGGTATCAATACCGAACTCGCCAACCGCTTTACCGTTAGTGGAGAGCGCTGCGAAGTGTTTGGCAACGTGCTTGTTGTCGCCAGCGGTCGCCAGGAACCAGTCGCGCGCGCTGTGGGCGTTAGTCATGGTTTCCTGAGTGGTGAAGGTTTTGGAAGCGACCAGGAACAGCGTAGTCTCCGGATTCACTTTCTTCAGCACTTCGGCAATGTGCGTACCATCGACGTTAGACACAAAATGCATGTTCAGGTGATTTTTGTACGGGCGTAGCGCTTCGGTCACCATGAACGGGCCGAGGTCTGAACCGCCGATACCGATGTTCACGACATCAGTAATGGCTTTACCGGTATAGCCTTTCCAGCTTCCGGAGATAATCGCTTCAGAGAAGGATTTCATCTTCTCCAGCACCGCATTCACTTCCGGCATCACATCTTTGCCGTCAACGATGATTGGAGTGTTGCTACGGTTGCGCAGCGCCACGTGCAGCACGGCACGGTCTTCAGTGCGGTTAATTTTCTCACCGGAGAACATGGACTTGATGGCGCCTGCCAAATCGGTCTCTTTCGCCAGATCCTGCAGTTTAGCCAGCGTCTCTTCAGTGATGCGGTTTTTGGAGAAATCCACCAGCATCAGATCGTCAAACGTCGCGGAAAATTTAGCGAAACGATCGCCATCTTTCGCGAACAGATCCGCGATAGTAACGTCTTTCATCTCTTCAAAGTGTTTTTGTAGTGCCTGCCAGGCTGAGGTCTGCGTTGGATTGATGTTTTTCATTAGCAATACTCTTCTGATTTTGAGAATTGTGACTGAGATCGATTGTAACGCCAGTCACAGAAAAGTGTGATTGTTTTAATGCCATCGCCCTTGTATCCATCGAACCAGGGTAAAAAGTATAGATGTTATAAGCGCTGTTACTGAACGGAAACGCAGCATGAAAAATCCGCATAATCCCAGCGTTGACAGTGCAAGCTACACATTTTATTTATAAATACGGTATTTGCATTTGCGCCTGCACCGGTTTTCGTTCTGCCTTATGTGCCATGGTCGCTCTATTCATTCCCTGACACGAGGTAGTTATGACTGATGTAGTTGTCTCCAAGTTTGGCGGTACCAGCGTGGCGGATTTTGATGCCATGAATCGCAGCGCTGATGTGGTGCTTTCTGATGCTAACGTCCGTGTAGTGGTACTTTCCGCTTCCGCTGGAATTACCAACCTGCTGGTCGCACTGGCTGAAGGGCTGGAGCCAACCGAGCGCTTCGAAAAACTCGACGCCATTCGTCAAATTCAGTTCAATATTCTGGAACGCCTGCGTTATCCAAACGTAATTCGTGAAGAGATTGAACGTCTGCTGGAAAACATCACCACGCTGGCAGAAGCGGCGTCACTGGCGACCTCAACCGCCCTGACCGACGAACTGGTCAGCCACGGTGAACTGATGTCCACCCTGTTGTTCGTCGAAATCCTGCGTGAACGCAACGTACAAGCGCAGTGGTTTGACGTGCGTAAAGTGATGCGCACCAACGATCGTTTTGGTCGCGCAGAACCCGACGTCGCGGCGCTGGCTGAACTGGCAACGCTTCAGTTGGCCCCGCGTCTGAGCGAAGGTCTGGTAATCACTCAGGGTTTTATCGGCAGCGAAGGCAAAGGCCGCACCACCACGTTGGGGCGCGGCGGTAGCGATTATACAGCCGCCCTGCTGGCCGAAGCGCTGCACGCAACGCGCGTCGATATCTGGACCGATGTTCCAGGCATTTACACTACCGATCCGCGCGTTGTTCCTGCTGCGCAGCGTATTGATGAAATCGCCTTTGAAGAGGCCGCGGAAATGGCGACCTTTGGCGCGAAAGTGCTGCACCCGGCAACCCTGTTGCCGGCCGTACGTAGCGATATCCCGGTATTTGTTGGCTCCAGCAAGGATCCAAAAGCAGGCGGTACGCTGGTCTGTAATAAAACCGCGAATCCACCGCTGTTCCGTGCGCTGGCGCTGCGCCGTAAGCAGACGCTGCTGACGCTGCATAGCCTGAATATGCTGCACTCCCGCGGCTTTTTAGCAGAAGTGTTCGGCATCCTTGCACGCCACAATATCTCGGTAGATTTAATTACCACATCTGAAGTCAGCGTAGCGCTGACGCTGGATACCACCGGTTCAACCTCCACCGGCGATACGCTGTTAACGCAGTCTCTGCTGATGGAACTGTCTGCCCTGTGCCGGGTTGAAGTCGAAGAAGGCCTGGCGCTGGTGGCGTTGATTGGCAACGACCTGTCCAAAGCCTGCGGGGTGGGTAAAGAGGTGTTTGGTGTACTTGAGCCGTTCAACATCCGCATGATTTGCTACGGCGCGTCCAGCCATAACCTGTGCTTCCTGGTGCCCGGTAGCGAAGCCGAACAGGTGGTACAGAAGCTACATCATAATTTGTTTGAATAATATTTCATCACGCGATAAACAATAACTATAGCCGGGCTCGAACCCGGCTTTTTTATAACAACACAACACATTTCAATCGCAAGGAAGATAACATGCTCGCTACTCTCACGCGGCTGTTCCCGTTATGGGCGCTGCTGCTCTCTGTTATTGCGTATTACACGCCCTCCACCTTTACGCCTGTCGGGCCATTCGTGCCGTCGTTGTTGATGCTGATCATGTTCGGCATGGGCGTTCACCTGAAGGTGGACGACTTTAAACGCGTACTTTCACGCCCCGCACCGGTCGCGGCGGGTATTTTCCTGCACTATCTGGTGATGCCGCTCGCCGCATGGATTTTGGCGCTGGCATTTAATATGCCGCCGGAACTGTCGGCAGGGATGGTGCTGGTCGGTAGCGTCGCCAGCGGAACCGCATCGAACGTCATGATCTATCTGGCAAAAGGTGATGTGGCGCTCTCCGTGACTATTTCATCGGTTTCAACGCTGGTCGGCGTTGTCGCCACGCCGCTGCTGACACGGCTGTATGTCGACGCGCATATCCAGGTGGATGTGATGGGTATGCTGCTGAGTATTCTGCAGATCGTGGTCATTCCGATTGCTTTGGGACTGGTCATTCACCATCTGTTCCCACGCGTCGTAAAAGCCGTGGAACCGTATCTGCCGGCGTTTTCTATGCTGTGCATCCTGGCGATCATCAGCGCCGTCGTGGCGGGTTCTGCCTCGCACATTGCGTCCGTCGGCTTTGTGGTGATTATCGCCGTTATCCTGCATAACACCATTGGCTTGCTCGGCGGCTACTGGGGCGGAAAACTGTTTGGTTTCGACGAGTCAACCTGTCGTACGTTGGCTATTGAAGTGGGCATGCAGAATTCAGGGCTTGCCGCTGCGCTGGGCAAAATCTACTTTGGCCCGCTTGCGGCGCTGCCCGGCGCGTTGTTCTCGGTCTGGCATAACCTTTCCGGTTCGCTGCTGGCAGGTTACTGGTCCGGTAAACCGATTGAAGAAAAAGAACGCCGCTAATTGGCGGCGGTAGGCCGGATAGCGGCTAACACCTTATCCGGCCTACCCAGCCTCTGCACTTTGCCGTACACTGCGGATATCGGCTAACAGAGGGCACCCTTATGGCACTCCCCCGCATTACCCAAAAAGAGATGACCGAGCGCGAACAGCGTGAACTGAAAACGCTGCTCGACCGCGCGCGCATTGCGCATGGTCGGCTGCTAACCAACGCTGAGACCAACAGCATCAAGAAAGAGTACATCGATAAACTGATGGCCTTGCGTGAAGCAGAAGCTAAAAAAGCCCGCCAGTTGAAGAAAAAGCAGGCTTATAAACCGGATGCGGAAGCATCATTTTCCTGGTCAGCGAATACGCCAACGCGCGGCAGACGTTAACGCCCTTTCTTCTTACGCCCCGGCGAGGTAAAACGCTTCCCGTTTGCCGCCGGGCGCGATTTCTCTTTCTCAGCCGATTTTTCGATTTTCACCACCGGGCGCTTAATGCCTGCGGTTTTTGGCTTCGCTTTCGCCTTCGGTTTGGCTTCTGAGGACGAGTTCTCAATCAGCTTGAACAGGTCGATCAGTTCGTCATCCGTCAGGTCGCGCCATTCACCCAGCGGCAGGCCGGACAGACCAACGTTCATGATACGTGTACGCTCAAGCTTAGTAACTTCATAGCCAAAGTGCTCGCACATACGACGGATCTGGCGGTTCAGCCCCTGAATCAGCGTGATACGAAACACAAACGGCGCTTCTTTCTTGACCTTACATTTCTTGGTAACGGTGCCAAGGATTGGCACACCGGCACTCATCCCACGGATAAAGTCATCAGTGACCGGCTTATCTACCGTCACCAGATACTCTTTTTCGTGATCGTTACCGGCACGCAGGATTTTATTCACCAGGTCGCCGTGGTTGGTCAGAAAGATAAGCCCCTGGGAATCTTTGTCCAGACGACCGATTGGGAACACGCGCTTGCTGTGGTTAACGAAATCAACAATGTTGTCGCGTTCGCTGTCTTCAGTGGTGCTGACAATCCCTACCGGCTTGTTCAGCGCGATAAAAACCAGATCTTCCGCTTCACGCGGCTCAATCAACCGACCATTCACTTTTACGACGTCGCCAGGCATCACCTGATCGCCAATGGTGGCGCGTTTACCATTCAGGAAGACATTCCCTTGTTCGATAAAGCGATCCGCCTCGCGGCGCGAGCAGATTCCGCTTTCACTGATGTATTTATTTAATCGGATGGATGAGTCGGGCAGCATAATTTCTCCTTTGACAGCGAAATATACCCTACCTTGCGGGGGATAAAAAAGCAGAGTGTGAAAATGTGCTATCGTATCTGATTACGTAATGCCTGCGGGCTGATACCAAATCGTTTTTGAAAGTGGTAACGCAAAGAGTTTGCGCTGCCGAACCCGGTTTGCTGCGCGATCTGCTCAATACTGATATGGGATGTATTGAGCGCCTGCTGCGCACGGTTTAGCCGTTCATTCATCAGCCAACGTGCGGGAGTAAGCCCCGTTGACTCCTGAAATCGCCGCATCAACGTTCGGGGACTCATACCGACCTGGCTGGCCAGAGCGTCAAGAGTATGCTTCTGCGCGATATTGTTATGTAACCAGTCAAGCAAAAGACCAAAACGCTGGCTTTCCCGACTGCGGGCAACAGGACGCAGTTGCTGCTGAGTCTGGCTGCCATCCCTGTGGGGCTGCAGCACCAGGCGACGGGCCACGTTATTGGCAATCTCAAGTCCAAAATCAGTGCGCACCACATGCAAACATAAATCAATCCCTGCCGCACTACCTGCCGAAGTGAGCACGTCGTGGTCACCGACATACAGGACATCTTCCACGACGTTGATGGCGGGAAAGCGTCGCTGGAGTTCACTGACGTAACGCCAGTGCGTCGTCGCCTTACGCTCATCCAGCAAACCTGCCGCAGCCAGAACAAATACACCAGAACAGATAGAGATGATTCGACAACCGCGTTGATGTGCTTCACGAAGCGCATCGCATAATGCTTCCGGGACCGGTGAGCTCACGTCACGCCAGCCAGGAATGACAATAGTGTCTGCTTCCTGCAGCAATTCATATCCACCGTCCACCACGATACGAACCCCACCAGTTGCCCTTAATTCACCTTGATCAACCGAAGCCACGGCAAAACGATACCAGCTCTCTCCCAGTTCAGGTCGCGGAAGCCCAAAAACTTCCACTGCGACGCCAAACTCGAAAGTACATAGCCCGTCATAAGCGAGTGCAACGACCAACGGGCGAGAAGATGTTGTCATGATCCTGGCGGAATCTGTCATGGTCAGAGGGTGTTTCGAGGTTAATTTTTTGATGAGATAAGAGGTAACACAACAGCTGATTTCACCACAAGAGAAAACAACAATATGAGTACCGTAACTGATATTCCAGCCGCTTCATCTGCACAAGCTATCGCCCATTTCCAGCAACGTCTGAATATGGAGACGGATTGTTCTGACGTTCATTCCGCGATGGCTGCTGACGACAAAGATTTTGTGCTTTTACATGTGGTGGGGAGTGCAGAGAGTTTTTCTCGTTGTCATATCCCTGGCGCGATTCATCTTCCCCATCGACTGATAAATACGGAATCCTTGAAAAAATGGCCACAGGACACACTGTTTGTCGTCTATTGCGCTGGCCCACACTGTAACGGGGCCGATCGCGCGGCGCTGAAGTTGGCGAAGCTAGGTCGACCGGTGAAAATAATGATTGGTGGTATTAAGGGCTGGGAGGACGAAGGCCTGGCGTTTGCCACTACGCAATAGGACGCTGTTTCAATAGATTGATCGTTGTTAAGTCCGAACGGGCTTTTCCAACAGGAGGTTGTGGTTAACCCGTTCGGCTTTCCCCCCTTCCAACATCGTGAGCCATATCAGTAAGGCGTTACGCTGATAGTGGTAGCATTAGCGCGGTTTGTAATTTTCTGATTACATGGAGAAATGATGGAACTGCTTTTATTGAGTAACTCGACGCTGCCGGGCAAAGGCTGGATGGAACATGCGCTACCGCTGATTGCTGAGCAGCTGAATGGTCGCCGTACGGCGGTGTTTATTCCGTTCGCTGGCGTGACGCAAACCTGGGATGAATACACGGCGAAAACGGCAGCCATCTTTGCGCCAATGGGCGTCAACGTTACTGGCATTCATACCGTTGCCGATCCGATCGCTGCCATTGAAAACGCAGAGCTGGTGATTGTCGGCGGGGGTAACACCTTCCAGTTACTGAAAGAGAGCCGCGAGCGCGGGCTGCTGGCGCCGATTGTGGATGTCGTCAAACGCGGTGCGCTGTACATCGGCTGGAGCGCAGGTTCTAACCTCGCCTGCCAGACCATCCGCACCACCAACGACATGCCGATTGTCGATCCAAAAGGTTTTGATGCCCTGGGTCTGTTCCCGCTGCAGATTAACCCACATTTCACCAATGCGCTTCCGGAAGGCCACAAAGGCGAAACGCGTGAACAGCGTATTCGCGAGCTGCTGGTTGTGGCACCAGAGCTGACGGTAATTGGTTTGCCGGAAGGAAACTGGATTAAGGTGAGTAACGGCCAGGCGGTTCTTGGCGGTCCGAACACCACTTACGTCTTTAAAGCGGGTGAAGACGCGGTTGCCCTCGAAGCAGGTCACTGCTTCTAACCGACGTTGCCGGATAACGGCATAAATGCCTTATCCGGCCAACCGGTCCACCTCACTCAATAATCGTCGCGCTCATCGTCCTCATCCGGCTGTTCCAGCACGCTATAGGCCACGGAACAAAACAGCGAGTTCAGACGCTGCATATCGCCCAGCAGCGCCAGGTGCAAGGAGCTGGTCTCGATGCTCTGCACGTTCTGCTGATGCAGACGGTCAACGTGCGCATGCGAATACCGACGGTTGAGAATACGGAAACGGTGCTTGCTACGGCGCAGACGTCGGGCGCTGGTCACGTCACCAGAGAAGAACACCGACATCGCCAGCTGCAGATTGCTGAGCAGCTGATCGAAGAGCGCATCCAGCTCTTTCAATCCTTCCACAGAGAATGCGCGACGGGCAGCCAGCGACTTATCCGCTATCTCACTGCCCATACGTTCGACAATATCGGAAGCCTGCTCGAGGTTAAGCGACATTTCGATAATCTCCGCCCAACGGCGTGATTCCTCTTCCGCCAGTTCATCCTTTGGCATCCGCGCCAGATAGAGCTTGATTGCCGTGTATAGCACGTTAATGTCGTCCGCCATCCTGCGCAGCTCTTTCTCTTCACGCGGCTCGCCGTGCATCACCTTCTTCAGCCCGTCCATCATCTGCTCCATCGCGTCGCCGATGCGCAGAGCTTCACGAGCGGCATTGGCCAGGGCCAGCGTCGGCGTATCCAGCGCACTGACGTCCAGATGCTTGGGCTTCAGATGCGCATCCAGCTCCGGCTCATCGCGGATGATGCGCTTACAAAAACGCGCCATCGGTTCTGCGAACGGCACCATCGCCACGCAGCGCACCAGGTTGTAGAAGACATGGAAGTAAATAACCAGTTCAGATTTCGGCAGCGGCAGTTCATCCATCAGATTTGCCAGCGGATGAACAAACGGCAGGATAATCAGGCTTCCCACCAGCTTAAACAGCAGGCTACCGAGCGCCACACGGCGGGCGGCGGCGTTAGCGGCGCTGTTATTAAGCATCGCCAGCAGGCCAGAGCCGAGGTTGGCGCCAATCACCAGACACAACGCCACCGGGAACGAGATAATGCCTGCCGCGGTCAGCGTTGCCGTTAGCAGCACCGCCGCAAGGCTGGAGTAACTGATAATCGCGAACATAGCGCCAATCAGCGCATCCAGCATGATATCGCCGGTGAGCGAGGCGAAAATAACCTGTACGCCGTTAGCCTGGGTGATCGGTGTTACCGCCTGCACAATCAGTTCCAGCGCCAGTAAAATCAACCCCAGTCCAATACCAACCCGCCCCAGTTGCCCCACACGGGACTGCTTACGTCCGAGAAAGAAGATCACGCCGATAAAAATCAGCAGTGGCGACAGCCAGGAGAGATCGAAGGTCAGGATACGCGCCATCAGCGCGGTCCCGACGTCGGCGCCGAGTACAATCACCAGCGCAGGGGTGAGCGCGACGAGGTCCTGCGCGACAAACGAGGTCACCAGCATGGTGGTGGCGTTGCTGCTTTGTACCAGCGCCGTCACGCCGATACCCGCACAAAAGGCGAGCGGCTTCTTTTCAACACTACGGCTGAGTACGGTACGCAAGCGGGCGCCGAAGACGCGCATCACGCCGGTGCGCACAATATGCGTACCCCAAACCAGCATAGAGACAGCAGAAAGCAGGTGTAACAGAGTTAGCACGGAATCAGGTTCTCCTTATCGTTATATGTTCCTGAGGCTCATAGCGATGACATAACACCTGATGACGCCACGCTTATCAGGCCTACAAAAATATGCCAGTAGCCGGATAAGGTGTTTACGCCGCCATCCGGCAAGCAGTACCGATGAACGTTCTTTCAGTATAAGGGTTTAAACGTAATAAAGAGACAAGGCACTCATTGAGTGCCCTGTTTGTTGTAAATAAAGATGACAGTTTTGTGAATCAGTCAGCGTCATAGCCCAGATTAGGCGCTAACCAACGTTCGACTTCCGCCACGCTCATGCCTTTACGGAAGGCGTAATCTTCAACCTGATCGCGCTGGATTTGCGCCACGGCGTAGTACTTGCTGTCTGGATGACTGAAATACCAGCCGGAAACCGACGCACCTGGCCACATCGCGAAGGATTCGGTGAGCTTCATCCCGGTGTGCGCTTCTACATCCAGCAGTTCCCAGATGGTGGCCTTTTCGGTGTGTTCCGGACACGCCGGATAGCCCGGCGCCGGGCGAATTCCCTGGTAGTTTTCGCGGATCAGCTCCTCGTTACTGAGGTTCTCATTCGCCGCATAGCCCCAGTAGACTTTACGCACGCGCTCGTGCAGATATTCCGCGAACGCTTCCGCCAGGCGGTCGGCAATCGCTTTCACCATGATCTTGTTGTAGTCGTCATGCTGGGCTTCGAAGGCGTCCGCCAGTGCATCTTCCTCCAGACCGCCGGTAACTGCGAAAGCACCGATGTAATCCGCTTTGCCGCTCAGTTTCGGCGCAACAAAGTCAGACAGGCAGTAGTTGGCGAAACCGACTTTTTCCGTCTGCTGGCGCAGGTGATGACTGACGTTGATGACGTGCGTACGCGTCTCGTCACGGTAAATCTCGATGTCGTCCCCCACGCGGTTAGCCGGGAACAAGCCCACCACGCCGCGCGGATTCAGGGTCTTCTCAGCGCTGAGTTTATCCAGCAGGTCATTGGCGTCTTTAAACAGACGTTTCGCCTCTTCTCCCACCACCTCATCTTCGAGGATACGCGGGTATTTCCCGGCCAGCGACCAGGTCATAAAGAACGGCGTCCAGTCGATGTAGTTGCGCAGCGTTTCGATGCTGGCTTCAACGCTCTGTACGCCGAGGCGGTGCGCCACTGGCGGCGTGTAGTTTTCCCAGTCGAAGGCCAGATCGTTGTCGCGGGCAGCCTGTAACGTTACTGGTGGGGTCCGCGGTTTCTTACGCGCATGCTGGATACGCACGGTTTCGTACTCTTTACGCGTACGGGCGACAAAGTCATCGCGCTGAGTGTCAGAGAGGAGTGCGGCGACTACGCCAACGGTACGCGAGGCGTTCTGCACATAAACCGTCGGGCCACTGTAGTTCTGCTCTATTTTCACCGCCGTGTGCGCTTTTGAGGTGGTCGCGCCGCCAATCAGCAACGGAATAGTGAACCCCTGACGCTCCATCTCTTTCGCCACGTTGACCATTTCGTCCAGCGACGGGGTAATCAGCCCGGAAAGACCAATCAGATCGGCATTCACTTCACGTGCCGTTCTGAGGATTTTCTCCGCTGGCACCATCACGCCAAGATCGACGATTTCGTAGTTGTTACATTGCAGCACCACACCAACGATGTTTTTGCCGATATCGTGCACATCGCCTTTCACGGTAGCAATGACCATCTTGCCGTTGCTGGAGCCTTTCTCTTTGCTGGCCTCAATATACGGTTCGAGGTAGGCCACCGCCTGCTTCATCACGCGGGCGGATTTCACCACCTGCGGCAGGAACATTTTGCCCTCGCCAAACAGATCGCCAACCACGTTCATCCCGTCCATCAGCGGCCCTTCAATCACCTCGATCGGACGCGCGGCCTGCTGGCGAGCTTCTTCAGTATCCTGCTCAATAAATTCGGTAATGCCTTTCACCAGCGAATATTCGAGGCGCTTTTTCACGTCCCAACTGCGCCATTCCGCCATCTGGGCATTGGCAGTGTCATCAGTTTTGCTACCGCGATATTTCTCAGCCAGCTCCAGCAGACGCTCGGTGCCATCGTCACGACGGTTGAGGATCACATCTTCAACCGCATCGCGCAGCTCGGCGGGCAGGTCGTCGTAAATCGCCAGTTGTCCGGCGTTGACGATCCCCATGTCCATGCCGTTGCGAATGGCGTAGTAAAGGAATACCGCGTGAATGGCTTCACGAACCGGGTCGTTACCACGGAAGGAGAACGACACGTTGGAGACGCCGCCGGAGATCAGCGCGTGCGGTAGTTCGCGTTTGATGTCCTCACAGGCGCCGATAAAGTCCTGGGCGTAGTTGTTGTGCTCATCAATCCCGGTCGCGACCGCAAAGATGTTCGGGTCGAAGATAATGTCTTCCGGCGGGAAGCCTACCTCTTCGGTAAGAATTTTGTACGCCCGTCGGCAAATCTCAATTTTACGCGCTCGGGTGTCGGCCTGCCCCTGCTCGTCAAAGGCCATCACCACCACTGCGGCACCGTAGCGTCGCAGCAACTTCGCGTGGTGGATAAAGGTCTCAACCCCCTCTTTCATCGAGATGGAGTTAACGATGCCTTTACCCTGAATGCACTTCAGCCCTTTTTCGATGACGTCCCATTTCGAGGAGTCGATCATAATCGGCACGCGGGCAATATCCGGCTCACCGGCGATAAGGTTGAGAAAACGCACCATCGCCGCTTCGGCGTCGAGCATCCCCTCATCCATGTTGATATCGATAATCTGTGCGCCGCTTTCCACCTGCTGGCGGGCGACATCCAGCGCTTCGTTGTATTTCTCTTCTTTGATCAGTCGCTTAAATTTCGCCGAACCGGTGACGTTGGTACGCTCGCCGACGTTCACAAACAGGCTATCGTCGCCAATATTCAACGGTTCAAGGCCAGACAGACGGCAGGCTACCGGGATTTCCGGCAAGCGGCGCGGCGGCAAGCCTTCCACTGCGCGGCTCATCGCGGCGATGTGTTCCGGCGTGGTGCCGCAGCAGCCGCCGACCACGTTGAGGAAGCCCGCTTGCGCCCACTCGCGTATTTGCGCCGCCATGGTGTCGGCATCGAGATCGTATTCGCCAAAGGCGTTCGGCAACCCGGCGTTCGGGTGCGCGGTAACGTAGCATTCGGCAATGCGCGACAGCTCCTGCACGTACTGGCGCAACTCGTCCGGGCCTAAGGCGCAGTTCAGACCGAAGGTCAGCGCATCGGCGTGGCGCAGTGAGTTATAGAACGCTTCGGTTGTCTGACCGGAGAGCGTACGCCCGGAAGCATCGGTGATAGTGCCGGAGAGCATAATCGGCAACTCAACGCCCAGCGCTTCGAACTCGGTTTTAACCGCGAAAATAGCGGCTTTGGCGTTCAGGGTATCGAAGACGGTTTCAATCAGGATCAGGTCGCTGCCACCTTCCACCAGCGCTTTGGTGGATTCACGGTAGGCGGCCACCAGCTGATCAAAGGTAATATTGCGGTAAGCCGGGTCGTTGACGTCAGGCGAGATAGACGCCGTACGGTTGGTTGGGCCGAGCACGCCCGCGACATAACGCGGTTTTTCCGGTGTGCGTGCCGTCCATTCGTCTGCCGCTGCGCGCGCCAGTTTGGCTGCCGCAAAGTTGATTTCCGCCGACAGGGATTCCATCTGGTAATCCGCCATGGCGATAGTCGTGGAGTTAAAGGTGTTGGTTTCGATGATATCCGCGCCCGCCTCAAAATAGGCGTTATGGATGGCGGCGATCACCTCAGGTTTGCTGAGCACCAACAGGTCGTTGTTGCCTTTCAGATCGCACGGCCAGTCGGCAAAGCGTTCGCCGCGGAAATCCTCTTCGCTCAGACGATATCCCTGGATCATGGTGCCCATACCGCCGTCCAGCACCAGAATACGTTCATTTAACTGCTGACGTAATTGTTCAACTTTGCTGCTCACACTCGCTCCCGACAACGCTCAACCAGACCGAAAAAAACTCAACAGACCATACTGGCACAAACCTGAGAGGTGGAAAAGAGAACAACGGCCAACATGAGACATGTTCAGCTTCACTCATCCGATCAGTACAGGAATTCTTGCATTATAATTGAATAAAACGAAAATGATTTCCACGATACAGAAAAGGAGTCCGCCATGGTTGCCACAATCCCCGCGAAACGCGGTAGAAAACCCGCCGCTGCTACTACGCCTGCAACCGGGCAGGTTCAGTCTCTGACTCGCGGCCTGAAGCTACTGGAGTGGATTGCAGAATCCAACGGCAGCGTGGCACTAACCGAGCTGGCACAGCAGGCCGGTTTGCCAAACTCCACGACTCACCGTTTGTTGACCACCATGCAGCAGCAAGGATTTGTCCGTCAGGTGGGTGAATTAGGCCACTGGGCCGTGGGTGCGCATGCGTTTATCGTCGGCAGCAGCTTTTTGCAAAGCCGTAATTTGCTGGCGATTGTCCACCCGATCCTGCGCAAGCTGATGGAAGACTCCGGTGAGACGGTAAACCTGGCCGTGTTAGATCAAAGCGACCATCAGGCCATTATTATCGACCAGGTGCAGTGTACCCAACTGATGCGTATGTCCGCGCCTATCGGCGGCAAACTGCCGATGCACGCCTCCGGTGCGGGTAAGGCGTTTTTATCCCAACTGAGTGAAGAACAGGTGACTGGCCTGCTGCACCGTAAAGGGCTGCACGCATACACCCACGCCACGCTGGTGTCGCCGGTGCATCTGAAAGAGGATTTAGCCCAGACGCGCAAGCGCGGCTACTCCTTTGATGATGAGGAGCATGCGCTGGGTCTGCGCTGCGTGGCGTCGTGCATTTATGATGAACACCGTGAGCCGTTTGCCGCTATTTCCATCTCCGGACCCATTTCGCGCATTACCGACGATCGAGTGACCGAGTTTGGTGCCATGGCGATCAAAGCGGCGAAAGAAGTCACGCTGGCATACGGCGGATTTCGTTAAGAAAGGGTTGCCGGACATCAAGCCGCAAATCTGATGCAAAACCGCTGTTTGCGCCGGTAGGCGTAAACATCTTCCACGTGCCCTTCACGGATCCGCGTTTGCAGACCTCGCCAGTAGTCGGCGCTGAACAGGTCAGCATGCATCTCTTCAAATAGCGGCCCGATACGCGGGTCAGCGCATAGCCAGTGACGAAACTCTTCCGGGAAGACATCCCCCGGGGATACGCTATACCACGGTTCAGCGCTCATCTCATCTTCCGGGTAACGCGGCGGCGGGATATGACGGAAATTCACCTCCGTCATGTAGCAAATTTCATCGTAGTCGTAGAACACCACGCGCCCGTGGCGAGTCACGCCGAAGTTCTTAAACAGCATATCGCCGGGGAAAATATTGGCGGCGGCCAGCTGACGAATGGCATTACCGTACTCTTCAATTGCATCGCGCAGTTGCTGGCCTTCGACCTGCTCCAGCCAGATATTCAGCGGCACCATCCGTCGTTCGATATACAGATGGCGAATGACAATCTGCTCGCCGAGATCGGTAATTTTTTCCGGGGCTTCCTGTAGCAACAGCGCCATCAGCGACGGATCGATTTGCCGTTTATCCAGCACAAAGTTCTCGAACTCCTGAGTGTCAGCCATCCGCCCGACACGATCGTGCTCCTTGACCAGTTGATAACAGGCGCGGACGTGGGCAGCCGACATCTCTTTTTGCGGCGCAAATTTGTCTTTGATGACTTTAAAGACGCGGTCGAAGCCCGGCAGGGTAAACACCAGCATCACCATGCCGCGGATCCCCGGCGCTTCGATAAATTGCTCATCGCAATGGGCAAGATAGAGCAGATATTCGCGGTAACTTTCGGTCTTCGCGTGTTTCTGACAGCCGATCGCCATATACAATTCAGCGGTGGTTTTACCGGGCAGGATCTCGCGCAGCCACTCCACTAACGCGGCGGGCAGCGGGGCGTAAACCATAAAATACGAGCGGGCGAAGCCAAACACGATACTGGCTTCCGCCGTCGTGGTCAGACAGGTATCGACAAACAGTTCACCTTCGTCAGTACGGTGAATTGGCAGTAAAAACGGCAGCGTCCCGGAAGGGGTAATCAACTTCCCGACCAGCCAGGCGGCCTTGTTGCGATAAAACAGTTCGTTCGCCACCTGCAAATGACTGCGCTGCAACACATCCGCCCCCAGCGTTTCGGTCAGGTGTTCGATGATGTAGTGGATATCCCGATGTCTGTTCTGCCACGGCAGACGCAAGGGCAGATCGCTGAGGACGCGCGTAAGCAGCCACTCCCAGCCGGTATCGGGAAAAAAGTCTTTCGCCAACGGGCGTGGGATCGTGCGAAAACGGCGCTCTGGCTGAGAGCTGAAAATAAACAGTCGCTCGGGAGTCAGCGAGCGGTGGTCAAATAACCGGCAATAGACGGAGTTAAAGAAACTCTCCGCAATCTCGAAGCGTGGATAATCTGGCAATAGCCGGGTGTAATGCTCTTTCACGCGAAGTAAAAAATCCGCGTCGGTACTTTTGCCATCAGTAATGCAGCGCAGTTGCTCCACCACCAGACCCACATGATGATCGTAAAGGTGGATACGGCTTTTCATCGCCTGCTGAACCGCGTGCCAGTCGGCATGTTCAAAACGCTGCTGCGCGCCGGAGGTCACTTCCAGAAAACGCCCGTACTGGGCGTCGAAACCTTGCAAAATCGTCTGAGCAATCAGTAATTCCAGGCCACGCGTCATCAATTTCTCCCATCCGGCACAATGTCATGCCGGATGGCGCATTCGCTTATCCGGCCTACATCCCTTCGTAGGCCCGGTAAGCGCAGCGCCACCGGGCATTGATCAAAACTGCGATTCTTCAGTCGAGCCGGTCAGCGCGGTCACTGAAGAAGTGCCGCCCTGAATGATGGTGGTTACTTTGTCGAAGTAGCCTGTCCCTACTTCCTGCTGATGGGACACGAAGGTGTAACCATCTTTAGCCGCCGCAAATTCCGGCTGCTGAACCTTCTCAACGTAGTGGCGCATGCCCTCACCCTGCGCATAGGAATGCGCGAGGTCGAACATGTTGAACCACATGCTGTGGATACCCGCCAGCGTAATGAACTGGTATTTGTAACCCATATCGGACAGCTGTTGCTGGAAGCTGGCAATGGTTTTGTCATCCAGGTTTTTCTGCCAGTTAAACGATGGCGAACAGTTGTAGGCCAGCAGTTTGCCTGGGAATTTCGCATGAATAGCATCGGCAAAGCGCTTCGCCAGTTCGAGGTCCGGCGTGGAGGTTTCACACCACACCAGATCCGCATACGGTGCGTAAGCCAGACCACGGCTGATCGCCTGCTCAATGCCCGCATGCGTACGGTAGAACCCTTCGCTGGTACGCTCGCCAGTGATGAACTCGCTATCGTATGGGTCGCAATCAGACGTAATCAGATCGGCTGCGTCAGCATCGGTACGCGCAATCACCAGCGTCGGAACGCCCATAACGTCTGCAGCCAGACGGGCTGCCACCAGTTTCTGGATAGCTTCCTGAGTCGGCACCAGGACTTTGCCGCCCATGTGACCACATTTTTTTACCGATGCGAGCTGATCTTCGAAGTGAACGGCCGCTGCACCAGCCTCAATCATCGATTTCATCAGTTCAAACGCGTTCAGTACCCCGCCAAAACCCGCTTCCGCATCGGCAACGATCGGCAGGAAGTAATCCACATAGCGCGGATCGTTCGGCTCAATACCGGTTGACCATTGGATCTGATCGGCACGACGGAATGTGTTGTTGATCCTGTCCACCACCGCCGGAACGGAGTTCGCTGGATACAACGATTGATCCGGATACATGCTGGACGCCAGGTTGGCATCTGCCGCCACCTGCCAGCCTGAAAGGTAGACCGCTTCAATACCAGCTTTCGCTTGCTGCAGCGCCTGACCACCAGTCAGCGCGCCGAGGCTGTTGATATAACCTTTCTTCGATTCGCCGTGTAGCAGACGCCACATTTTCGCCGCGCCAAGCTGCGCCAGCGTGCATTCCGGGTTGACCGAGCCACGTAATTTCACCACTTCCTCCGCGCTATAGGGGCGGGTGATACCTTCCCAGCGCGGTTGAGTCCATTCTTTCTGTAATTCTTCGATTTGTTGAGTACGGGTTTTCATGTGCAGATGCTCCATTAGGATAAATTGTGGGTAAATTAGGCCAACAGGCGATAGCCCGGTAACGTCAGGAAGTCAATTAACTCGTCGGAAGTGGTGATTTGCTCCATCAGGCGCGCGGCATCGTCAAAACGCCCGCTGCTGTAGCGGTGTTCCCCCAGTTCGTCCTGAATCACCAACATCTCTTCGGCCAGCATCTGGCGGAACAACGGTTTGGTAACCGGTTTGCCGTTGCTGAGCGTTTTCTGGTGGTGGATCCACTGCCAGATGGAAGTACGAGAGATTTCGGCGGTGGCCGCATCTTCCATCAGACCATAAATCGGTACGCAGCCATTACCGGAGATCCACGCTTCGATGTACTGCACCGCGACACGAATGTTGGCACGCATGCCTTCTTCAGTACGCTCACCTTCACAGGGTGCCAGCAATTGTTCTGCGGTAATCGGCGCATCTTCTTCACGGGTCACGAACAGCTGATTTTTATTTTCACCGAGTACGTCGTTGAACACCGCCATTGCGGTATCTGCCAGTCCTGGATGGGCAATCCATGTGCCGTCATGACCGTTATTGGCTTCCAGCGCTTTGTCCGCTTTTACCTTGGTCAGAACCTGGTTGTTACGTTCCGCATCTTTGCTGGGAATGAACGCGGCCATGCCGCCCATCGCGAACGCGCCGCGTTTATGACAGGTTTTAATCAGCAGACGCGAATACGCACTGAGGAATGGCTTATCCATCGTCACCACCTGACGGTCCGGCAACACGCGATCCGGGTGGTTCTTTAGGGTTTTGATATAGCTGAAAATGTAGTCCCAGCGACCGCAGTTCAGGCCCACAATGTGGTCACGCAGCGCGTGCAGAATTTCGTCCATCTGGAAAACGGCTGGCAGCGTTTCAATCAGCAGGGTCGCTTTAATTGTGCCACGCGGCAGATTAAAGCGATCCTCTGCATAGCTGAACACTTCACTCCACCATGCCGCTTCTTGCCAGGCCTGCGTTTTGGGTAGATAGAAATAAGGGCCACTGCCTTTTGCCAGCAACGTTTTGTAGTTGTGGAAGAAATAGAGGGCAAAGTCGAACAGGCTGCCCGGGATCGATTCGCCACGCCAGGTGACGTGTTTTTCCGGCAGGTGCAGACCGCGAACGCGGCACACTAACAGGGCCGGATTGGGTTTGAGTTGATAAATTTTACCGGCTTCGTTGGTGTAGCTAATGGTGCCATTGACTGCATCGCGCAAGTTGATTTGCCCGTCGATAACTTTGCTCCACTCAGGAGCCAGCGAATCTTCAAAATCAGCCATAAAGACTTTGACGTTCGCGTTCAGCGCGTTGATAACCATCTTGCGCTCAACCGGTCCGGTAATCTCTACACGGCGATCCAGTAAATCATCAGGAATACCGCGAATTTTCCAGTTACCTTCGCGAATGGAAGCTGTTTCCGAAATAAAGTCAGGCAACTTACCGTCATCAATATCCTGCTGCTGCTGGATACGTGCAGCCAGAAGTTTATTCCGCTTTGGCGTAAATCTTGTCACCAGCTCGGTCAGAAACTCCACCGCTTCAGCGGTCAGAATCTGCTGTTCCTGTTCGCCACGCGGCCTAGTGAAGATCAGTTCATCGGTTGTCGTTGCCTGTTGATTCATTGCGTAGTTCCTCGTCATTGATCCAAACACATCCCCAATGCGAACGAAGGATCGTTGTGCGGTTTTCGTTCAGCACAACTAAGACTACTCATTTAAATTTCAAAATCAAAAACAATTTCCATTTTTAATTTAATTATCAATTAACTTATTGATAACAATATAAATAAAATTTAATTACACAGTGAGGTGCGTTTCGGAAATAAAAAAGGCACCCGAAGGTGCCTGATTCAACATGCTGAAACGCTTAAGGATCGTCTGTTACAGAAGATTAATCCAGCGTTGGATTCATGTGACGTAGATCATATGGCGTAATCTGGTAAACGTAATAGTTGAGCCAGTTGGTAAACAACAGATTGCCGTGGCTACGCCAGGTTGCCCGCGGTTTATTTTGCGGGTCATCTTTTGGGAAGTAGTTATAGGGCACTTCCGGCGTTAAGCCCGCTTCGACATCACGAAAATATTCACTGCCGAGTGTATGGGCGTCATATTCAGGATGGCCCGTTACGAAGGCGATACGTTTATCTTTGCTGGCAAACAGGTAGGCATCTCCCTCTTCTGTTTCGGCAAAAATCTCGAGATCGGTATAGTCCCTGATAAGGGCAGCAGGAAAATCGGCATAGCGCGAATGCGGGGCCAGGAACGCATCATCAAATCCACGCGTCAGCAGCGCATGAGGATGAAGAATATGGTGCTCATAGACGCCTGAGAGTTTATCCGTACGGGTTTGCTTGGGAATTCCGTACAGGATATTCAATGCGGCTTGCACCGCCCAACAGACAAAGAGCGTCGATGTAACATGATCTTTCGCCCATTCAAGCACTTGTTTAATCTGCGGCCAGTAAGCCACGTCATTAAATTCAACCAGACCCAACGGCGCGCCGGTCACGATCAGTCCATCAAAGTTCTGATCGCAGATATCCTCGAAATTACAGTAAAAGTTATTCAGATGCTCCGTAGGGGTGTTGCGTGACTCGCGGGCATCAATGCGCAATAGCTGAACATCTACCTGCAGCGGGGAGTTAGACAGTAAACGCAGGAACTGGTTTTCCGTTTCAATCTTCTTGGGCATCAGGTTGAGGATGAGCACCTTCAGTGGACGAATTTCCTGACCAGAAGCGCGAGATGACGTCATCACAAAGACGTTTTCCTCACGCAAGAAATTGACGGCGGGTAGCTCGTCCTGCACGCGAATTGGCATAACCTGATAACCTCACTACATACGTTTAAACGTTTAGACATCCAGATAGCTGAAGATACCCAGGAATCATGCGAATGTCGAGCCTGCATCCTCAAGTTGAGAAAGTTTCACGGCTCCTTGCTGTAGATTAGTGCAGTAAAGAAAAAAGGAGAATGCTATTCGTCGTTCGCGTAACAGGCAATGTGCTGCCGGGAGAGCCAGGTGTGCTGCGCTTCTCAGGCCTGCACACCGGTTACAACATGATGGGCTGGATAAAATGGTACGCTGCATCCAGCGATTTTCATTCCGCACAAACGCAAAAAAGCCCATCCGGCAGGATGGGCTTCTTCACTTATTTGATGCCTGGCAGTTTATGGCGGGCGTCCTGCCCGCCACCCTCCGGGCCGTTGCTGCGCAACGTTCAAATCCGCTCCCGGCGGATTTGTCCTCCTCAGGAGAGCACTCACCGACAGACCACAGATAAAACAAAAGGCCCGGTCTTTCGACCGGGCCTTTCGCTTTTATTTGATGCCTGGCAGTTCCCTACTCTCGCATGGGGAGACCCCACACTACCATCGGCGCTACGGCGTTTCACTTCTGA
>NZ_JAOWCH010000053.1:0-87664 GCF_030337065.1 Citrobacter sp. Cb004 | reverse complement strand
CGGTAGTTCAGTTGGTTAGAATACCTGCCTGTCACGCAGGGGGTCGCGGGTTCGAGTCCCGTCCGTTCCGCCACTTATTAGAATATTAAGCCTGCTACCAAGCAGGCTTAATGATAAGAAAATTTAGGGGCGTAGCTCAGTTGGTAGAGCACCGGTCTCCAAAACCGGGTGTCGCGAGTTCGAGTCTCTCCGCCCCTGCCAGAAATAATCCTTAGCATTTTTGCTAAGGATTTTTTTTACCTGCAATTTGAATTGTGCCTTCCTGCTGTTTTACTCCCGGCATCCTTGCCTATATTTTCTTTAATTTTCCAGAATATTTGTTCTCAGCAGATCGCAAATTAGTCCATTTTTATCGCTGTTTTGCAGCCAAACTGCATATAAAGGACGTGAAAGCGTTGTACTGTCGGTAACCGTATGGAGATCGCTTTTGGTTTTGGCCCAGTTGACGGGAAGCCAGCTAAAGCCCTTAATCACTGAAAGTTGCTGCCTGGCCAATTCTGCCGAACTGGTGGTGAGTACCGGCACTTCATCTCCCGCTATTAGTCCCGCTTCGTGTTGTTGAAAATCGGGTCCCCATTCCAGGCGTAAATAATTCAGCTCATCTTTGGTTTGCGACGGAGAGCTGCAATAGAGCGCCAGCGTGAAATATCCCAACAGTTGGCTGCTAAATTCGTCCATTTTGGGTGTTTCGGTAGTAATCAGTAGATCAAGCTGTCGTTCATGAAGCTGTTTTACTAACGATTGGCGTTGAGCGATCCTCGCTTCAAACTGCAGGCTGGATTGTGGCTCCTGAGATTGATACAAACGCTTCAACCAGTCATTAAGCATGCACTCCCAGAGAGATGCGCTGGCACCGATAGAAAACTCGTTATGCCGCGAGGTATTCGCGACTTCCTTACGTGCTGCCTGCCACGTATTCATCAACGTTTCGGCGTAAGGCAATAATTTTTCACCTGCAGCGGTTAAACGGATATTGTTTCTGTGTCGGGTGAACAGGTTTACACCCAATTGATTTTCCAGTTGTCTGATCCGGAAACTAACCGCTGATTGGGTCAGGTAGAGTGCTTCAGCAGCCCTGCCAAAGTGGCGTGTCCGGCTAACTTCCAGGAAAGTTTTTAACAATTCCGTATCCACAACTCGCTCCATAAAATTATTTGTCGTTATGATTTAAATCTTTTGTTTGACGCTCTGTCAAGCGTAACTAATACTCCGCGCCATAAATAGCTCGGCCAAAGAATTAGGAGCGTGCAGGATGGCGGAAAGCTTTACGACGACTAATCGATATTTCGATAATAAATATTATCCCCGCGGATTCTCCCGTCATGGTGATTTCACCATTAAAGAAGCACAACTGCTTGAGCGTCACGGTTATGCTTTCAACGAGCTGGATCTGGGCAAGCGTGAGCCGGTAACTGAAGAAGAAAAACTGTTTGTTGCGGTATGCCGTGGTGAACGTGAGCCGGTTACCGAAGCTGAACGTGTGTGGTCTAAATATATGACGCGTATTAAGCGTCCAAAACGCTTCCACACCTTATCGGGTGGGAAACCTCAGGTGGAAGGCGCAGAAGACTACACCGAATCTGATGATTAATAAAAAAGGGCGAAAGCCCTTTTTTTATGTCAGTAGTTTCTGCAGATGAATGAGTAACCTGTCTATCGCTCGGTACCCAACGGCCTCCTGTAAATGTTGGCGAGAGATGTGATCACATAGTTCGATATCCGCAATCGTTCGAGCGACCTTAATCAGGCGTAGCCAGGCGCGGATAGACAATCCGAGATGAGCGAGCGTTTCTTCAAGCCACTGTGCATCGTCGCTACGCAGCAGGCAGTATTTATGGATATCCTGACTGTCCAGATGTGCGTTTAATTTATTTTGCCGCTGATACTGACGCTCTCGCGCTGCCATAACACGTTGCTTCACCGTTGCGCTATTTTCCCCTTTCATCGCGCTCTGGCTGAGTATACCGGGCGGAGGTAAGGGAATTTCGAGGGAGAGGTCGAAGCGGTCAAGAAATGGACCTGACAATCGATTTAGGTAGCGCAGCGTCTGTTCTGGGGTACAGCGGTTATGGTTCCCCTGATAATGGCCCGTCGGGCTTGGATTCATCGCAGCTATGAGTTGAAAGCGTGCGGGATAGGTTATTTTTGCTCTGGTGCGGGATAGATGGATCTGCCCGGACTCGATGGGTTCGCGCAGTGCATCCAGCGTGCGCCGCTCAAACTCGGGTAGTTCATCCAGAAACAGTATGCCGTTGTGCGCCAAAGAGATCTCTCCTGGCGCAGGAATAGAGCCTCCACCGACCATGGCGGTTAATGAAGCACTGTGATGTGGCGAGCGAAAAGGGCGTTGCTTCCACTGTTTTTGTATCGTGTCGGAATGGATCAGACTGAGTATCGCGGCACTTTCCAGCGCTTCATCGTTGCTAAGTGGAGGGAGCAGCCCTCTGAGTCGACTGGCTAGCATAGTCTTTCCCGTACCCGGCGGGCCGATGAGCAAGAGGTTGTGGCCGCCTGCTGCGGTAAGCTCCAGCCCGCGTTTACCCTGTTCCTGGCCGATAACATCGCTCAGATCATCAGCTAATGCGTTAGGCGTAAAATCTGCGGATGGTGGCCTGTCTAAATCATGCTTACCTTCGAGAAATGCGCATACGGTCTGCAGGTGATCGGCGATCAGGCACCCTTCGCCGTGTATCAGTCCAACTTCAGCGGCATTCTCTTTTGCGACAATAATTCGCCTGCCTGCACGAATGGCCTCGGTTGCGCTTGATATCGCGCCGGGAACGCCGCGTAGCGCGCCTGTAAGCGCTAATTCACCTACCAGCTCGTAGGTGTCGAGATTGTTGGATGTAAGCTGCTCAGAAGCGGCCAGAAGCGCAACAGCGATAGGTAAATCATATCGCCCCCCTTCTTTCGGGAGATCGGCCGGAGCGAGGTTTATAGTTATCTTCTTTGCTGGGAATTCATAACCGCTATTAATAATCGCACTGCGTACCCGATCGCGAGCCTCTTTCACCGTCGTTTCGGGCAGCCCCACCATGGTTAAACCAGGCAGGCCGTTGCTGATATGTACCTCGATGGTAATGGCTGGCGCATTCACGCCTAGCGCGGCGCGTGTGTGAACAATCGATAGTGACATAATTCCTCCTGATAAAAGTATTATGTCGTAATACATCGCGGCAAGATTTCATATAATTACGGTTTTTAGATGCTGATTCCCGTATTTTTGCGCAACGTATAACTGCTTGCATTAAGCTTGGAATGACGCCCGCAAATGCTTTTGAATGGTGTTTGTATTGGGGATCGGGTTACCGAGGATCGCCTGAAGCGTGAAATATTTTCATTTTTGATTTTTTTGTATAAAAAACAACGGTATTTATCTAAACCGTTAACGACGTCAGAAAAACGAATAAAAAAATATCTTGTGTCATTTGCAAATTCTATGGTAACTCTTTAGGTATTCCTTCGAACAAGATGCAAGAAAATACAAAAATGACAGCCCTTCTACGAGTGATTAGCCTGGTCGTGATTAGCGTGGTGGTGATTATTATCCCACCGTGCGGGGCTGCACTTGGACGAGGAAAGGCTTAGAAAACAAGCCTTAACGAACTAAGACCCCCGCACCGAAAGGTCCGGGGGTTTTTTTTGACCTTAAAAACATACACGAGGAGCAGAAAGTGAACGGTAGCATAAAATTCTGTTTCTCTAGATTTACGGCGGGGATGTAACTATGAATGGGGCACAGTGGGTGGTACATGCGTTGCGTGCACAAGGGGTTCAAACCGTCTTTGGTTATCCTGGTGGCGCAATTATGCCGGTTTACGATGCGTTGTATGACGGCGGCGTAGAGCACCTGTTGTGCCGACACGAGCAGGGTGCGGCAATGGCGGCGATTGGCTATGCCCGTGCGACCGGTAAAACCGGCGTTTGTATCGCTACCTCCGGCCCTGGCGCAACCAACCTGATCACGGGCCTTGCCGATGCGCTGTTAGATTCTGTTCCAGTGGTGGCGATCACCGGTCAGGTGGCATCACCTTTCATCGGAACGGATGCGTTCCAGGAAGTGGACGTGCTGGGGATGTCTCTGTCCTGCACCAAACACAGCTTCCTGGTACAGTCACTCGAAGAACTGCCGCGTATCATGGCTGAGGCTTTCGCCGTGGCGAATTCCGGTCGTCCGGGTCCGGTTCTGGTTGATATCCCGAAAGACATCCAATTAGCCAGCGGTTCGCTGGAGCCATATTTTACGACCGTCGAAAACGTAGAGACGTTTCCGCACGCTGACGTTGAGCAGGCACGTAATATGCTGGCGCAGGCACAAAAACCCATCCTGTACGTAGGTGGTGGCGTAGGTATGGCGCAGGCGGTCCCGGCCCTGCGTGAATTTATCGCGGTAACCCAAATGCCGGTCGCCTGCACGCTGAAAGGTCTGGGCGCAGTAGATGCTGACTACCCGTACTATTTGGGCATGTTGGGAATGCACGGTACTAAAGCCGCGAATTTCGCGGTGCAAGAGTGCGATTTACTGATTGCGGTTGGCGCACGTTTTGATGACCGGGTGACTGGCAAGCTGAATACCTTCGCACCGAACGCCAGCGTAATCCACATGGATATCGACCCAGCGGAAATGAACAAACTGCGCCAGGCACACGTGGCGCTGCAGGGGGATTTAAATTCTCTTCTGCCAGCATTACAGCAATTGATGAAGATTGACGAATGGCGTCAGCACAGCGCTGAACTGCGCGCAGAACATACCTGGCGCTACGACCATCCGGGGGAAGCTATCTATGCGCCACTGTTGTTAAAGCAGTTATCCGATCGCAAACCTGCGGATAGCGTAGTGACAACGGATGTGGGCCAGCATCAGATGTGGTCGGCACAGCATATGACCTACACTCGCCCTGAAAACTTCATCACGTCGAGCGGTCTGGGGACGATGGGCTTTGGCCTGCCAGCAGCGGTTGGCGCGCAGGTTGCTCGTCCGAATGATACGGTAATCTGTATCTCCGGTGACGGTTCCTTCATGATGAATGTACAGGAATTGGGCACCGTAAAACGCAAGCAGTTGCCGCTGAAGATAGTTTTACTCGACAACCAGCGGTTAGGCATGGTGCGACAATGGCAGCAGCTGTTTTTCCAGGAACGTTATAGCGAAACCACCCTTACCGATAACCCCGATTTCCTCATGTTGGCCAGAGCCTTCGGCATTCCTGGTCAACACATCACCCGTAAAGACCAGGTTGAAGCGGCACTCGACACCATGCTGAACAGCGAGGGGCCATACTTGCTTCATGTCTCAATCGACGAACTTGAGAATGTCTGGCCTCTGGTGCCACCTGGCGCCAGTAACTCAGAAATGCTGGAGAAATTATCATGATGCAACATCAGGTCGCCGTTGAGGCTCGTTTCAATCCGGAAACGTTAGAACGTGTTTTACGCGTGGTACGTCATCGTGGTTTTCAGGTGTGCTCCATGAATATGGAAGCCGCCAGCGATGCGCAGAATATAAATATCGAATTGACCGTTGCCAGCCCCCGGTCGGTCGACTTACTGTTTAGTCAGTTAAGTAAACTGGTAGATGTTGCACATGTTGCTATCTGCCAGAGCACAACCACATCACAACAAATCCGCGCCTGAGCGCAAAAGGAAGAAAAATGACGACGAAAAAAGCTGATTACATTTGGTCTAATGGCGAGATGATTCGTTGGGAAGACGCGAAGGTCCACGTGATGTCCCACGCGCTGCACTACGGTACTTCTGTATTTGAAGGGATCCGTTGCTACGATTCTCACAAAGGGCCGGTAGTGTTCCGTCATCGCGAACATATGCAGCGTCTGCGTGATTCAGCCAAGATCTATCGTTTTCCCGTTTCTCAGAGCGTTGATGAGCTGATGGAAGCTTGCCGTGAGGTGATTCGTAAAAACAACCTGACCAGCGCCTATATCCGTCCGCTGGTGTTTGTTGGCGACGTAGGGATGGGCGTTAACCCGCCTGCGGGATACACCACTGATGTGATAATCGCCGCGTTCCCATGGGGGGCTTACCTCGGTGCTGAAGCGCTGGAGCAGGGGATCGACGCGATGGTTTCTTCCTGGAACCGCGTTGCGCCGAACACGATTCCTACCGCTGCTAAAGCAGGTGGTAACTATCTGTCTTCGCTGCTGGTGGGTAGTGAAGCGCGTCGTCATGGCTACCAGGAAGGCATTGCGCTGGATGTGAATGGCTACATCTCCGAAGGCGCGGGCGAAAACCTGTTTGAAGTAAAAGACGGCATTCTGTTTACCCCGCCGTTTACCTCTTCCGCGCTGCCGGGTATCACCCGTGACGCGATCATTAAGTTGGCGAAAGATCTCGATATCGAAGTGCGTGAGCAGGTGCTGTCTCGTGAATCGCTGTACCTGGCCGACGAAGTGTTCATGTCCGGTACCGCGGCCGAAATCACCCCAGTACGCAGCGTCGATGGTATTCAGGTGGGCGAAGGCCGCTGCGGTCCGGTCACCAAACGCATCCAGCAGGCTTTCTTTGGCCTCTTCACCGGTGAAACGGAAGATAAATACGGCTGGTTGGATTCAGTAAACCAATAACAAAATTAATATTTCCCCAAAATAGTTCACGTTGCAGGAACACGGCAACGCAGCGAGCCCCAGGAGCTTACTTTAGTAGGTGACTGGGGGGAGCGAGGCAGCCCTCAGCTGCGGCGTGAAATATGCAGGGGAAAGACAGACGGGAGTTAATCAAGCATGCCTAAGTATCGTTCTGCTACCACCACCCACGGCCGCAATATGGCGGGTGCCCGCGCACTGTGGCGCGCCACCGGGATGACCGATGATGACTTCGGTAAACCGATTATCGCTGTGGTGAACTCCTTTACCCAGTTTGTGCCGGGCCACGTCCACCTGCGCGATCTCGGTAAGCTGGTTGCCGAACAAATCGAAGCCTCAGGCGGCGTGGCGAAAGAGTTCAACACCATCGCCGTGGATGATGGTATCGCCATGGGTCATGGCGGCATGCTTTATTCACTGCCGTCGCGTGAGCTGATCGCCGATTCAGTGGAATATATGGTTAACGCCCACTGCGCCGATGCGATGGTCTGCATCTCTAACTGCGATAAAATCACCCCCGGGATGTTAATGGCCTCTCTGCGGCTAAACATTCCGGTGATCTTTGTTTCCGGCGGCCCAATGGAAGCCGGGAAAACCAAGCTCTCTGACCAAATCATCAAGCTTGATCTGGTTGATGCGATGATTCAGGGCGCAGACCCGAAAGTCTCAGACTCGCAGAGCGAGCAGGTTGAACGTTCGGCCTGTCCGACCTGCGGCTCGTGCTCCGGGATGTTCACCGCCAACTCGATGAACTGCCTGACCGAAGCGCTGGGTCTGTCGCAGCCGGGTAACGGTTCGCTGTTGGCGACTCACGCCGACCGTAAAGAGCTGTTCCTCAACGCAGGTAAACGCATCGTTGAGCTGACCAAACGCTACTACGAGCAGGATGACGCTTCAGCCCTGCCGCGCAACATTGCCAGCAAGGCGGCGTTTGAGAACGCCATGACGCTGGATATTGCGATGGGCGGTTCCACCAACACCGTTCTGCACCTGCTGGCGGCCGCGCAGGAAGCGGAAATCGACTTCACCATGAGTGATATTGATAAGTTATCCCGCAAAGTCCCGCAACTGTGTAAAGTTGCGCCGAGTACGCAGAAATACCATATGGAAGACGTGCACCGCGCGGGCGGCGTACTGGGTATTTTAGGCGAGCTGGATCGCGCCGGTCTACTGAACCGCAACGTGAAAAACGTGCTGGGACTGACTCTGCCGCAAACGCTCGATAGTTATGACGTCATGCTGACCAAAGACGACGCGGTGAAAAAAATGTTCCGCGCAGGTCCGGCTGGCATCCGTACCACCCAGGCGTTCTCGCAGGATTGTCGTTGGGACACCCTGGATGATGACCGCGCAGAAGGTTGCATTCGCTCGTTGGAACATGCTTACAGCAAAGACGGCGGCCTGGCAGTCCTGTACGGTAACTTCGCGGAAAACGGCTGTATCGTAAAAACTGCTGGTGTGGATGACAGCATCCTGAAATTCACCGGCCCGGCAAAAGTGTATGAAAGCCAGGACGATGCGGTTGAAGCTATCCTCGGCGGTAAAGTGGTTGCCGGCGACGTGGTGGTGATTCGCTACGAAGGGCCGAAGGGCGGGCCAGGCATGCAGGAAATGCTCTACCCAACCACCTTCCTGAAATCTATGGGTCTCGGTAAGGCCTGCGCGCTGATTACCGACGGTCGTTTCTCTGGCGGTACTTCGGGGCTTTCCATTGGTCACGTTTCTCCTGAAGCGGCCAGCGGCGGTAATATCGCAATTATCGAAGATGGCGACATGATTGCTATCGATATCCCGAATCGTGGCATTCAACTGCAACTGAGCGATGCGGAAATCGCTGCGCGCCGTGAAGCGCAAGAAGCTCGTGGTGACAAAGCCTGGACGCCAAAAGATCGTCAGCGTCAGGTCTCCTTTGCGCTGCGCGCTTACGCCAGCCTGGCAACCAGCGCCGACAAAGGTGCGGTGCGCGATAAGTCGAAACTAGGGGGATAATGACCATGGCGGATTCTCAACCCCTGTCCGGCGCTCCAGAAGGCGCCGAGTACCTCAGAGCAGTGCTGCGTGCGCCGGTATACGAAGCGGCGCAGGTCACACCGCTACAAAAAATGGAAAAACTCTCTTCGCGCCTCGACAACGTGATCCTGGTGAAGCGCGAAGACCGTCAACCCGTTCACAGCTTCAAGCTGCGCGGTGCCTATGCCATGATGGCCGGTCTGACCGAAGAGCAAAAAGCGCATGGCGTAATCACCGCATCGGCGGGTAATCATGCTCAGGGTGTAGCTTTCTCTTCTGCGCGATTAGGCGTGAAGGCGCTGATTGTCATGCCTACGGCTACCGCCGATATCAAAGTCGATGCCGTTCGCGGTTTCGGTGGTGAAGTACTGTTACACGGCGCGAATTTTGATGAAGCCAAAGCCAAAGCGATTGAGCTGTCGCAGCAGCAGGGTTTTACCTGGGTTCCTCCGTTCGACCATCCGATGGTGATTGCCGGGCAGGGCACACTGGCACTGGAGTTATTGCAGCAGGATGCCCACCTTGATCGTGTATTCGTGCCGGTGGGCGGTGGCGGATTAGCGGCAGGCGTGGCGGTGCTGATCAAGCAGTTGATGCCGCAGATCAAAGTGATTGCCGTTGAAGCTGAAGACTCAGCCTGCCTGAAAGCGGCGCTGGATGCCGGTCAACCGGTCGATCTTCCGCGTGTTGGCCTCTTTGCTGAAGGCGTGGCGGTGAAACGTATCGGCGACGAAACCTTCCGTTTGTGCCAGGAGTATCTCGACGACATCATCACTGTCGATAGCGACGCTATCTGCGCGGCAATGAAAGATCTGTTCGAGGATGTGCGCGCGGTGGCTGAACCATCCGGTGCGCTGGCGCTGGCGGGGATGAAAAAGTACATTGCCCAGCACAATATTCGCGGCGAACGTCTGGCGCATATCCTTTCCGGCGCTAACGTTAACTTCCATGGCCTGCGCTACGTTTCCGAACGTTGCGAGCTGGGCGAACAGCGCGAAGCGTTGCTGGCAGTAACTATTCCGGAAGAAAAGGGTAGCTTCCTGAAGTTTTGCCAGCTGTTGGGAGGACGCTCGGTTACCGAGTTTAACTACCGATTTGCTGATGCGAAAGACGCCTGTATTTTTGTTGGCGTCCGTCTGAGCCGTGGGCTGGAAGAGCGTAAGGAAATCCTCCAGTTGCTTAATGAGGGCGGCTACAGCGTAGTGGATTTGTCCGACGACGAAATGGCGAAGCTGCACGTGCGCTACATGGTCGGTGGGCGCCCGTCGAAACCCTTGCAGGAGCGGCTGTACAGCTTCGAATTCCCGGAATCTCCGGGGGCGTTGCTCAAATTCCTGCATACCCTGGGGACGCACTGGAATATTTCGTTGTTCCACTATCGTAGTCACGGAACCGATTATGGTCGCGTACTGGCGGCGTTTGAGTTGGGTGAGCACGAGCCTGATTTCGAAACGCGACTGAACGAACTAGGTTATGACTGTCATGATGAAACGCATAACCCGGCGTTCAGGTTCTTCCTGGCGGGTTAGTGGTAGCCATTAAAAAAGGGTTCATGTAAAAACATGAACCCTTTTTGCAACTGTATCAGCAGATTACAGCGTGATGACTTCGAATTCGACTTCGGTGTTTACATCCGCATCGTAATCCACTTCGTCGAGACCAAAACCGAACAGATTCAGGAATTCCTGCTTGTATCCTGCATAGTCCGTTTTTTGCGCCAGGTTTTCGGTGGTGATCAGCGGCCACAGATCGCGGCATGCCTGCTGAATGTCTTCACGCAGTTCCCAGTCATCCATACGGATACGCTGGTTGTCATCAAGCGCCACTTTATCGCCGTACAGGCTGGTGGTCATCAGACGGTTGATCTGCTCGATGCAGCCTTCATGAATGCCCTGTTCTTTCATCAGCTTGAAGACCATGGAGATGTACAGCGGCATCACCGGAATCGCAGAAGAGGCCTGCGTGATAACGGATTTCAGTACAGCAACGTTAGCGGAACCGTTCAGCGGAGCCAGTTGATTACGCAGCGCGCCTGCCGCGCGGTCGAGATCTTCTTTTGCTTTGCCCAGCGCGCCGTGCCAGTAGATTGGCCAGGTCAGGTCAGTACCGATGTAGGAGTAGGCAACGGTTTTCACGCCGTCAGCCAGCACGCCTGCTTCACTCAGCGCGCCCATCCACAGTTCCCAGTCTTCGCCGCCCATAACGGTGACGGTGTTCTGAACTTCTTCTTCGGTTGCCGGCTCAATGCTGGCGGTTATGATCTGATCTTTGTTGGTATCGATCGCTTTAGAGGTATAAACCTCACCGATTGGCTTCAGCGCAGAACGGACGATTTCACCGGTTTTCGGCATTTTACGTACCGGAGATGCCAGTGAGTAAACCACCAGGTCAATCTGACCCAGGTCTTCTTTGATCAGTTTGATAACTTCGTCGCGACACTCGTCGGAGAACGCGTCGCCGTTGATGCTTTTGGAATACAGACCTTCGCGTTTTGCGGCCTCATCGAAGGCTGCAGAGTTATACCAGCCCGCGGAACCTGGCTTGGTTTCCGTGCCTGGTTTTTCGAAAAATACGCCGATAGTGGCGGCTCCGCTGCCAAACGCGGCGGAAATTCTGGAAGCAAGGCCGTAACCGGTGGAAGCACCGATGACCAGCACGCGGGAAGGGCCGTTAGCGATTTTCCCGTTTTTCTTCACATAATCGATCTGTTTTTCCACATTGACTTTGCAGCCAGTCGGATGGGTCGTTGTACAGATGAATCCACGAATTTTTGGTTTGATTATCATAATGATGGCTAATTAAGTTTGTATTTTCGCTGTCAAGTGCGCAATGACACCGTCTGTTCTGGCTTGCTAAACGTGATGGTTAACAAGCCCCCCACATCTATTATGGCACGGGACATTATACAGAAAAGGAGTGCCAATACTGAATCTACCACTGATTTTAGGCCTGACGCTGGTACTACTCGGCGGATTTGCGCTCCAGAACAATCTTCCAGAACGCGTCGATCAGCGGCTCATGCAGCCGTTTTTTCGGCGCGCAGACGCCTAGCTCGAACGGTGTTTTTTCGTCGCTGCGTTCTAAAATCATCACGCGATTCCGTACCGGCTCCGGGCTGTTTTCCAGCACCACTTCCGGCAGCAGCGCCACACCGCAGCCCAGCGCCACCATCGAGACCATCGCTTCGTGCCCCCCGACCGTGGCGTAAATCGATGGGTTGCTGATTTTGTGACGGCGGAACCACAACTCGATGCGGCGGCGTACCGGCCCCTGGTCGGCCATGATAAACGGCACCGTCGACCAGTCCGGCTTATCGACCGAAACCTGATTCCGTACCGGGCAAGGCAATGCTGGTGCGATCAACACTACCGTTAAATTCTCCAGCATCGAGAATGCTACTGCGCCGGGCAGCGTCTCCGGCTTACCCGCTATTGCCAGATCGGCCTCTCCGGTGACCACTTTGTCCATTGCGTCAGCGGCATCGCCGGTGGTGAGCTTAATTTCAACCGAGGGGTGCTCGGCGCGAAAGCGGTCGAGAATTGGCGGCAGGTGGCTGTAGGCGGCGGTAACCGAGCAGAAGATATGCAGCTCGCCCGACAGCGACGGTCCCTGCTGATCGAGGGTGTGGCGCAATTGTTGATACTGCAACAGCGTCTGCTGGGCAAACACTCGCAGCTCTTCGCCTGCTTCGGTCAGCGTGACCGTACGGTTATCGCGCACAAACAGCGCCTGGCCGAGATCTTCTTCCAGCCGTTGGATCTGGCGTGAGAGTGTGGAGGGGCTGACGTGCATTGCCCGCGCACTGCGGCCAAAGTGGCGGCTTTCCGCCAGATGCAGGAACATTTTCAGATCGCGTAAATCCACGGACGAGCCTCCGATTTTCTACGTTGCAGATATTGCAATGTGATGTTGTGAATATATCAATTTCCGCAATAAATTTCCTGTTGTAATGTGGGTTCATTCTCGCTGAAACGCGAACCGAACAATAAGACAGTACAACATCACGAGGTATCACCATGGCTAACTACTTTAATACACTGAACCTGCGCCAGCAGCTGGCGCAGCTGGGCAAATGTCGCTTTATGGGGCGCGACGAATTCGCCGATGGCGCAAGCTACCTTCAGGGTAAAAAAGTGGTCATCGTCGGGTGCGGTGCTCAGGGGCTTAACCAAGGCCTGAACATGCGCGACTCCGGTTTGGATATCTCCTACGCCCTGCGTAAAGAAGCGATTGCTGAGAAGCGCGCTTCCTGGCGCAAAGCGACCGAAAATGGCTTCAAAGTAGGTACCTACGAAGAGCTGATCCCGCAGGCTGATCTGGTGGTTAACCTGACCCCGGACAAACAGCACTCCGACGTTGTACGTTCCGTACAGCCGCTGATGAAAGACGGCGCGGCGCTGGGCTACTCCCACGGTTTCAACATCGTCGAAGTGGGCGAGCAGATCCGTAAAGATATCACTGTGGTGATGGTTGCGCCGAAGTGTCCGGGTACCGAAGTGCGTGAAGAGTACAAACGTGGTTTTGGTGTTCCCACCCTGATCGCCGTTCACCCGGAAAACGATCCGAAAGGCGAAGGCATGGCGATTGCCAAAGCATGGGCTGCGGCCACTGGCGGTCACCGTGCAGGCGTGCTGGAATCGTCCTTCGTTGCGGAAGTGAAATCTGACCTGATGGGCGAGCAGACAATTCTGTGCGGTATGCTGCAGGCAGGCTCTCTGCTGTGCTTCGACAAGCTGGTGGAAGAGGGTACTGACCCGGCTTACGCCGAAAAACTGATTCAGTTCGGCTGGGAAACCATCACCGAAGCGCTGAAGCAGGGCGGTATCACCCTGATGATGGATCGTCTGTCTAACCCAGCGAAACTGCGTGCTTATGCGCTGTCCGAACAGCTGAAAGAGATCATGGCGCCGCTGTTCCAGAAACACATGGATGACATCATCTCCGGCGAATTCTCTTCAGGCATGATGGCTGACTGGGCCAACGACGATAAGAAACTGCTGACCTGGCGTGAAGAGACCGGCAAAACCGCGTTCGAAACCGCGCCGCAGTTTGAAGGTAAAATTGGCGAGCAGGAGTACTTCGATAAAGGCGTGCTGATGATCGCGATGGTGAAGGCTGGCGTTGAGCTGGCGTTTGAAACCATGGTGGATTCCGGCATCATCGAAGAGTCTGCTTACTACGAATCACTGCACGAACTGCCGCTGATCGCGAACACCATCGCCCGTAAGCGCCTGTACGAAATGAACGTTGTCATTTCCGATACCGCAGAATACGGTAACTACCTGTTCTCTTACGCGTGCGTACCGCTGCTGAAAGAGTTCATGACTACCCTGCAAACCGGGGATCTGGGCAAAGCGATTGCCGAAGGTGCGGTAGACAACGCGCAGCTGCGCGACGTAAACGATGCTATTCGCAGCCATGCTATCGAGAAAGTGGGCCAGAAACTGCGTGGCTATATGACTGATATGAAACGTATTGCTGTAGCTGGCTAAGAGGCTGCAATTCGGCAAAAAAAAGCCCGGTGGTTGAACACACCGGGCTTTTTATTAGTTACGGTACAGCACTTTAATGATGTGATAACCGAACTGAGTGTGCAGTGGGCCGGTTGGCTCCAGCACCGGGCAGGAGAACACCACTTTATCAAACGCCGGAACCATCTGGCCCTGACGGAATTCGCCTAAATCGCCGCCGCGTTTGCCCGACGGGCAGATAGAGTGTTTCTTCGCCAGTTTACCAAAATCGGCGCCATTTTTGATTTGTTCCAGAAGATCGAGAGCCAGTTTCTCTTCTTTAACAAGGATATGCACTGCTGATGCTGTTTTTGCCATGGTTTGTGCTCTGAGTTGAGTGATAAATCAGGGCGCAATAGTAGCATGTAATCCATGGTCTTCGGCGATGGGCTATGACCGATCCCCCTGGCGTCACTTTCTGCTACAATCCACATCCCCGTGTTTACAGATTGAGCAATCCTCTATGCGTTTGAACCCCGGACAACAACAAGCCGTCGAATTCGTCACCGGACCTTGCCTGGTGCTGGCGGGAGCGGGTTCCGGTAAGACGCGTGTTATCACAAACAAAATCGCACATCTGATCCGTGAATGTGGCTATCAGGCACGACATATTGCGGCAGTAACCTTTACCAATAAGGCTGCGCGCGAGATGAAAGAGCGTGTGGCGCAAACGTTGGGTCGTAAAGAAGCGCGCGGGTTGATGATCTCTACTTTCCACACTCTGGGACTGGATGTCATTAAGCGTGAATACGCCGCGCTAGGGATGAAGTCGAACTTCTCGTTGTTTGATGATACTGACCAGGTGGCCCTGCTTAAGGAATTGACCGAAGGGCTAATTGAAGACGATAAACTTATCCTTCAACAGTTGATTTCAACGATCTCCAACTGGAAAAACGATCTGATGACCCCAGCGCAGGCGGCAGCCAGTGCAAAGGGTGAACGCGATCGTATTTTTGCCCACTGCTATGGTTTGTATGACGCGCATATGAAGGCGTGTAACGTCCTCGATTTTGACGATCTGATCCTGCTCCCCACGCTGCTGTTGCAGCGCAATGAAGAAGTACGTGAGCGTTGGCAAAATCGAATCCGCTACCTGCTGGTGGATGAATATCAGGATACCAACACCAGCCAGTACGAGTTGGTGAAGTTGCTGGTGGGGAAACGCGCGCGCTTTACCGTCGTGGGTGATGACGATCAGTCGATCTACTCCTGGCGCGGTGCACGTCCGCAGAACCTGGTACTGTTAAGCAAAGATTTTCCGGCGCTGCAGGTGGTGAAGCTGGAGCAAAACTATCGCTCATCAGGGCGTATCCTGAAGGCGGCGAACATCCTTATTGCTAACAACCCACACGTCTTTGAAAAACGGCTATTTTCTGAGCTGGGCTACGGCGCTGAGCTGAAGGTGTTGAGTGCGAATAATGAAGAGCACGAAGCAGAACGCGTGACCGGGGAACTGATTGCCCATCACTTTGTGAACAAGACGCAGTATAAAGACTACGCCATCCTGTATCGCGGTAATCATCAGTCGCGAGTGTTCGAAAAGTTTCTGATGCAGAACCGCATCCCATACAAAATTTCCGGCGGGACGTCGTTCTTCTCGCGTCCGGAGATTAAAGATTTGCTGGCCTATCTGCGCGTGCTCAGCAACCCGGATGATGACAGTGCATTTTTGCGCATCGTAAACACCCCTAAGCGTGAAATCGGTCCGGCCACGCTGCAAAAGTTGGGGGAATGGGCGATGACGCGTAATAAAAGCCTGTTTACCGCCAGCTTTGATATGGGACTTAGCCAGACGCTAACCGGGCGTGGATATGATTCTCTGACCCGTTTTACGCACTGGCTGGGTGACATTCAACGTCTGGCGGAGCGCGAGCCGGTTGCCGCCGTACGCGATCTGATCCACGGCATTGATTACGAATCCTGGCTGTATGAAACCTCGCCGAGCCCGAAAGCGGCCGAAATGCGTATGAAAAACGTCAACACGCTGTTCAGCTGGATGACGGAGATGCTGGAAGGTAGTGAGCTGGAAGAGCCAATGACCCTGACTCAGGTCGTTACCCGCTTTACCCTGCGCGACATGATGGAGCGCGGAGAGAGCGAAGAAGAGTTGGATCAGGTGCAGTTGATGACGCTGCATGCTTCAAAAGGACTGGAGTTCCCGTACGTATTTATGGTGGGAATGGAAGAAGGATTTTTGCCGCACCAGAGCAGCATCGATGAAGATAACATCGACGAAGAGCGTCGTCTGGCTTACGTCGGGATTACACGTGCGCAGAAAGAACTTATCTTCACGCTGTGTAAAGAGCGCCGCCAGTACGGTGAACTGGTTCGACCGGAACCGAGCCGTTTCCTGTTGGAACTACCACAAGATGACGTTATCTGGGAACAGGAGCGTAAAGTGGTGAGTGCCGAGGAGCGGATGCAAAAAGGGCAGGCCAGCATTGCCAATATTCGGGCGATGATGGCGAAAGCCAAAGAGAAATAGGTATTTTGTAGGCCGGATAAGCGTAAGCGCTATCCGGCAGCCAGCATCTAATGCACTTCCAGCGGCCAGTGGACATAGCTTTGCCACTGTATTTCCTGATCGATTAACTCTGTACCTAATGGATGATGTTCCAGCCAGCCTTCCGGTAGCGTTAACGTCAGATTCTCATCCTGAGCTTGCAGGGTGATATGTGGCACTAAATCGTCGCGACGGCGAGCGGCGAAAATGATCGCCAGGCGTAGCAAACGGCAAAGGTGCTCAGCGATGCGTGGTGGCACAGCGTTTTGCTGGTGGAGTGAAGAGAGATCGACCGGATTAGTTTGGTTGAGCAACAGCGTGGCTAACAGTTTTTTCTGCGCGGGAGTAAAGCCCGGGAGATCGAGATTACGTACCAGCCAGGCGGCATGCAGTGGCGCCTGCTTATATTCTACGCTCAGTCCTATTTCATGCAACTGACAGGCACTTTGCAGCAGTTCACGACAAATGGCTTCAAGATGCCACTCATCTTTCACCTGTTCGAGTAAATGTACAGCCAATTGCGTGACGCGATTCGCCTGATCGGTGTCGACCATAAATCGACGCTGAATATTACGCAGCGTACGGCTGCGAATGTCCTGATCAACCGGCAAGTGCAGCATTCCGTAGACCAGACCTTCGCGTAGTGCGCCGCCGGCCAGTGTCATGCATTGAATATTCAGTTCGGTGAAAATGGCGATCAGAATGGCCAGTCCGCTGGGAAAAACCAGTGCGCGTTCCAGCGTTAACCCTTCTATTTCCAGCTCTTCCAGACGACCACAATGAATGGCGCGCTGTTTAAGCTGCTGAAGCTTGGCCAACGTAATGCGCTCATCCATGCCTTGCGCCATCATGATTTCCTGTAACGCCTGGACGGTGCCAGAGGCACCAACGCAAACTTTCCAGCCATGAAAACGCAGTTTGTCGGCGACCGGGCGCAGAACTTCGCGAGCCGCTTTCTCTGCTTCGTCAAAGTTTTCCTGTGCCAGATTACGATTGGTGAAATACCTTTCGAGCCAGGTGACGCAGCCCATTGACAGGCTGAACAGAGAGGTGGTTTGCGCGCCGGAGCCGGTAACCAGTTCAGTACTGGCACCGCCAATATCAACGACCAGACGCTGATCGGCGCCGCCGGTGGTGTGGGCAACACCTTGATAAATCAGCCGCGCTTCTTCTTCGCCGCTGATGACCTGGACAGGACAGCCGAGGATCTCTTGCGCTTTGGCGATAAACTCATCGGCGTTTACCGCGATGCGTAATGTTGCCGTGGCGACCACGCGGATTTGCGGCTGAGGGATATCCTGCAGACGTTCAGCAAACAGGCGCAGGCATTGCCAGCCGCGCTCCATAGCTTCAGCGGAAAGAACGTTGTCGCTGTTGAGGCCAGCGGCCAGACGCACCTTGCGTTTAATACGCGTGAGTGTCTGAATGCTTCCCGCCACCTCGCGTACAACCAGCATATGAAAACTATTCGAGCCTAAATCAATTGCGGCGTACAGCGAAGTGGTTGTGAGCATATCTAACGTTAACCTGAACGACGACGATTACGCGGAGCACCACCGGTACGGCGTGGGCCATTGCCTGTGCGCGGACGCGTTAAGCGTAACGGCTTCGGCAGATCGGTCATCAGCGCATCCGGGTTGTACTTGCTGACCGGGATCGAGTGACCGATATAGGTCTCGATTGCTGGTAAATTCAGCGCGTATTCTTCACAGGCCAGGCTGATAGAGTGACCGCTTGCACCGGCGCGACCGGTACGACCGATACGGTGAACGTAATCTTCACAGTCATCCGGCAGGTCATAGTTAAATACGTGCGTTACGGCTGGGATATGCAGACCACGCGCGGCGACATCCGTCGCAACGAGAATGTCGAGATCGCCACGGGTGAACTCATCAAGGATACGCAGACGTTTTTTCTGCGCCACGTCACCGGTCAGCAGACCGACGCGATGACCGTCAGCGGCAAGACTACCCCAGATATCTTCACAACGATGCTTGGTGTTAGCAAAGACGATGGCGCGATCTGGCCACTCTTCTTCAATCAGCGTTTGCAGCAAACGCATTTTCTCTTCGTTGGAAGGATAGAAGAGCTCTTCTTTAATACGGTGACCTGTCTTCTGTTCCGGTTCGACTTCAACGTACTCGGCGTTATTCATCTGTTCGAACGCCAGTTCGCGAACGCGGTAAGAGAGGGTTGCAGAAAACAGCATGTTCAGACGTTGGGTGGTTGGCGGCATACGACGGAACAGCCAACGGATATCTTTGATAAAGCCCAGATCGTACATACGATCGGCTTCATCCAGCACCACGACCTGAATCGCGCCCAGGTTAATGTGGTTCTGTTTTGCATAGTCGATGAGACGACCGGTCGTGCCGATAAGAATATCGACGCCGCTTTCCAGCACTTTCAGCTGTTTGTCGTAACCGTCGCCGCCATAAGCCAGGCCTAATTTCAAACCGGTGGTCTGTGCCAGCGGCTCGGCGTCAGCGTGGATCTGCACGGCTAACTCACGCGTTGGCGCCATAATTAACGCACGCGGTTGGTTCACCTTGCGATCGGCAATCGCGGGATGAGAGAGAAGATAATGAAACGTTGACGTCAGGAACGCCATCGTTTTTCCGGTACCGGTTTGCGCCTGCCCTGCAACATCACGACCTGCCAGCGTTAGCGGCAGCGCGAGGGCCTGAATGGGCGTGCAGTTATGAAAGCCTTTATTTTCAAGGGCTTCTATCACCTTTGGGTGCAGGGCGAAGTCGGAAAACTTCTGTTCTGTTAAATGTGTTTTGCTCATAGTGTGGTAGAATATCAGCTTACTATTGCTTTACGAAAGCGTATCCGGTGAAATAAAGTCAACCTTTAGTTGGTTAATGCTACATCAACACGTCGTTGATTAAGAGTACACCAACGCACCAGGCTTATTCCTGTGGAGTTAATATGAGCGATAAAATTATTCACCTGACTGACGACAGTTTTGACACGGATGTACTCAAAGCGGACGGAGCTATCCTCGTTGATTTCTGGGCAGAGTGGTGCGGTCCGTGCAAAATGATCGCTCCAATTCTGGATGAAATCGCTGACGAATATCAGGGCAAATTGACGGTTGCTAAACTGAACATTGACCAAAACCCAGGCACCGCGCCGAAGTATGGTATCCGTGGCATCCCGACCCTGCTGCTGTTTAAAAACGGCGAAGTTGCGGCGACTAAAGTCGGCGCGCTATCCAAAGGTCAGTTGAAAGAATTCCTCGACGCTAATTTAGCGTAAGGAAGTCTCATGATCGGGCGACCATACTTCGAAATGATTCGGATGACTGGACGCCCGACTTGAGTCGTGCTAAGTTAGTGTTGACTTCGTATTAAACATACCTTATTAAGTTTGAATCTAGTTATATCCAATACTTCCCGTTGTTTCTCGCGCGAGAAGTGGACAGATTCCTGGCTTGTCACTCAATCCGTCTTGTCGTTTCAGTTCTGCGTACTTTCCTGTGACCAGACAGCGAACAGACATGAGTTGATGGCCGTAAACAGGCATGGATGACCCTGCCATACCATTCACAACATTAAGTTCGAGATTTACCCCAAGTTTAAGAACTCACACCATTATGAATCTTACCGAATTAAAGAATACGCCGGTTTCTGAGCTGATCACTCTCGGCGAAAATATGGGCCTTGAAAACCTGGCTCGTATGCGCAAGCAGGACATTATTTTTGCCATCCTGAAGCAGCACGCAAAGAGTGGCGAAGATATCTTTGGTGACGGTGTGCTGGAGATATTGCAGGATGGATTTGGTTTCCTCCGCTCTGCAGACAGCTCCTACCTCGCCGGTCCTGATGACATCTACGTTTCTCCCAGCCAAATCCGCCGTTTCAACCTCCGCACTGGTGATACCATCTCTGGTAAGATTCGCCCGCCGAAAGAAGGTGAACGCTACTTTGCGCTGTTGAAAGTTAACGAAGTTAACTACGACAAACCAGAAAACGCCCGTAACAAAATCCTCTTTGAGAACTTAACACCGCTGCACGCAAACTCTCGTCTGCGTATGGAACGTGGTAACGGTTCTACTGAAGACTTAACGGCGCGTGTACTGGATTTGGCATCACCGATCGGTCGTGGCCAACGTGGTCTGATTGTTGCTCCGCCGAAAGCAGGTAAAACCATGCTGCTGCAGAACATCGCGCAGAGCATTGCTTACAACCATCCGGACTGCGTGCTGATGGTGCTGCTGATTGACGAACGTCCGGAAGAAGTTACCGAGATGCAGCGTCTGGTGAAAGGTGAAGTGGTTGCGTCTACCTTTGACGAACCAGCCTCCCGCCACGTTCAGGTTGCGGAAATGGTTATCGAGAAGGCGAAACGTCTGGTTGAACACAAGAAAGACGTTATCATTCTGCTCGATTCCATCACCCGTCTGGCGCGTGCTTACAACACCGTGGTTCCGGCTTCCGGTAAAGTTTTGACCGGTGGTGTTGATGCCAACGCCTTGCATCGTCCGAAGCGTTTCTTCGGTGCGGCGCGTAACGTGGAAGAGGGCGGTAGCCTGACCATCATCGCGACTGCGCTGATCGATACCGGCTCTAAAATGGATGAAGTTATCTACGAAGAGTTTAAAGGTACCGGCAACATGGAACTGCATCTCTCTCGTAAGATTGCTGAAAAACGCGTCTTCCCGGCTATCGACTACAACCGTTCCGGTACCCGTAAAGAAGAGCTGCTCACCACCCAGGAAGAGCTGCAGAAAATGTGGATCCTGCGCAAAATCATCCATCCGATGGGTGAAATTGATGCCATGGAATTCCTCATTAACAAGCTGGCGATGACCAAGACTAATGACGACTTCTTCGACATGATGAAACGTTCGTAATTCAGGTCTCATCCGAAAACGCCACGTTTTTACGTGGCGTTTTGCTTTTGTGGCTGTAATCTTAACGACACAATAACGATAATACGGTATGACATACCGCATGGCGAAGAAGGGTTGAAATTCGTATTTTGTGGTTGCTAATCATATAGAACCACCTGATATGGAGCTGATATTGAGTCGGGTTTCTCTTCTGAATAATTGGCTGGATGGTTATACTTCGTGTATTGATATTCTCTGAGAGCATGTATAGTGAATTTATTGACAGCAAGTACTGATCTCATCAGTATTTTTTTATTCACAACGCTGTTTCTTTTCTTTGCCCGCAAGGTCGCGAAAAAGATTGGATTGGTGGATAAACCCAACTTCCGCAAACGTCATCAGGGACTGATTCCGCTGGTTGGGGGGATTTCGGTTTACGCAGGCATTTGCTTTACGTTTCTTATCGCCGATTACTATATCCCGCATGCTACTCTCTACCTGGGTTGTGCTGGTGTACTGGTGTTTATAGGTGCCCTGGACGATCGTTTTGATATCAGTGTAAAAATCCGCGCAACCATCCAGGCCCTTATCGGCATCATTATGATGACGGTGGGTAAACTCTATCTGCTAAGCCTTGGCTATATTTTCGGCCCCTGGGAGATGGTGCTCGGTCCTTTTGGATATTTCCTTACCCTGTTTGCCGTCTGGGCGGCAATAAACGCCTTCAATATGGTGGATGGGATTGATGGTCTGTTGGGTGGATTATCTAGCGTGTCATTCGCCGCTATGGGGCTTATCCTGTGGTTCGATGGTCAAACAAGCCTGGCCATCTGGTGTTTTGCCATGATCGCCGCCATTCTGCCTTACATCCTGCTGAATCTGGGTATTCTCGGACGCCGCTATAAAGTTTTTATGGGGGATGCGGGCAGTACGCTGATTGGCTTCACGGTGATTTGGATCCTGCTGGAGACTACCCAGGGGCCAACGCATCCTATCAGCCCGGTCACCGCTTTGTGGATTATTGCCATTCCGTTAATGGATATGGTGGCAATTATGTATCGTCGCTTACGCAAGGGCATGAGCCCTTTCTCCCCGGATCGCCAACATATTCACCATTTAATCATGCGCGCCGGATTTACCTCCCGACAGGCTTTTGTCCTGATTACCCTGGCTGCAGCTATTCTGGCATCTATTGGCGTGCTGGCTGAATATTCTCGCATTGTCCCGGAGTGGGTGATGTTGGTGTTTTTTTTACTGGCGTTTGTCTTGTACGACATCTGTATTAAACGGGCCTGGAAGGTAGCGAGATTTATCAAACGTTTGAAGCGCAAGTTGCGTAGAAACCGTGAAAGTAAACCAGACTTAACCAAATAAATTGAGGGTACGATGAGACAACCATTACCGGGGGAAGATGCCGTGAGCGCTGAAAATGAACTGGATATCCGTGGGTTGTTTCGTACCTTGTGGTCAGGGAAGGTGTGGATCGTCGGTATGGCTCTCGCCTTCGCGATAGCGGCCCTCGCCTATACATTTTTTGCGCGTCAGGAGTGGAGCGCCACGGCGATTACGGACAGGCCAACGGTCAATATGTTGGGTGGCTTTTACTCTCAACAGCAGTTTTTACGCAACCTGGATATTAAGGCCAGTCTTGCGTCCACGGACCAACCGTCAGTAATGGATGAGGCCTATAAAGAATTCATTATGCAGCTTGCCTCCTGGGATACACGCCGAGAATTCTGGCAGCAGACTGATTACTATAAGCAGCGTATGGTCGGTAATAGCAAAGCCGATGCGGCGATGCTGGATGAACTGATCAATAACATTCAGTTTTTGCCTGGCGATGCGCTGCGTAATACCAATGACAGCGTGAAGCTGATTGCCGAGACGGCTCCTGATGCCAACAATTTGCTGCGCCAGTACGTCGCGTTTGCCAGCCAACGCGCGGCACGTCATCTGAACGATGAGTTAAAAGGCGCATGGGCTGCACGCACTGTGCAGATGAAAGCGCAGGTTAAACGTCAGGAAGAAGTGGCAAAATCCATTTTCTCTCGCCGCGTCCACAGCATTGAACAAGCGCTTAAAATTGCTGAGCAGCATAATATTTCGCGTACTTCCACAGATGTTCCAGCTGATGAATTGCCGGATTCAGAATTGTTCTTACTCGGACGTCCTATGTTGCAGGCGCGACTCGAGAATCTGCAGTCAATTGGTCCGGATTTCGATCTGGACTATTTCCAGAACAGGGCAATGCTGAACACCCTGAACGTTGGACCAACTTTAGATCCGCGTTTTCAGACCTATCGTTATTTGAGAACGCCGGAAGAGCCGGTAAAACGTGACAGCCCTCGTCGCGCCTTCCTGATGATTATGTGGGGTATCGTTGGGGCTCTGATCGGTGCTGGTGTCGCGTTAACCCGTCGCCGTACGATTTAGCAATGCCGTTGCAGTGAGGGGCTGGGCTCTCACTGCCAATCCGAAGAGAATCGATGTGAAAGTACTGACTGTATTTGGTACGCGACCGGAGGCCATTAAGATGGCTCCTCTGGTTCATGCGCTGGAAAAAGATCCTGATTTTGAGGCGAAAGTTTGCGTTACGGCGCAGCATCGGGAGATGCTCGATCAGGTGTTGAATCTTTTTTCCATTGTACCTGACTACGATCTCAATATTATGCAGCCAGGTCAGGGACTAACAGAAATAACCTGCCGCATCCTGGAAGGGTTAAAGCCTATTTTGGCTGAATTCAAACCCGATGTGGTGTTGGTTCATGGTGATACCACAACCACGATTGCTACCAGTTTGGCCGCGTTCTATCAGCGCATCCCGGTGGGGCATGTAGAGGCTGGTTTACGTACAGGCGATCTCTATTCACCATGGCCGGAAGAGGCTAATCGTACGCTGACCGGGCGTCTGGCAATGTATCATTTTGCCCCAACAGAAAACTCGCGCCAAAATCTGTTACGAGAAGCTATCCCTGATGAGCGTATTTTCGTCACGGGTAATACGGTTATTGACGCGTTGATCTGGGTTCGGGATCGCGTATTGGGAAATGAGACGCTGCGTGCGGATCTGGCCGAACGTTATCCTTTCCTGGATGCTGATAAAAAGATGATCCTGGTGACCGGTCATCGTCGGGAAAGCTTCGGTCGCGGTTTTGAGCAAATCTGTCATGCCCTGGCGGAAATAGCCGCGTCTAACCAAAATGTGCAGATTGTCTATCCGGTACACCTGAACCCTAACGTCAGTGAGCCGGTCAATCGCATCCTGGGTCACGTTGAAAATGTGGTGTTGATTGAACCGCAGGACTACCTGCCATTCGTATGGCTGATGAATCACGCCTGGCTGATCCTTACTGATTCCGGCGGGATTCAGGAAGAAGCGCCGTCTCTGGGGAAACCTGTGCTGGTGATGCGCGAAACAACGGAGCGCCCGGAAGCTATTACCGCAGGGACTGTACGCCTGGTAGGTACAGACCCACAGCGGATTGTTGAAGAAGTCACGCGTTTACTGCATGACGACAATGAATATCAGATCATGAGCCGCGCCCATAATCCGTATGGAGACGGGCTGGCATGTGACCGCATTTTAGATGCATTAAAAAATAATCGGATATCGCTATGAGTTTTACGACCATTTCTGTCATTGGGCTGGGTTATATCGGACTGCCAACGGCGGCTGCCTTTGCTTCCCGTCAAAAACACGTAATTGGCGTAGATATAAATCAACATGCGGTGGATACCATTAATCGCGGTGAAATTCACATCGTTGAGCCCGATCTGGGTGCGGTGGTGAAAACGGCGGTCGAAAATGGGTTTTTACGTGCGAGCGCGACACCCGTAGATGCTGATGCGTATCTGATTGCGGTGCCTACCCCGTTCAAGGGAGATCATGAACCCGATATGGTCTACGTAGAAGCCGCGGCGAAATCTATTGCGCCAGTTTTGAAAAAAGGCGCATTGGTTATTCTGGAATCCACTTCACCTGTCGGGGCAACTGAACAGATGGCCGCATGGCTTGCAGAAATGCGGGCTGACCTGACTTTCCCGCAGCAGGTCGGTGAACAGGCGGACGTTAACATTGCTTATTGCCCAGAGCGCGTACTGCCGGGTCAGGTAATGGTCGAACTGATTAAAAACGATCGGGTGATTGGAGGAATGACCTCCGTCTGTTCCGCGCGCGCCAGCGAGCTGTACAACATCTTTCTCGAAGGCGAATGTGTGGTGACCAACGCCCGCACCGCAGAAATGTGTAAGCTGACGGAAAATAGCTTTCGCGATGTCAATATCGCCTTCGCCAATGAACTGTCGCTGATTTGCGCCGATCAGGGGATCAACGTCTGGGAACTGATTCGCCTGGCAAACCGGCATCCACGCGTGAATATTTTGCAGCCCGGCCCTGGCGTAGGTGGACACTGTATCGCGGTCGATCCGTGGTTTATCGTGGCGCAGAACCCGCAGCAGGCGAAATTGATCCGCACCGCGCGTGAGGTAAACGATGGTAAACCGCATTGGGTGGTCGATCGGGTAAAGGCTGCCGTAGCCGACTGTCTGGCGGATACCAACAAACGGGCTAGCGAAGTGAAAATTGCCTGTTTTGGTCTGGCATTCAAACCCAATATTGACGATTTGCGTGAAAGCCCGGCGATGGGAATTGCGCAGAATATTGCGCAATGGCACAAAGGCGAAATGCTGGTGGTGGAACCGAACATCCATCAACTGCCGAAAAAACTGGATGGTCTTTGCCAACTGGCGACGCTGGACGATGCTCTGGCACGTGCTGATGTGTTGGTCATGTTGGTTGACCATAATGAATTTAAAGGCATCAAAGGCGATGCGGTTCAACAGCAGTACATCGTTGATACCAAAGGGGTCTGGCGCTAATGAAACGAATTCTGGTTACCGGTGGAGCGGGATTTATCGGCTCGGCGGTTGTGCGACACATCATTCATGATACCGAGGATGCGGTGGTTGTGGTCGATAAGCTGACCTACGCCGGAAACCTGATGTCGCTGGAGCCGGTTGCGCAGAATTCCCGTTTTGCCTTTGAGAAAGTGGATATTTGCGATCGGGCATCGCTCGACAGGGTGTTTCAACAATATCAGCCGAACTGCGTGATGCATCTGGCTGCAGAAAGCCATGTCGATCGTTCAATTGATGGTCCCGCCGCCTTTATCGAAACCAACATTGTGGGAACCTACACGCTGTTGGAAGCGGCGCGCGCTTACTGGAGTACATTAGCCAGCGAGGAAAAATTGGCGTTTCGTTTCCACCATATCTCGACTGACGAGGTGTATGGCGATCTCCATTCCACAGATGATTTCTTCACCGAAACCACGCCGTATGCGCCGAGCAGCCCTTATTCCGCGTCGAAAGCCAGCAGCGATCATCTGGTTCGCGCCTGGCTGCGTACCTACGGTCTGCCAACGCTGATTACCAACTGTTCCAATAACTATGGTCCGTACCATTTCCCGGAAAAACTGATTCCGCTGATGATCCTCAACGCACTGGCGGGCAAACCGTTGCCGGTATATGGCAATGGTCAACAGATCCGTGACTGGTTGTATGTAGAAGATCACGCCAGGGCGCTCTATTGCGTGGCGACGACGGGCGCGGTTGGGGAAACCTATAATATTGGTGGCCATAACGAGCGTAAAAACCTGGATGTTGTCGAAACGGTTTGCAGCCTGTTGGAAGAGCTGGCTCCGCATAAACCGCAGGGCATCGCGCAGTACCGCGACTTGATCGCTTTTGTGGACGATCGCCCAGGCCATGATTTGCGTTACGCCATTGACGCTTCAAAAATTGCGCGTGAACTCGGGTGGATGCCGCAGGAAACGTTTGAAAGTGGAATGCGCAAAACCGTGCAGTGGTATCTGGATAATCAGGCATGGTGGAAACCCGTGCAGGACGGCAGTTACCAGGGCGAACGTTTAGGTCTGAAGGGCTAACAGCCTGGTTTTGCGGAGGAGACAACGCATGAAAGGTATCATTCTGGCGGGTGGCTCAGGTACTCGCTTGTATCCCATTACGCGGGGCGTATCGAAGCAACTATTGCCCATTTACGATAAGCCGATGATTTACTACCCGCTATCGGTACTGATGCTGGCGGGAATTCGCGAAATCCTGATTATCACCACTCCGGAAGATAAAGGCTATTTCCAGCGTTTGCTGGGCGATGGATCTGAGTTCGGCATTGAACTGCACTATGCTGAGCAACCGAGCCCGGATGGATTAGCGCAGGCTTTTATTATCGGTGAAACGTTTCTTAACGGTGAACCATCGTGCCTGGTGTTAGGGGACAACATCTTCTTTGGTCAAGGATTCAGTCCAAAACTGCGTCATGTGGCCGCCAGAACGCAAGGCGCGACGGTGTTTGGCTATCAGGTCATGGACCCTGAACGTTTTGGTGTTGTTGAGTTTGATGACAATTTTCGCGCAGTCTCTCTGGAAGAGAAGCCGAAAGCGCCGAAATCTAATTGGGCGGTGACAGGGCTCTATTTTTATGACAGCAAAGTGGTGGAATACGCGAAACGCGTGAAACCTTCTGAGCGTGGGGAGCTGGAGATTACGTCTATCAACCAGATGTATCTTGATGACGGACATCTGACGGTTGAATTGCTTGGGCGTGGCTTTGCCTGGCTGGATACCGGTACGCATGACAGTTTGATCGAAGCGAGCACTTTTGTGCAGACGGTGGAGAAACGCCAGGGCTTTAAAATAGCCTGTCTGGAAGAAATCGCCTGGCGTAACGGTTGGCTGGATGACGAAGGCGTGAAGCGTGCCGCCAGTTCACTGGCCAAAACGGGTTATGGTCAATACCTGCTGGAGCTGCTCCGTGCTCGTCCGCGCCAGTATTGAGCCGCTTAGCTGGGAAAATACGTTCTTTGGCGTGAATAGCGCCATTGTCCGTTTTGACCAACGCGCGCCGGTTCTAACCGCGGATGCGTTGCTGCCCTGGTCGCGTGTACAAGCAAAAATACTTGCCGCAAATAGCCATGAATTGGATGCTCTTCAGCATTTGGGTTTCTCAATGGTAGAAGGTGAAGTCGATTTTGTACTGCCGGTGACGTGTGCCTGCGGCGACCCCGGTGCGCAGGTCGCGCAACCTACGGATATCCCGGTATTACGCCATCTGGCAGGACAGGCATTTGCGCAAAGTCGTTTTCGCGCCCCGTGGTATGCCGAAGATGCCAGCGCGCGTTTTTACGCACAGTGGATTGAAAACGCGGTGCTGGGGACGTTTGATCACCAATGCCTCGTTTTTCGTAAACCGACTGGTGAGATTCGTGGCTATGTCTCGCTGCGTGAACTGAATGCGACCGAGGCGCGAATTGGCCTGCTGGCCGGGCGTGGTGCGGGTGCAGAACTGATGCAGGCCGCGCTTTGCTGGGCACAGGCCCGCGGTAAAACAACATTGCGTGTGGCGACCCAAATGGGTAACACCGCCGCGCTTAAACGTTATATACACAGTGGTGCGAATGTGGAAAGCACCGCGTATTGGTTATACAGGTGACACGATGATTCCATTTAATGCACCGCCGGTGGTGGGAACTGAACTCGATTACATGCAGTCTGCGATGAATAGCGGCAAACTGTGTGGTGACGGTGGCTTTACCCGTCGCTGTCAGCAGTGGCTGGAGCAGCATTTTGGCAGCGAGAAAGTGCTGTTGACGCCCTCCTGCACCGCATCGCTTGAGATGGCGGCATTGCTGCTGGATATCCAGCCTGGCGATGAAGTCATTATGCCGAGCTACACGTTTGTCTCTACGGCCAATGCCTTCGTGTTGCGCGGCGCGAAAATCGTCTTTGTTGATATTCGCCCGGATACCATGAACATTGACGAAACGCTGATTGAAGCGGCGATCACCGATAAAACCCGCGCTATTGTGCCGGTACATTACGCGGGCGTGGCCTGCGAAATGGATACCATCATGGGGCTGGCCACTAAACATAACCTGTATGTGGTGGAAGATGCCGCCCAGGGCGTCATGTCGACCTACAAGGGGCGTGCGCTGGGTACGATTGGTCACATCGGCTGCTTTAGCTTCCATGAGACCAAAAACTATACCGCAGGCGGGGAAGGTGGAGCGACGCTGATTAATGATAAAAAATTAGTCGAGCGCGCAGAGATCATCCGTGAAAAAGGGACGAACCGTAGTCAGTTTTTCCGCGGCCAGGTAGACAAGTATACCTGGCGTGATATCGGTTCCAGCTATTTGATGTCCGATCTGCAGGCGGCTTATCTGTGGGCGCAGTTGGAAGCGGCTGATCGTATTAACCAGCAGCGTCTGGCGCTGTGGCAAAAGTATTACGATGCCCTGGAACCGCTGGCGCGTGCCGGGCGTATTGAGCTGCCTTCGATACCGGAGGGTTGCGTACAGAATGCCCATATGTTTTACATCAAGCTGCGCGATATCGACGATCGCACGGCGTTGATTAACTTCCTGAAAGAAGCTGAAATTATGGCGGTGTTCCACTATATCCCGCTGCATGATTGCCCGGCTGGCGATAAATTCGGCGTGTTTGCCGGTGTTGATCGTTACACCACCCAAGAGAGCGAACGCCTGCTGCGTTTACCGCTGTTTTACAATCTGTCGCCGGTGAACCAGCGAACAGTCATTACGACCTTACTCAACTACTTCGCCTGATATGTCGCTTGCAAAAGCGTCCTTATGGACGGCGGCCAGTACGCTGGTAAAAATTGGCGCAGGTTTGCTGGTTGTGAAGTTGCTGGCGGTGTCGTTTGGACCGGCAGGCGTGGGGCAGGCGGGCAACTTCCGCCAGATGGTCACCGTGCTTGGCGTGTTGGCGGGGGCCGGCATTTTCAATGGCGTCACGAAATACGTTGCGCAGCATTATGACGATCCGGCCCGGCTCCGTAAGGTGGTCGGTACATCTTCCGCGATGGTGCTGGGATTCTCTACGCTGATGGCGGTGATTTTTTTGCTGGCGGCCGCACCTATCAGTCAGGGATTATTTGGTCATACTCATTATCAGGGGCTGGTTCGACTGGTTGCGCTGGTGCAGATGGGCATTGCCTGGGCGAACCTGCTGCTGGCGCTGATGAAGGGCTTCCGCGATGCGGCGGGTAACGCGCTGTCGTTGATTGTGGGGAGCCTGGTGGGTGTAGCGGCTTATTATGGCTGTTATCGCCTGGGAGGGTATGAAGGCGCCTTGCTGGGCCTGGCGCTGGTACCTGCGCTGGTCGTTCTCCCTGCCGCTATAATGCTGATTAAGCGTGGGACTATCCCCCTGCATTACCTGAAACCCTCGTGGGATAACGGTCTGGCAGGGCAGTTAAGCAAGTTTACGCTGATGGCGCTGATTACCTCCGTAACGCTGCCAGTGGCATACGTGATGATGCGAAACCTGTTGGCGGCGCAGTACAGCTGGGATGATGTGGGGATCTGGCAGGGGGTGAGCAGTATCTCCGATGCTTATCTGCAATTTATCACCGCCTCATTCAGCGTTTACTTGCTGCCGACGTTGTCGCGTTTGACTGAAAAGCGCGATATTACACGCGAAGTGATAAAGTCGTTGAAATTCGTGCTGCCGGCGGTTGCTGCCGCAAGCTTTACCGTCTGGCTACTGCGCGATTTTGCTATCTGGCTGCTTTTCTCCGCTAAATTCACCGCCATGCGCGACCTGTTCGCCTGGCAACTGGTCGGTGATGTGCTGAAAGTCGGCGCCTATGTTTTCGGTTATCTGGTGATCGCGAAAGCGTCGCTGCGGTTTTATATCTTGGCAGAAATTAGCCAGTTCATGTTATTGACGGCGTTTGCACATTGGCTGATCCCTGCACATGGTGCGCTGGGCGCGGCACAGGCTTACATGGCAACGTACATTGTCTATTTCTCTCTTTGTTGTGGCGTGTTTTTACTCTGGCGTAGGCGGGTATGACTGTACTGATTCACGTTCTGGGATCGGATATCCCTCACCATAACCAAACCGTGCTGCGGTTTTTCAACGACTCGCTGGCCGCGACGAGCGAGCACGCGCGCACGTTTATGGTTGCAGGTCAGGATGCCGGATTCAGTGAGAACTGCCCGGCGTTATCGCTAAGCTTCTATGGTGGGAAAAAGGCGCTGGCTGAAGCGGTTATCGCGAAAGCAAAAGCGGATCGCCAACAGCGTTTTTTCTTCCACGGTCAGTTTAACACCAGCCTGTGGTTAGCGCTGCTGAGCGGGGGAATTAAACCAGAGCAGTTTTACTGGCATATCTGGGGCGCGGATTTATATGAAGTCTCCAGTGGACTGAAATTTCGCCTGTTTTACCCCATTCGCCGTATGGCGCAGAATCGCGTGGGCTGCGTATTTGCCACGCGGGGTGATTTGAGCTATTTCGCCGAACAGCATCCGCGCGTGCGTGGCGAGTTGCTCTATTTCCCAACGCGGATGGATCCCTCGCTCAATAATATGAGCAACGCGTGTCAGCGCAGCGGCAAGATGACGGTGCTGGTTGGCAACTCTGGCGATCGCAGCAATGAGCATATTGCCGCGCTACGCGCCGTCCATCAGCAGTTCGGCGACACGGTGAATGTGATTGTACCGATGGGGTACCCCGCCAATAATGCGGCTTATATCGACGAGGTTCGTCAGGCCGGCCTGGCATTGTTTAGCGCTGAGAATCTGCAAATTTTAAGTGAAAAGCTGGAATTTGATGCCTATCTGACATTATTACGTCAGTGTGATTTGGGTTACTTTATTTTTGCCCGTCAGCAGGGGATCGGTACCCTGTGTTTACTGATTCAGGCCGGTATCCCGTGCGTGCTCAACCGTGAAAATCCCTTCTGGCAGGATATGGTGGAACAGAATCTCCCGGTGTTATTTACCACTGATGAGCTCAATGAAGGCGTCGTACGCGAAGCGCAGCGCCAGTTGGCATCGGTAGATAAAAATACAATCACCTTCTTTAGCCCGAATTATCTGCAGCCGTGGCACAACGCGCTGCGCATTGCTTCAGGAGAAACTGTATGAGCCTGATGCAATTTTGCGGTCTGCTTGTGGTATGGCTGCTCTCCACCTTGTTTATCGCCACGCTGACCTGGTTTGAATTCCGCCGCGTGCGTTTTAACTTCAATGTTTTCTTCTCACTGCTGTTTTTGCTGACGTTCTTCTTCGGATTCCCGTTGACCAGCATACTGGTGTTCCGTTTTGATGTGGCAGTTGCTCCGCCGGAGATCCTACTGCAGGCCTTGCTGTCAGCCGCCTGTTTCTATGCCGTCTACTACGTGACGTATAAAACCCGCCTTCGCAAGCGAGTCGAGGATAAGCCACGCAGGCCGCTATTTACCATCAATCGCGTTGAAGCGCATTTGACCTGGGTTATCCTGATGGCGATTGCATTGGTGAGCGTGGGCGTCTTCTTTATGCACAACGGATTCCTGCTGTTCAGACTGCAATCCTACAGCCAAATTTTTTCCAGCGAAGTCTCTGGGGTCGCTCTGAAGCGTTTCTTCTACTTCTTCATTCCGGCAATGTTGGTGGTCTATTTCCTGCGTCAGGACAGCAAAGCGTGGTTATTCTTCCTGGTGAGTACCGTCGCGTTTGGTTTGCTGACCTATATGATTGTTGGCGGGACGCGCGCCAATATCATCATTGCGTTTGCCATCTTCTTGTTTATCGGCATCATTCGCGGCTGGATTTCGCTGTGGATGTTGGCCGCCGCGGGCGTGCTGGGTATCGTCGGGATGTTCTGGCTGGCGCTGAAGCGCTATGGGATGAACGTTAGCGGCGACGAGGCGTTCTATACCTTCCTGTACCTCACGCGGGATACCTTCTCGCCGTGGGAGAATCTGGCGCTGTTGCTGCAAAATTACCACAATATTGAGTTTCAAGGGCTGGCGCCGATTGTCCGTGACTTCTACGTCTTTATCCCCTCCTGGCTGTGGCCTGGGCGGCCGAGTATTGTCCTCAACTCAGCGAACTACTTTACCTGGGAAGTGTTGAACAACCACTCAGGTCTGGCGATTTCGCCGACGTTAATTGGTTCACTGGTGGTGATGGGCGGGGCGCTGTTTATCCCGTTAGGCGCGATTGTCGTTGGACTCATCATCAAGTGGTTTGACTGGCTGTATGAGTTAGGCAACCGCGAAACCAATCGCTACAAGGCGGCGATTCTGCACAGTTTCTGTTTTGGCGCTATTTTCAATATGATCGTGTTGGCACGTGAAGGGCTGGATTCGTTTGTCTCGCGAGTGGTCTTTTTCCTCGTGATTTTCGGCGTTTGTCTGCTGGTGGCAAAACTGCTGTTTTGGCTATTCGATAGTGCGGGACTCATCCATAAACGAATCAAATCGCTGCCCCGGACACAGATTGAAGGATCGTAATGACAGATAACACAACTGCGCCACTCTACTCGCTGCGCGGGTTACAATTGATTGGCTGGCGCGATATGCAGCATGCGCTAAATTACCTGTTTGCCGAGGGACATCTCAGGTCAGGAACGCTGGTGGCAATCAACGCTGAGAAGATGCTGACGGCAGAAGATAACCCTGAAGTGCGGGATTTGATCAACGCCGCTGAGTTCAAATATGCGGATGGGATTAGCGTGGTGCGCTCAGTGCGCAAAAAATTCCCGCAGGCGCATGTTTCACGCGTGGCAGGGGCTGATCTTTGGGAAGCGCTTATGGCGCGAGCCGGGCAGGAAGGAACGCCTGTCTTCCTGATTGGTGGCAAGCCTGAAGTTCTGGCGCAAACGGAAGCCAAACTGCGTGCCCAGTGGCGCGTGAACATTGTAGGCAGTCAGGACGGTTATTTTACCCCGGACCAGCGTCAGGCATTGTTTGAACGTATCCACGCCAGCGGTGCGCAGATTGTGACGGTGGCGATGGGCTCGCCGAAACAAGAGATCTTTATGCGTGACTGCCGGAAGATTCACCCTGAAGCGCTGTATATGGGCGTCGGTGGTACCTACGACGTCTTTACCGGTCACGTTAAGCGTGCGCCGCGAATCTGGCAGACTCTGGGGCTGGAGTGGCTGTATCGCTTATTGTCGCAGCCAAGCCGTATCACTCGTCAACTTCGCTTATTACGCTATCTCCGCTGGCACTATACCGGCAACCTCTGACGCCCTCCCTCCTTTGATAAGTAGCGTGATCTGCTAATTACGCTACTTATTCACAACATAATCGCTGCTTTCTCGCACAATCTATTTATTTTTTGAATGCTTTAATTGCCATTTAAGCGATTTTAGGAAACCATTCGCAACAATCATTGCAGTGCCGTGGTGTTTTTGACGCCAGCCGTTAAGCGGTCGGTGCCGTATGGCCTGTTATGGCATAACAAGATGTACCCATAACGAGAACCGGTAATACCGGACAGTATGCAAACACAACAAGAGGATTTATGGCCGAGAACAAACCTGAGCTACAGCGTGGGCTGGAGGCTCGTCACATCGAATTAATTGCCCTTGGGGGGACTATTGGCGTCGGGCTATTTATGGGGGCCGCCAGTACCCTGAAATGGGCGGGACCTTCGGTTCTGCTGGCATACATCGTCGCCGGGCTGTTCGTCTTTTTCATTATGCGTTCTATGGGGGAGATGTTATTCCTCGAGCCGGTTGCCGGTTCATTTGCTGTTTACGCTCATCGATATATGAGCCCCTTCTTTGGTTATCTCACTGCCTGGTCATACTGGTTTATGTGGATGGCGGTGGGGATATCAGAGATTACCGCTATCGGGGTGTACGTCCAGTTCTGGTTCCCGGAAATGGCACAATGGATACCCGCACTGATTGCTGTCGGACTGGTTGCGTTGGCAAATCTCGCCGCGGTTCGCCTGTATGGTGAAATTGAGTTCTGGTTTGCCATGATTAAAGTGACCACCATCATTGTGATGATCGTCATTGGATTAGGGGTGATTTTCTTCGGTTTTGGCAATGGCGGTCAGGCGATCGGCTTTGGCAACCTGACTGAGCACGGCGGCTTCTTTGCTGGTGGTTGGAAGGGCTTCCTGACGGCATTGTGTATTGTCGTGGCTTCTTACCAGGGCGTGGAGCTGATCGGCATTACTGCGGGTGAAGCGAAGAATCCGCAGGTCACGCTGCGGAGTGCAGTAGGGAAAGTGCTGTGGCGTATTCTGATTTTCTACGTCGGTGCGATTTTTGTTATCGTCACTATTTTCCCGTGGAATGAGATTGGCAGTAACGGTAGCCCGTTTGTTTTGACCTTTGCCAAGATTGGTATTACCGCCGCGGCAGGGATTATTAACTTTGTGGTCCTGACGGCGGCGCTGTCGGGCTGTAACAGTGGGATGTACAGCTGTGGGCGTATGCTTTACGCGCTGGCAAAGAATCGCCAGTTACCTGCCGCCGTTGGAAAAGTTTCTCGCCAGGGCGTGCCGGTTGCCGGCGTGGCTATTTCTATCGCGATCCTGCTGGTTGGTTCGTGCCTGAACTACATCATTCCCAACCCGCAGCGTGTGTTCGTTTATGTCTATAGCGCCAGCGTGCTGCCGGGGATGGTGCCGTGGTTTGTGATCCTGATAAGCCAGATACGTTTCCGTCAGGCGCATAAAGCGGCGATCGCCAGTCATCCTTTCCGCTCGATTCTGTTCCCGTGGGCGAACTATTTGACGATGGCGTTCCTGATTTGCGTATTAATCGGCATGTACTTTAATGAAGATACCCGAATGTCGCTGTTTGTTGGCATTATCTTCTTACTGGCCGTGACGCTCATTTATAAGGTTTTTGGCCTGAATCGTCATGGCACAGCCCAAAAATTGCAGGAATAAGCGACAAAACGCACAAACCATGACCAAACGATAATTTATTTTAAAAAAGCACTAGACAGCAGACCGAGACCTCCGTAATATCCAGCCCCGCAACGGCGCTAAGCGCCCGTAGCTCAGCTGGATAGAGCGCTGCCCTCCGGAGGCAGAGGTCTCAGGTTCGAATCCTGTCGGGCGCACCATTTAGTAAGGTGCCGGAGCTGCGGTGGTTTTAATACCGCGTAAAAGATTTGCAGTGGTGGCTATAGCTCAGTTGGTAGAGCCCTGGATTGTGATTCCAGTTGTCGTGGGTTCGAATCCCATTAGCCACCCCATTAATTTAAAGTTGTGAAATGCGAAGGTGGCGGAATTGGTAGACGCGCTAGCTTCAGGTGTTAGTGTCCTTAGGATGTGGGGGTTCGAGTCCCCCCCCTCGCACCACGACTTAAAGAATTGAACTAAAAATTCAAAAAGCAGTAAAACGGCGAGTAGCGCAGCTTGGTAGCGCAACTGGTTTGGGACCAGTGGGTCGGAGGTTCGAATCCTCTCTCGCCGACCAATTTTGAACCCCGCTTCGGCGGGGTTTTTTGTTTTCTGATTTTCCCTTCTCAGCCTTTATTTCCCCGAATTTCCTGATGTCTTAAAAAGTCCGGTTCCATTGTTTTTGCAGTGCAATCGTGGCATGCCTTGTGCAATAATATACGGGTAGATGCTCATTCCATCTCTTATGTTCGCCATCTGGCCTCATAAACTCAGGAATGATGCAGAGCCGTTTACGGTGCTTATCGTCCACAGACAGATGTCGCTCTGGCCTCATCAAACACCATGGACATAACGTTGAGTGAAGCACCCATTTATGTTGTCATACAGACCTGTTTAACGCCTGCTCCAAAAGAGCGGGCGTTTTTTTATGCATATACACCTCATCCTTCAAGTCGCCTCGAAGCATCTCGAATGATTTGGTGTATATGAAATAACGGTAGGCCCGGTAAGCGAAGCGTCACCGGGCAAGAGGGAGTTACTGTGGGGGATTATTGTTCTGCAGCGTCAACATCAGGCCATCACGACGCATGGTGGCGGCTTCTTCCGGCTGATGCAGTCTGTCCAGCGCGTCAGCAAGCCAGGCGTAGTCATAGGCATCTGGACGCTGTTTGAGAGCGGCACGGAAGGCGAACGTGGCTTCCTGCCATTCGCCGTGCTTCATTAGCGATTGGCCCAGCGTGCTCCACAGTAATGGGCGATCGCCGACGGCTTTAATCTGCTGGCGCAACACTTTTTCTATCTGTTCCGGGTTGTTGGTTTTCAGACGCGGGATCGGCAGCACCAGGCGGTCGTCATACTGGCGTTTAAGACCATCAATGATGACCTGCTGCGCCGTATCGTGATCGTCACACTCAATCAGATGTTCAGCCATTGCCACCTGCAGGGCAACCTGGTGACGGGTTTTACGGTTCTGGTTTTTCCACCATGCACGTAGCCCCTCGCTGCCCTGATCGGCGCGAACCTGATCCATCAGACCAACCCATGCCTGCTGTTCCAGCATCGCGCGGTGCTCGTCATCACCCACGTGCGCTTTTGCCATGGATGGAATGATATCCAGTAACGAACTCCATGCACCGGTACGAATGTAGGCCTGTTCAGCCAGACGTAGCACTTCCGGATGACGTGGCGTCACTTCCAGCAGTTTATCTACGCTGTGGCGCGCGGCGTGATTTTCATTACGCGCCAACTGCAGGCGAACACGAGTGATTTCTACCGGGATCGTATCATTTCCGGCCAGTTCGGTTGCACGCTCAAGGTGTTGGTTGGCACGTGCTTCGTCACCGCGCTGTTGAGCCGCTTCTGCCGCCAGCAGGTAATTCACTACCGGCTGTTCTGCATGATCGGCGTTTTTCGACATCAGCTTTTCAACCTGCTGATAATCGCCTTCTGCCAGCTTGAGCAGCGCCTGCTCCGTCTGCTTACGGGCGCGACGACGCTTCCGACCGACAAACCATCCGCGGGTATGCGCGCCAGTGCGGAAAATTCGGCGCAGCAGCCATTCAATCGCAAACAGGACGACCATTGCGACGATCAGAATGATCACCAGACCCGTCACGCTGGTTTCGATATTGTAATTATCCGTCTGGATCAGTACGTAGCCCTGATGACCGGCAATCATTGGACCGACAACGATCCCGGCGATCAACAGCACAAAGAGCAATAATACTTTTAGCATCATTATTCTCCTTGCGGCGCAGTTGCCGGAGTTTCAGCTGAAGGCGCAGGAGCTGCTGCAACCGGCGCTGTGGCAGGCTGTGCCAGTAAATTACGTACGCGGGTCTGCATGAGCTTGTCGAGAAGCGCCTGGCTCTGCAGCGTTTCCGGTACGTCCATGCTGATGCTTTGTTGGCTCAGTTGGTCTACCTCTTCAAGGAAAGCTTTGGTGGCTGCATCGTCCGTGTCGTAGTAGGCGCGCACCCAGGTGGAGACGTTTTCCAGCGCCTGGCGATATGTTTCCTCCTGATGACGCGGCACGGCCTGGGCGGCCACTAACAGGCGAGAACGGATATTTTCACGTAAGTAAACGTCCTGGTTCGGTGCCAGCAGCGGGACGGCGGTTTCATCACGACGGCGAACGGTGATAAAGCTGTCCATAAAGTTCTGCCAGCTTTTTTGCAGATTGACGCGCCATTCGCTGATCGAGCTGGAAAGCTCGCTGCTGTCGGAATCCATCGGCGAATCGTCGGTGTCGTTGTCGGCCAGACGCAGATTATCAATCTGGTTAGAGAGCTGATTCACTTTCAGGATAATGCCGTCATAGTCGACCTGAGTCACTGCAGAGAGGCTCGCGATATCGTCGGTAATCGCGCGACGGGCGGTAATCAGGCTTGGGTCATTCATATCCGCCAGGCTGGCGTCAGCGCTTTTCAGCAGCGCCGCGGCGGTAGTAACGTCCTGATCGCTCCATAATTTGCGACCGGCCAGTTTCACCAGAAAATCAGCCTGCGCCAGCAGCCATGTCCCGGCATCGCTGCCGGAGATAGTAGCGACTTTTTGCTGGACTTCGTCAAGCTGTTTGACCAGCGCGGCCTGCTGGCGAGCGGCTTCATCCAGCTGCGTTGCCTGCTGCTTAATAATGCCTTCCAGCTCAGCTTTTTGGCTTTCTTGCGCTTTTTGCAACGCCGTAAGCTGGTTTGCCAGCGCATCGCTGGTTGCTGTCTGCGTTGTTGCCTGCTGTTTCCCCCAACCGTACAGCCCAACGCCTGCAGCCAGCGCAATAGCAATCGCCACAGCGCTCAGAATCAGCGCCGTGCTGTTCTTACTCTTTTTTTCAGTATTGACTGGCTGTGACGTGGTTTCCACGGCCTCCCTGGTCTCTTCAACCACGGCGGAGGATTTTTCTTGTTCCGTCATTATGGCATCCCATTATGAGAGTTATTGTAATGCGCGTAGTAGCGCATCGTTGTCGGCGTTATCAGCGACCTTAATATCTTGCCAGCCCAGTTCCCGGGCGAGGTGCGCCAGACGCTCACTGACGACCAGCAGCCGACAGCGTAGTAACCAGTGCTCACGATACCACTGCGGAATGAGCGACCAGAGCTGTTGTAGCATCTCTCCGCTGGTGACAACCACCGTGGTCACACCACGAGATTGCCAGCGCATCGCTTCTTCTGCACCATCGTAATATTTTGCACTGCGTTGATAACATTCACAAAAATCGACATCAGCTCCGCGTGCTGTCAGGGTTTCACCTATCAGCTCACGGCCACCATTGCCGCGTAATATCAGCGCGCGTTTTCCCGCAATATTTTGTAATTCAGGTAATTGTAGCAAGACTTCGCTAATTTCCCGATCCAGAGGGTAGTGAATATTGAAACCGCTAACGGTATGCAGCGCCAGCGCCGTTGTGCGACCAATGGCAAAATAACGCGGAAGGGAGGGCCAGCTTTTCCCTTGTTGCTGAAGTTCGGCATCTGCAAAGGTGACGGCGTGCTGCGAGAGGGCGAAGACCAGATCGTTTTCCGTCAGCGCCGACAGTCGGGAAGCCAGCGTTGCCAGCTCCCGACCGGGCGAAAACTCGATGAGCGGAAAGCTCCAGGCCACCTGCCCCAGTGTGCGCAGACGGCTCACTAACTCTTCCCCTGCGGGAGACGGGCGGGTGACCAGAATACTCATGCGGGGGCTTCTCCGTTGTAAACTTCAGCCAGAATGGTGCGCGCGCCGTTCTCCAGCAGCTCTTCAGCCAGAGAGATGCCCATCTGTTCAGCTTCCTGCGCGGCGCCGCGACGTTCTCCGCATACCATCTGCGAACCGTCAGGCGCGCCGACCAGCGCCCGCAGCCAAATCTCACCGTTAATGAGTTCTGCATAACTGCCGATAGGGACCTGACATCCCCCTTCCAGGCGGGTATTCATGGCGCGTTCGGCTTTGACGCGCAGCGCCGTCTCTTCATGGTTGAGCGGCGCTAACAGCGCCTGAGTGCGCATATCATCCAGTCGACATTCTATGCCAACTGCGCCTTGCCCGACAGCGGGAAGGGAGACTTCCGGCGGCAGAGCGGTGCGGACTCGCGACTCAAGACCTAAACGTTTTAATCCGGCGACCGCCAGAATAATGGCGTCATAATCGCCGTTATCCAGTTTGCTCAGACGCGTACCTACGTTACCGCGCAGTGAACGGATGACGAGATCCGGGCGACGCTTTGCCAACTGGCACTGGCGACGCAAACTGGATGTCCCGACGATACTGCCTGCCGGGAGTTCATCCAGCGTGTTGTACTTATTTGAGACGAAAGCATCACGCGGATCCTCTCGCTCGCAAATGGTGACCAGTCCAAGACCGTCAGGGAATTCAACCGGCACATCCTTCATGGAATGCACGGCGATATCGGCGCGTTTTTCCAGCAGCGCGACTTCCAGCTCTTTAACAAACAACCCTTTCCCCCCGACTTTCGCCAGCGGGGTATCAAGGATCACATCGCCACGGGTTACCATCGGAACCAGTTCCACGATCAGACCGGGGTGGTTTGCCATTAAGGCGTCTTTGACATAATGTGCCTGCCAGAGCGCAAGGGGGCTTTGGCGTGTGGCAATTCTCAAAACATTGTCTAACATGCTTGTTACCGTCATTATCAATCATTGACCATCCTAACATCCTTATCAAAGGGATGTCAGCGTTACGCTCAAACGTGAGTGAGAGGAAAAGGCGCTGCATCATCACTGGCAGTGAATAATGACGAGAAACCTCCCGACCGTATGAAGGAATTTACACGTAACGAACGGTGCTACACTTGTATGTAGCGCATCTTTCTTTACGGTCAATGAGCAAGGTGTTAAATTGATCACGTTTTAGACCATTTTTTCGGCTGTACAGCATAAAAAAATATGGGCGAAAAAACAGGTAACGGTTATTTTTGACATACGGTTTATCCGAATTGATGACGATTATTGTGAGCCCTTGTGCCGCAGCAATCGACAACATGACGGATAGCAACATCAGGCGATACGTCTTGTACCTCTATATTGAGACTCTGAAACAGAGACTGGATGCCATAAATCAACTGCGTGTGGATCGCGCGCTTGCTGCCATGGGACCTGCCTTCCAGCAGGTATACAGTCTGCTGCCGACATTATTGCACTACCACCATCCGCTGATGCCGGGTTACCTTGATGGTAACGTTCCCAAAGGCATATGCCTTTACACGCCTGATGAAACCCAACGCCACTACCTGAACGAACTGGAACTGTACCGCGGTATGCCACCGCAGGATCCTCCCAAGGGCGAACTGCCTATCACCGGCGTTTACTCAATGGGCAGCACCTCTTCGGTAGGGCAAAGCTGTTCCTCTGACCTTGATATTTGGGTCTGCCATCAATCCTGGCTGGATAGCGAAGAGCGCCAGCTGCTGCAGCGTAAATGTAGCCTGCTGGAAAGCTGGGCCGCCTCGCTGGGCGTGGAAGTCAGCTTCTTCCTGATTGATGAAAACCGTTTCCGCCACAATGAAAGCGGCAGTTTGGGTGGTGAAGACTGTGGCTCGACGCAGCATATCCTGTTGCTTGATGAATTCTATCGCACCGCTGTGCGTCTCGCGGGTAAACGTATTCTGTGGAATATGGTGCCGGGCGACGAAGAAGAGCATTACGACGATTACGTCATGACGCTTTACGCACAGGGGGTGTTAACGCCAAACGAATGGCTGGATCTCGGCGGACTCAGTTCGCTCTCCGCCGAAGAGTACTTTGGCGCCAGCCTCTGGCAGCTGTACAAGAGTATCGACTCCCCGTACAAAGCGGTATTGAAAACGCTGCTGCTGGAAGCTTATTCCTGGGAATACCCCAATCCACGCCTGTTGGCGAAAGATATTAAACAGCGCCTGCACGATGGTGAGATCGTCTCTTTTGGTCTCGACCCTTACTGCATGATGCTGGAGCGCGTTACCGAGTACCTCACGGCGATCGAAGACCCGACTCGTCTGGATTTAGTGCGTCGATGTTTCTACTTAAAAGTGTGTGAGAAACTGAGCCGCGAGCGCGCCTGCGTGGGCTGGCGTCGTGAAGTATTAAGTCAGTTAGTGAAAGAGTGGGGCTGGGATGACGCCCGTCTGACTATGCTGGATAACCGCGCTAACTGGAAGATTGACCAGGTACGCGAAGCGCATAACGAACTGCTCGATGCGATGATGCAGAGCTATCGTAACCTGATCCGTTTTGCCCGCCGAAATAACCTTAGCGTGAGCGCCAGCCCGCAGGATATCGGCGTGCTGACCCGTAAGCTGTATGCCGCGTTTGAAGCATTGCCAGGTAAAGTAACGCTGGTGAACCCGCAGATATCTCCGGATCTCTCGGAACCGAATCTGACCTTTATCCATGTGCCGCCGGGCCGTGCCAACCGTTCGGGTTGGTATCTCTATAACCGCGCGCCTAACATGGACTCGATCATCAGCCATCAGCCGCTGGAATATAACCGCTACCTCAATAAACTGGTGGCGTGGGCCTGGTTCAACGGCCTGCTGACCTCGCGTACGCATTTATTTATTAAGGGCAACGGCATTGTTGATTTGCCGAAGCTGCAAGAAATGGTCGCCGACGTGTCGCACCACTTCCCGCTGCGACTGCCAGCGCCAACGCCGAAAGCGCTCTATAGCCCGTGCGAGATTCGCCACCTGGCGATTATCGTTAACCTTGAATATGACCCGACGGCAGCATTTCGCAATCAGGTGGTACATTTTGATTTCCGTAAGCTGGACGTCTTCAGCTTTGGTGAAGAACAAAATTGCCTGGTGGGTAGCGTCGATCTGCTGTACCGCAACTCGTGGAATGAAGTGCGTACGCTGCACTTCAACGGTGAGCAGGCGATGATTGAAGCGTTAAAAACGATTCTCGGCAAAATGCACCAGGATGCCGCGCCGCCGGATAGCGTCGAGGTTTTCTGCTATAGCCAGCATCTGCGCGGTTTAATTCGCACCCGCGTGCAGCAACTGGTGTCTGAGTGCATCGAGTTGCGCCTCTCCAGCACCCGTCAGGAAACCGGACGCTTCAAAGCGCTGCGCGTTTCCGGGCAGACGTGGGGTCTGTTCTTCGAGCGCCTGAACGTCTCGGTACAGAAGCTGGAAAACGCGATTGAATTTTATGGCGCGATTTCACATAACAAACTGCACGGGCTTTCCGTTCAGGTTGAGACCAATCATGTGAAACTCCCGTCAGTGGTTGACGGTTTTGCCAGCGAAGGGATCATTCAGTTCTTTTTCGAAGAAACGGGTGATGAGCAGGGCTTTAATATCTACATTCTGGATGAGAGTAATCGGGCTGAGGTGTATCACCACTGCGAAGGCAGCAAAGAGGAGCTGGTACGCGATGTCAGCCGTTTCTACTCGTCGTCGCACGATCGCTTTACCTACGGCTCCAGCTTCATCAACTTTAACCTGCCGCAGTTCTATCAGATTGTGAAAACCGACGGGCGCGCGCAGGTGATCCCGTTCCGTACCCAGCCGATTAGCGCCGTGCCGCCCGTCAGTCAGGAAAACGACACTCCGCAGTTACAGCAGTATTTCTCGTGAGTATGATGCCGGATAAGCGAAGCGTATCCGGCAATAAAACTTAACGGAAGCTCACCTCTTCACCCGCCTGCTGTGTCGCCGCCTGTTCTAGCAGATCCCAGAACGTTTCGCCGCTACGATCGCAGATCCACTCGTCGCCTTTCAGGTCAAAGTGGTAGCCGCCCTGTTTGGTTGCCAGCCACACCTGATGCAGCGGCTCCTGACGGTTAATAATAATTTTGCTGCCGTTTTCGAAGCTGATGGTCAGCACGCCGCCGTTGATCTCACAATCGATATCGCTGTCGCCATCCCAGTCATCCAGACGCTCTTCAATGGTCATCCACAGGGTGTCAGCAAGGCGATGAAATTCACTGTCGTTCATTTTCTTATCCTGTTTTTCGTGATGACGGCAGTATAACCTGAAACAAAACGCGTTGCAGATTACAGGCTAACTCTTGCTTTTACGCCTTCTCCTGCGATGATAGAAAACAGAAAGCATGAACTTTACAGGCAATCGATAATGAAAAACGTGTTAAAGCCACTCGCTGTCATTTTTACTCTGTTCAGCCTGACGGGCTGTGGGCTAAAAGGCCCGCTCTATTTCCCGCCAGCAGATAAAACCGCGCCGCCTCCGACCAAGAGCGTTCAGCCGCAATCACAATCCACCACGCCAGAGAAAAACGATCGTGGGATTAGTGACGGGCCTTCTCAGGTGAATTACTGACGGCAGGAATAGATGTATATTTCTGTACCCGCGTGAACGGAGTGAATGATGCAATTCTCTAAAATGCATGGCCTTGGCAACGATTTTATGGTCGTCGACGCGGTAACGCAGAATGTCTTTTTCTCACCAGAGCTGATCCGCCGCTTGTCCGACAGGCATCTCGGCGTTGGATTTGATCAACTGCTGGTGGTTGAACCTCCGTATGATCCGGAGCTGGATTTCCACTACCGTATTTTTAATGCCGACGGTAGTGAAGTGTCACAGTGTGGCAATGGCGCCCGCTGTTTTGCCCGCTTTGTTCGCCTGAAAGGGCTGACCAATAAGCGTGATATTCGCGTCAGTACCGCTAACGGTCGTATGGTATTAACCGTAACCGACGACGAGCTGGTACGGGTGAATATGGGTGAACCCAATTTTGAACCCGCGCAGGTTCCGTTTCGCGCCAACAAAGCAGAGAAGACCTATATTATGCGCGTGGCTGAACAGACAGTATTGTGCGGCGTGGTTTCAATGGGGAACCCGCACTGCGTAATTCAGGTTGATGATGTTGATACGGCCACGGTAGAAACGTTGGGGCCGGTTCTGGAAAGTCACGAACGCTTTCCTGAACGCGCCAATATCGGATTTATGCAGGTGGTAAAGCGCGAGCATATCCGGCTGCGCGTCTATGAGCGCGGCGCGGGTGAAACGCAGGCCTGCGGCAGCGGTGCGTGCGCCGCTGTTGCGGTTGGTATCCAGCAGGGCCTGCTGGCAGAAGAAGTGAGGGTGGAATTACCGGGCGGTCGACTTGATATCGCCTGGAAAGGTCCGGGTCATCCGCTGTATATGACTGGCCCGGCGGCACATGTCTACGACGGATTTATTCACTTATGAAGCAACCAGGGGAAGAACTACAGGAAACGCTCATGGAGCTGGACGACCGGGCGGTCGTCGATTACCTGCAACGTAATCCTGAGTTTTTTATCCGTAATGCCCAGGCAGTTGAAGCGATGCGTGTTCCACACCCGGTGCGGGGCACGGTCTCTTTAGTGGAATGGCATATGGCGCGGGCACGTAATCATATTAACGTGCTGGAAGAGAATATGGCGTTGTTGATGGACCAAGCCAACGCCAATGAAAGCCTGTTCTATCGTCTGTTAAATCTGCAAGCCCGGCTGGTATCGGCCAGCAGTCTTGACGACATGCTGATGCGATTTCATCGCTGGGCGCGTGAGTTAGGGCTGGCTGGGGCGACGGTTCGTCTGTTCCCGGATCGCTGGCGACTTGGTGCGCCATCAAAATTCACTCATCTGGCATTAAGCCGTCAGGCTTTTGAACCGCTGCGTATTCAGCGTCTGGGCCAGTCACAGCACTATCTTGGGCCGCTCAATGGCCCGGAACTTCTGGTCATGATGCCCGAGGCGAAAGCGGTAGGCTCGGTGGCGATGTCGATGTTGGGGCAAGATGGATCCCTGGGCGTGATGCTGTTCAGCAGTCGCGATGTTAATCATTACCAGCAGGGGCAAGGTACGCAATTACTGCAGGAAATTTCGCTGATGTTGCCGGAGCTGCTGGAGCGCTGGATTGAACGCGTATGACCGATTCACCCCTTTCTCAGGATGTGGCGCGCTTTTTACGCTATCTGGGCGTTGAGCGGCAGCTTAGCCCGATCACATTGCTGAATTATCAGCGTCAGCTTGATGCCATCATTGCGTTAGCCGGAGAGACCGGTCTGCAAAGCTGGCAACAATGTGACGCTTCGATGGTACGCAGTTTTGCCGTGCGCAGCCGTCGTAAAGGGCTAGGGCCGGCGAGCCTGGCGCTGCGTCTCTCCGCATTGCGCAGTTTCTTTGACTGGCTGGTTAATCAGGGCGAGCTGAAAGCCAATCCCGCAAAAAGTGTTTCCGCGCCGAAAGCACCGCGTCATCTACCTAAAAATATCGATGTCGACGACGTTAATCGTCTGCTGGATATCGACCTCAACGATCCCCTCGCCGTGCGCGACCGGGCAATGTTAGAAGTGATGTACGGCGCAGGGCTGCGTTTGTCTGAACTGGTTGGGCTGGATATTAAACATCTCGATCTCGACACCGGCGAAGTATGGGTGATGGGGAAGGGCAGTAAAGAACGTCGCCTGCCAATTGGCCGCAATGCAGTGGCGTGGATTGAGCACTGGCTGGACCTGCGGGGGCTATTTGGCAGCGATGACGATGCGTTATTCCTGTCAAAACTGGGCAAACGCATTTCTGCGCGTAATGTGCAAAAACGCTTTGCGGAATGGGGGATCAAACAGGGGCTGAACAGCCACGTACATCCCCACAAATTGCGCCACTCTTTTGCGACGCATATGCTGGAGTCGAGCGGCGATCTGCGCGGGGTACAGGAGTTATTGGGGCATGCTAATCTCTCCACTACCCAAATCTATACCCATCTTGATTTTCAACACCTGGCTTCAGTGTACGATGCGGCGCATCCGCGCGCCAAACGGGGGAAATAATGCGTTTTTACCGGCCTTTGGGGCGCATTTCTGCGCTCACCTTTGACCTTGATGACACCCTTTACGATAACCGTCCCGTTATCACACGCACCGAGCAGGAAGCGCTCGCGTTTGTACAGAATTACCATCCGGCGTTGAATTCGCTGCAAAATAGCGACCTACAGCGCTTACGTCAGGCCGTTCGCGACGCTGAGCCGGAAATCTACCACGACGTTACCCAATGGCGTCACCGCGCCGTAGAGCGCGCTATGCTGGAGGCGGGATTGTCAGAAGCAGAAGCCAGAATGGGGGCAAATGCGGCGATGATGAATTTCGCCAAATGGCGTAGCCGCATTGACGTCCCGCAGGCGACGCATGACACGCTGAAGGCGCTGGCCCGCAAATGGCCGCTGGTGGCGATCACCAACGGTAACGCGCAGCCAGAACTGTTCGGCCTGGGCGATTACTTTGAGTTTGTGCTGCGCGCCGGTCCCGACGGGCGATCAAAACCGTTCAGCGACATGTACGCGCTGGCGGCAGATAAACTGAAAATGCCTGTGGCTGAGATTCTGCATGTGGGCGATGACCTGACGACAGACGTGGCGGGGGCCATCCGTTGCGGTATGCAGGCCTGCTGGATCAAACCGGAAAATGCCGACCTGATGCAAACCGCAGACAGCCGTTTGCTGCCGCATATCGAAATTTCACAGTTGGCATCTCTGACCTCGCTGATATAATCACCAGCAGAACTCTGTATATATACCCAGCTTTTTGGCGGATGGCGCTACGCTTATCCGCCTTACCTACTTTTACGCGGCGGTGCCAATGGACGTTTCTTACCTGCTCGACAGCCTTAATGATAAACAGCGTGAAGCGGTGGCCGCGCCACGCAGCAACATGCTGGTTTTGGCCGGCGCGGGGAGTGGTAAAACTCGCGTGCTGGTGCACCGTATCGCCTGGTTACTGACGGTAGAGAACAATTCGCCATACTCCATTATGGCGGTGACCTTTACCAACAAAGCAGCGGCGGAAATGCGCCACCGTATTGGCCAGATCATGGGAACCAGCCAGGGCGGTATGTGGGTGGGTACATTCCACGGTCTGGCGCACCGTCTGCTGCGCGCGCACCATATGGATGCGAACCTGCCGCAGGATTTCCAGATCCTCGACAGCGAAGACCAATTGCGTTTGCTCAAGCGTTTGATCAAGGCGATGAATCTTGATGAGAAGCAGTGGCCGCCGCGTCAGGCGATGTGGTTTATCAATAGCCAGAAAGACGAAGGGCTGCGCCCGCACCATCTGCAGAGCTATGGCAACCCGGTTGAGCAAACCTGGCAAAAGGTGTATCAGGCCTATCAGGAAGCGTGTGATCGCGCGGGGCTGGTGGATTTCGCCGAGCTGTTGCTGCGCGCCCATGAACTGTGGCTCAACAAGCCGCATATCCTGCAGCACTACCGCGAACGCTTTACCAATATCCTGGTGGACGAATTCCAGGATACCAACAACATTCAGTACGCCTGGATCCGCCTGCTGGCGGGCGATACCGGCAAAGTGATGATCGTTGGCGATGATGACCAGTCGATCTACGGCTGGCGTGGGGCGCAGGTGGAAAACATCCAGCGTTTCCTCACGGATTTCCCGGGCGCAGAAACTATTCGCCTGGAGCAGAACTACCGCTCGACCAACAACATCCTCAGCGCGGCCAACGCCCTGATTGAAAACAACAACGGGCGTTTGGGTAAAAAGCTGTGGACCGATGGCGTCGACGGCGAACCAATTTCACTGTACTGCGCGTTCAACGAACTCGATGAAGCGCGTTTTGTGGTCAATCGTATCAAAACCTGGCAGGACAATGGCGGTGCGCTGGAACAGTGCGCCATTTTGTATCGCAGCAACGCCCAGTCGCGCGTGCTGGAAGAGGCGTTGTTACAAGCCAGCATGCCGTACCGTATCTATGGTGGGATGCGCTTCTTCGAACGCCAGGAAATCAAAGATGCGCTCTCCTACCTGCGCCTGATCGCTAACCGTAATGACGACGCCGCATTTGAACGCGTGGTGAATACGCCAACCCGCGGGATTGGCGATCGTACATTAGATGTCGTGCGTCAGACCTCCCGTGACCGCCAGCTTACGTTGTGGCAGGCCTGTCGTGAGCTGTTGCAGGAAAAAGCCCTCGCGGGTCGCGCCGCCAGCGCCTTACAGCGTTTTATGGAGCTGATCGATGCGCTGGCGCAGGAGACCGCCGATATGCCGCTGCACGTGCAGACTGACCGGGTGATTAAAGACTCCGGCCTGCGCATGATGTACGAGCAGGAAAAAGGCGAGAAGGGTCAGACGCGTATCGAAAACTTAGACGAACTGGTGACGGCAACGCGCCAGTTCAGCTACAACGAAGAAGACGAAGACTTAATGCCGCTACAGGCGTTCCTGTCACACGCCGCGCTGGAAGCAGGCGAAGGGCAGGCGGATACCTGGCAGGATGCGGTACAACTGATGACGCTGCACTCGGCGAAAGGTCTGGAGTTCCCCCAGGTATTTATCGTGGGTATGGAAGAAGGCATGTTCCCCAGCCAGATGTCGCTGGACGAAGGTGGGCGCCTCGAAGAAGAGCGCCGCCTGGCTTACGTAGGCGTGACCCGGGCGATGCAAAAGCTGACGCTGACCTACGCCGAAACGCGTCGTCTGTACGGCAAAGAGGTTTACCACCGTCCGTCGCGCTTTATCGGCGAACTGCCGGAAGCGTGCGTTGAAGAGGTTCGCCTGCGCGCCACGGTTAGCCGCCCGGTGAGCCATCAGCGGATGGGCACGCCAATGGCGGAAAATGATACCGGCTACAAGCTCGGCCAGCGCGTGCGCCACGCTAAGTTTGGTGAGGGCACCATCGTCAATCTGGAAGGAAGCGGTGAGCATAGTCGTTTGCAGGTCGCGTTCCAGGGGCAAGGGATCAAATGGCTGGTGGCAGCCTACGCCAGACTGGAAACGGTTTGATCGGTTTGGCTTTGCCGGATGGCGACGCTGGCGCGTCTTATCCGGCCTACAGACCGGGTAACATTTTGATTTCCAGGCCGGACAAGGCGAAGCCGCCATCCCGCTATCTGTCGGTTAATATTCTGAAATCATAGATAAATAATTCCCCTCTGCTAACCTTTCTGTATAAGGGGAAATTATTACTTTTTCGCCATCCGTTGCGTGTTGACGTCAAAATTTTGCTGGCGTAACATGCGCGCACGATTACGCTAAGAGGACATTCGCCTTGGACACACCCAGTAGATACTGGCTCATTATCCTGTCATCCAGGATCAACTCCTAAGGCTATCCCTTTTTGCTGATAGCCTTCGCGGTTGTCAGCGACCTTCTGTTTTTTCCCGTCGCGCTGAGTCAGGCTGTTTAATGGTCTGAAACCCAATTTGTTTCTGTGTGCCCTCCGAACTGTCCGATAATTTTTTGCATTGGGAGTCCCGGTCATGCTGAGCGCATTTCAACTGGAAAACAATCGTTTAACTCGCCTTGAGGCAGACGAAATCGAGCACCTGGCCAGTTCGGTTTGGGTCGATTTAGTCGAGCCGGATGACGAAGAACGAAACCGTGTGCAAAAGGACTTGGGCCAGAATCTGGCTACGCGCCCTGAACTGGAAGACATCGAAGCATCTGCGCGTTTTTTTGAAGACGAAGACGGTCTGCACATTCACTCCTTCTTCTTCTATGAAGATGCCGACGATCACGCGGGTAACTCAACCGTCGCATTTACCATTCGCGAAGGTCGCCTGTTTACTCTGCGCGAGCGCGAGCTGCCGGCATTCCGCCTGTACCGCATGCGTGCGCGTAATCAGGCGATGGTGGATGGCAACGCTTACGAGCTGCTGCTCGACCTGTTCGAAACTAAAATTGAACAGTTGGCGGATGAGATCGAAAATATCTACAGCGACCTGGAAAAACTCAGCCGTGTGATCATGGAAGGGCGTCAGGGTGATGAATATGACGAAGCGCTTTCGACGCTGGCGGAACTGGAAGATATCGGCTGGAAGGTCCGCCTGTGTCTGATGGATACCCAGCGCGCACTGAACTTCCTGGTGCGTAAAGCGCGTTTGCCGGGGAGTCAGCTGGAACAGGCGCGCGAGATTCTGCGCGATATCGAATCCCTGCTGCCGCACAACGAATCACTGTTCCAGAAGGTTAACTTCCTGATGCAGGCGGCGATGGGCTTTATCAATATCGAGCAGAACCGCATCATCAAGATCTTCTCGGTGGTCTCTGTGGTGTTCCTGCCGCCGACGCTGGTGGCTTCCAGCTACGGCATGAACTTTGAGTTCATGCCGGAACTGCACTGGAGCTTCGGTTACCCAGGGGCGATTGTCTTTATGATGCTCGCGGGTCTGGCACCGTATCTGTACTTTAAGCGCAAGAACTGGCTGTAATGGCTGTGCCGGATGGCGGTTACGCCTTATCCGGCACTTCTTCAGCTCCGACGTACCCGTCGTTGCGTATAAATCGCATCCATCACGAAAACTGCCAGCGCCACCCAGATAAACGCAAACGTGACCATTTTATCCGCTCCCGGAACTTCACCGTAGAAAGTGACGGCCAGCAGGAACATTAGCGTGGGTCCGATATACTGGAAGAAACCCAGCGTGGACAGACGCAGGCGGGTCGCCGCGCCGGTAAAGCACAGCAGCGGAATGGTGGTCACGACACCTGCAGCAATCAGCAGCAGATTGAGCGACATGGGGTTTTGCCCCATATGGCTGGTTGGGCTGTCCGCAATGCCAAACAGATAGATGGCCGCAACGGGTAAAAGCCACAGGGTTTCGATCAGCATGCCGGTTTGTGCTTCGACGGCAATCTTCTTGCGTACCAGACCATAGAAAGCAAAACTGAACGCCAGGCCCAACGCGATGATTGGCAGCGATCCGAAGGTCCACAGCTGTACCAGTACGCCGCAGGCGGCTAACAGTACCGCCAGCCACTGCATGCGACGAAAGCGCTCGCCGAGGAAAAGCATTCCCAGCACAATATTCACCAGCGGGTTAATAAAATAGCCCAGGCTGGCTTCCAGCATATGATGATTATTGACCGCCCAAATGAACAGCAGCCAGTTTCCACCGATGAGCACTGCAGAGAGCGCCAGCAGGAAGATCTTCTTTGGCGTTTGTAGCAGTGTTTTGATGCCCGACCACTGGCGGCTGATGCTCATCAGTACCACCATAAAGAAAAATGACCAGATGACGCGATGCGTCAGGATCTCATCCGCCGGGACATAGTAAATCAGCTTGAAGTAGGCAGGAGCGATACCCCAAATAAAATAAGCAGCAAGAGCGAGTAACACGCCCTGCCGCGTTTGTTTAGCATCCATCGGGAAAACTCATTTCAGAAATGTAACAGCAGTTTACCTTTTTTTGAGCACTTACCCCACCATATAAGTGGCGGTTGCGCTGGCAATATAAAGCTGTTCTTCGTTATGCAGTTCCACGCGCGCAACGGCGACTTTATTCCCCGCCCGCAGCAGGCTACTGGTGGCGGTAAAGCGATTTCCTCTCCCCGGGCGCAGGTAATCAACGCGCAAATCGATTGTCCCCATACGTGACATTCGCTGACGCAGTTCGTCCTCGCTGATCGTCTCATGGCGGGTCAGCGTACTGCCAACGCACACCAGCCCGGCGGCAACGTCCAGCGCCGACGCGATCACGCCGCCATGTAGAATGCTTTGCGCCCAGTTGCCGACCATCATCGGTTGATTATTAAAGGCTAATTGAGCAAATTCTTTCTCATAGCGTTCAAGCTCCAGACCCAGAGCCCGGTTAAACGGCATGTGATAGACAAACATTTCACCCACTAACTTCAGCGCTTCCTCAGCAGTAAGTACGGCAGACATACGATCCCTACATCTCAATGGTTAATGAAATGTTGATATTATGCTTATTATTTGTTGTTTTCTACTTTAGGACGGGATAACTAACGAGGAACTCGCTAAGTATGTAGAATACTTGCCAGATAATTATACAATTCATCAATATTTTGGTTCAGGAGAACATTACCGATGCGGGCGATTCTGGGATGGTTACTACCAGCAGTCATGCTGCCGTTGACCGCGTATGCGCAGGAAGCGACAGTGAAAGAGATTCATGATGCACCGGCGGTTCGCGGCAGTATTATCGCTAACATGCTGCAGGAGCATGACAACCCTTTCACGCTTTATCCTTATGAGACCAACTATCTCATCTACACCAATACTAGCGACATGAACAAAGAGGCGATCAGCAGCTATAGCTGGTCCGAAAATGCGCGCAAAGATGAGGTTAAGTTTCAGCTAAGCCTGGCGTTTCCGCTCTGGCGCGGAATATTAGGCCCGAACTCGGTACTCGGCGGTTCCTATACCCAGAAGTCCTGGTGGCAGCTTTCGAACAGTGAAGAGTCTGCACCGTTTCGCGAAACCAACTATGAACCGCAATTGTTCCTCGGTTTCGCCACCGACTATCGCTTTGCCGGTTGGACGCTCCGCGATGTCGAAATGGGCTATAACCATGACTCCAATGGTCGATCCGACCCCACCTCACGTAGCTGGAACCGCCTTTACACCCGGCTGATGGCTGAAAACGGTAACTGGCTGGTGGAAGTTAAGCCGTGGTACGTTATCGGCAGCACTGACGATAACCCTGATATCACCAAATATATGGGCTACTATCAGTTGAAAATGGGTTATCACCTGGGTGACGCGGTGATCAGTGTGAAAGGCCAGTACAACTGGAATACCGGCTACGGCGGCGCAGAGCTGGGGGCCAGTTATCCCATTACCAAGCATGTGCGTCTTTATACCCAGGTCTACAGCGGCTACGGCGAATCACTGATTGACTACAACTTCAATCAGACCCGTGTTGGCGTGGGTGTAATGCTTAACGATATCTTCTGACAGATATTGAGAGTATTTTAATCATTGCAGTTTCTCTCTCAGGCGCTGAAAATAGCGCCTGTTTTTATTTCAGGCTAATGGGGTTAATGTGGCGCAGGCGGAAGTGTTGAATCTGGAAATGGGCGCTAAACAGGTTTTGCAGGAAACCTTTGGCTACCAACAGTTTCGCCCTGGTCAGGAAGAAATCATTGATACCGTGATCGCTGGTCGCGACTGCCTGGTCGTTATGCCGACCGGTGGCGGAAAATCCCTGTGCTATCAAATTCCCGCATTATTGCTTAACGGCCTCACCGTTGTTGTTTCTCCGCTGATTTCTCTGATGAAAGATCAGGTCGATCAACTGCTTGCCAACGGCGTGGCGGCCGCATGTCTGAACTCCACCCAAAGCCGTGAGCAGCAGCTTGAGGTGATGGCAGGCTGTCGTAGCGGGCAGATTCGCTTACTGTACATTGCGCCCGAACGCCTGATGCTGGATAACTTCCTTGAAAATCTGGCGCACTGGAACCCGGTGCTGCTGGCGGTTGATGAAGCGCACTGTATTTCGCAGTGGGGGCATGATTTCCGCCCGGAATACGCCGCGCTGGGGCAGTTGCGTCAACGTTTCCCAACCCTGCCGTTTGTCGCGCTGACCGCGACCGCGGACGAGACAACCCGGCTGGATATTGTGCGTCTGCTGGGGCTCAACGACCCGTTAATTCAGATCAGCAGCTTTGATCGCCCGAATATTCGCTACATGTTGATGGAGAAGTTTAAGCCGCTCGATCAACTGATGCGCTACGTGCAAGAGCAGCGCGGTAAGTCCGGTATTATTTACTGTAACAGTCGCGCTAAAGTAGAAGACACCGCCGCGCGTCTGCAAAGCCGAGGCATTAGCGCCGGGGCTTATCATGCCGGGCTGGAAAACGCTGTACGTGCAGAAGTGCATGAGAAATTCCAGCGTGATGACCTGCAAATCGTGGTGGCGACCGTAGCGTTCGGTATGGGAATCAACAAACCTAACGTACGCTTCGTGGTGCATTTCGATATTCCGCGCAACATCGAGTCCTATTACCAGGAAACCGGCCGCGCCGGGCGTGACGGCCTGCCTGCGGAAGCAATGCTGTTTTACGATCCGGCTGATATGGCATGGCTGCGCCGTTGCCTCGAAGAGAAACCCGCCGGGCAACTGCTGGATATCGAACGGCATAAGCTCAATGCGATGGGGGCGTTTGCCGAGGCGCAAACCTGTCGTCGTCTGGTGCTGTTGAACTATTTTGGCGAGGGGCGTCAGGAGCCGTGTGGTAACTGCGACATCTGTCTCGACCCGCCAAAACAGTACGACGGACTCATGGATGCGCGCAAAGCGCTGTCGACTATCTACCGTGTTAATCAACGCTTTGGTATGGGTTATGTCGTGGAGGTTCTGCGCGGAGCGAATAACCAGCGAATTCGCGAGCTGGCCCATGACAAGCTGCCGGTCTATGGCATTGGTCGTGAGCAAAGCCATGAACATTGGGTAAGCGTTATCCGCCAGCTTATTCATCTTGGGCTGGTGACGCAGAATATTGCTCATCACTCCGCGTTACAGCTAACCGAAGCCGCGCGTCCGGTACTGCGTGGTGATGTTGCGCTACAGCTTGCGGTACCGCGTATTGTGGCGCTGAAACCGCGAGCGATGCAGAAATCCTTCGGTGGCAACTACGATCGCAAACTGTTCGCCAAATTGCGGAAGCTGCGTAAAGCCATTGCTGATGAAGAAAATATCCCGCCGTATGTAGTGTTCAACGATGCCACGCTGATTGAAATGGCTGAGCAGATGCCGGTTTCACCGAGCGAAATGCTGAGCGTTAATGGCGTGGGGATGCGTAAACTTGAGCGTTTTGGCAAAGAGTTTATGGCGCTTATTCGCGCGCACGTTGATGGTGACGACGAAGAGTAGTCAGCCAGGCAAAAAAGTGCCAGGATGGTGACTCACTGAACTATTTCCCCCGCGAGTCATTTTTATGTTAACGCTATTTTTCACCGTTGCGTTGGTGCATATCGTTGCGCTGATGAGCCCTGGTCCCGACTTTTTCTTTGTTTCTCAAACAGCGGTTAGCCGTTCGCGCAAAGAAGCCATGATGGGCGTGCTGGGTATTACTTGTGGCGTCATGGTCTGGGCTGGCATAGCGCTGCTCGGCCTACATCTGATTATCGAAAAAATGGCCTGGCTGCACACCATTATTATGGTGGGCGGGGGGCTGTATCTGTGCTGGATGGGTTATCAGATGCTACGCGGCGCGTTTAAAAAACAGGATGTTGCGACTCCCACTCCGCAGGTTGAGCTGGCGCAGAGCGGACGCAGCTTTTTGAAGGGGCTGCTGACCAACCTGGCGAACCCTAAAGCCATTATCTATTTTGGCTCCGTGTTCTCATTGTTCGTTGGCGATAACGTGGGAACGGGCGCACGCTGGGGGATCTTTGCCCTGATCATCGTGGAAACGTTGGCGTGGTTTACCGTAGTCGCCAGCCTGTTTGCACTGCCGAAAATGCGTCGTGGCTATCAGCGTCTGGCGAAGTGGATTGATGGTTTTGCCGGTGCGCTGTTTGCGGGCTTCGGTATCCACCTGATTATTTCGCGTTAAGTTTCTTCCGGGCCGGATAAGCGCAAGCGCCTCCGGCACCTTCATCAGGCATGCCGTGCCGAGGCTAACAAGGCGCCTATCAGCATAAACAGCGAGCCAAACACTTTGTTTAACGCTTTCATTTGCTTTGGCCCTTTAATCCAGCCAGCAATGCGCGTGGCCAGCGTCGCGTAACCGATCATCACAATGATATCGACCACGATGGTCGTGACGCCAAGCACCACGTACTGCATTAACTGCGGTTCCTGCGGCAGGATAAACTGCGGGAACAGGGCGGCAAGGAAAACAATGCTCTTGGGGTTGGTCAGATTAACAAAGACTGCGCGTTTGAACAGGCGGCTGCGCGATTGCGTATTCGCCATGGTGTTCAGATCGATAGCACCCGCCGCCCGCCATTGCTGAATACCCAGCCAAATCAGATAGGCCGCCCCCGCCCACTTCAGCACCTCAAATGCGATAACCGAACGTGAAAATAGCGTTCCCAGTCCTACGCCAACCAGAACGATATGAATGCCAAGTCCTGTCTGCAAACCAGCAATCGACGCGCTGGCGCCGCGATAACCGTGACTGATGGCAGTGGTCATGGTGTTGATTGCGCCAGAGCCTGGAGACAAGCTCAAAATAATAGAGGTCAACAGGTAGGCGAACCACCATTCAAAGGTCATGAGAAACTCCCGGATTGTCTATTTTTATGCCACAATACGCTACTGCCGTTAGGTTGTGTCAGCGACGGCGAAAAAAACGATTTTACTTGGTCAGCGAGGCTGGATACCCGATGTTTCAGCAGCAAAAAGACTGGGAAACAAGAGAAAACGCGTTTGCTGCTTTTTCCATGGGGCCACTGACAGATTTCTGGCGTCAGCGGGAAGAAGCGGAATTTACGGGCGTGGATGATATCCCCGTCCATTTTGTGCGTTTTCACGCAGAAAAAAACGATCGCGTCATCGTCGTCTGTCCTGGACGCATTGAAAGCTACGTGAAATACGCTGAACTGGCGTATGACCTGTTTCATTCTGGTTTTGACGTCCTCATTATCGATCACCGTGGACAGGGGCGTTCCGGGCGTATGCTTTCGGACCCGCATCGCGGTCATGTCGATAACTTTAATGACTATGTCGACGATTTAACCGCCTTCTGGCAGCAGGAAGTGCTACCCGGTCCGTGGAGAAAGCGCTATATACTGGCGCATTCAATGGGCGGTGCGATAGCCACGTTATTCTTGCAGCGCCACCCGAATCAGTGTGATGCCATCGCGCTTTGCGCGCCGATGTTTGGTATTGTGATGCGCTTTCCCGACTGGATGGTACGCCACATTCTGGACTGGGCTGAAGGGCATCCGCGGATCCGCGAAGGTTATGCGATGGGTACCGGGCGCTGGCGGGCGCTGCCATTCGGTATGAATGCGTTAACCCATAGTCGACAGCGCTATCGGCGCAATCTACGCTTCTATGCGGATGAGCCACGGCTGCGCGTTGGCGGCCCCACCTACCACTGGGTACGTGAAGGTATTCTGGCAGGCGAACAGGTTCTGGCTGGAGCAGGAGACGACGCGACGCCGACGTTGCTGATTCAGGCCGAAGAAGAGCGTGTGGTAGATAACCGCATGCACGATCGTTTTTGTGAACTCCGCGCCGCAGCGGGCCATCCCGTAGAAGGGGGGCAGCCGCTGGTCATCAAAGGCGCGTACCATGAGATCCTTTTTGAAAAGGACGCAATGCGCTCAGTCGCGCTTAACGCTATTGTCGAATTTTTCGACAAGCATAACTCATCCAGCGGAACCCGCTTTGCCTAGAGGTTGAATTTTCTTATGTATCAGGTTGTTGCGTCTGATTTAGACGGTACGCTGCTTTCTCCCGACCATACTCTGTCCCCTTATGCCAAAGAGACGCTGAAGTTATTGACCGCTCGTGGCGTTAACTTCGTGTTTGCGACTGGCCGTCATCATGTTGATGTGGGGCAAATTCGCGATAACCTCGGCATTAAAACCTACATGATCACGTCCAACGGCGCGCGGGTGCATGATTCTGACGGGAATCTGGTGTTTTCGCATAACCTGGATCGCGACATTGCCAGCGACCTGTTTGGCGTAGTGAATGCAAACCCGGACATCGTGACCAACGTTTATCGTGATGATGAGTGGTTTATGAACCGCCATCGCCCGGACGAAATGCGCTTCTTCAAAGAAGCAGTGTTTAACTATTCACTGTTTGAACCTGCGCTACTGGAGCCGGAAGGCGTGAGTAAGGTGTTTTTCACCACCGATTCTCACGAAAGGCTGCTGCCGCTGGAACAGGCGATTAACGCTCGCTGGGGCGACCGCGTCAACGTCAGTTTCTCTACGCTTACCTGCCTGGAAGTCATGGCTGGCGGCGTATCGAAAGGTCATGCGCTGGAAGCGGTAGCGAAAGCGATGGGCTACAGCCTGAAAGATTGCATCGCTTTTGGCGACGGAATGAACGATGCGGAAATGCTCTCCATGGCAGGGAAAGGCTGCATTATGGGCAATGCTCACCAGCGCCTGAAGGATCTGCATCCGGAACTGGAAGTCATTGGTCTTAATGCCGACGATGCCGTGCCGCATTATCTGCGTGAGCTGTTTTTGCAGTAATGTTTTTGTTCGTTAGTTGACCAGATGTCAACTTAAAACTTCGCTACAATGGGCGTACCTTTTGTTAAGAGACATCCATTGTGGCGTTACTCATCATTACCACAATTCTGTGGGCCTTTTCCTTTAGCCTGTTTGGCGAGTACCTTGCCGGTCATGTCGATAGCTATTTTGCGGTGCTGGTGCGCGTTGGGCTGGCGGCGCTGGTGTTCCTGCCGTTTTTACGTACCCGTGGACATAGCGTAAAAACCATCGCGCTGTATATGCTGGTGGGCGCCATGCAGCTTGGCATTATGTATATGCTGAGTTTTCACGCCTATCTGTACCTGACGGTATCAGAACTGCTGCTCTTTACCGTGCTGACGCCGCTCTACATTACGCTGATTTATGACCTGATGAGCGGACGTCGTCTGCGCTGGAGCTACGCCTTCAGTGCGTTGCTGGCGGTGATTGGTGCGGGGATCATTCGTTACGATCAGGTGACCAGCCACTTCTGGACCGGCCTGCTGCTGGTGCAGTTGTCCAATCTCAGCTTTGCCATTGGCATGGTGGGCTACAAGCGTCTGATGGAAACGCGGCCAATGCCGCAGCACAACGCCTTTGCCTGGTTTTACATGGGGGCCTTTATGGTGGCGGTCGTGGCCTGGTTCATGCTGGGGAATGCGCAGAAAATGCCTGCAACCACGCTACAGTGGGGAATTCTGGTCTTTCTTGGCGTGGCAGCGTCCGGCATTGGTTACTTTATGTGGAACTACGGCGCGACCCAGGTGGATGCGGGGACGCTGGGCATCATGAACAATATGCATGTGCCGGCCGGGCTGCTGGTTAACCTGGCTATCTGGCATCAACAGCCTCACTGGCCAAGCTTCATCATTGGTGCGGCTGTGATAGTGGCTTCACTGTGGGTACATCGAAAGTGGGTCGTTCCGCACTCCGTACAAACGGCAGGTGATCGCAGGCGTGATTCCGCGCTGAGCGAATAAACGCTTCCGTGACCGGCTGTCGCTGCTCGCCATCGCGCACGGCGGCGTACAGCCGGCTCCACAATCCATCACCCAGGGTTTTGGTCACCACCAGGCCCTGGCGTTCAAAACTCTCCACCACCCAGTGCGGTAAAGCTGCAATACCCATTCTGGCTGCAACCATCTGAATCAGCAGCAGGGTGTTATCTACGCTCTTCAGCGACGGACTAACGCCCGCAGGCTGCAAGAAATGCCGCCAGACATCCAGTCGACTCCGTTGCACCGGGTAAATAAGCAGCGTCTCACTGGCTAAATCCTCCGGCGTGATCTGCGTCTTGCTGGCCAGCGGATGGTCCGGCGCCAGTACAAGGCGGACTTCAAAATCGAACATCGGCGAGTAGTGCAGTCCGCTACGCGGCAGAATGTCGGATGTCAGCACCAGATCCAGCTCATCCTGTTGTAGCGCTGGTTGCGGATCGAACGTCACGCCGGATTTAAAGTCCATCTCCACCTGCGGCCAGTTGGCACGAAAATTCTCCAGCGCGGGCGTCAGCCATTGAATACAGCTATGGCATTCAATAGCGATCCGCAGCCGGGTTTGCTGCGGTTCGTTGCAGGCCTGCAGCGCACGACCAATTTGCGGCAACACCTGATTTGCTAACTGCAGCAAAATTTCGCCTTGAGGCGTAAAGCGCAGAGGCTGGCTTTTACGGATAAAAAGTCGAAAGCCAAGGCGCTGTTCCAGATCGCTGAATTGGTGAGAGAGGGCGGATTGGGTCTGATGCAACGTCGCCGCTGCGGCCGCCAGCGAACCACTATTCCGCAACGCCTGGAGCGTTTTCAGGTGTTTAATCTCGATCATGAAAGTCCTTCACTTCGGCATGAACAAATTGCGCTTGAGGAATATACAGTAACTGTCAATTATGGATGTGTAAACATCTGGACGGCTAAAATCCTTCGTCTTTTAAATTTATGGTGCGTTGGCTGTATTTTTCCACCCCAGTCACTTACTTCAGTAAGTTCCTGGGATGAATAAACTTGCCACCTTCCCTAAATTAAAAATCAATAGGATTTACATATAATTAGAGGAAGAAAAATGACAATACTTAATCACACCCTCGGTTTCCCTCGCGTTGGCCTGCGTCGCGAGCTGAAAAAAGCGCAAGAAAGCTACTGGGCGGGAAATTCTTCCCGTGAAGATTTGCTAACCGTTGGCCGCGAGCTGCGTGCCCGTCACTGGGATCAGCAGAAGCAGGCGGGCGTTGACCTGCTGCCGGTGGGCGATTTTGCCTGGTACGATCACGTGCTGACCACCAGCCTGCTGCTCGGCAACGTTCCGGCTCGTCATCAAAATAAAGACGGCTCGGTCGATATCGATACCTTATTCCGCATTGGCCGTGGCCGCGCACCAACCGGGGAGCCCGCGGCGGCGGCAGAAATGACCAAATGGTTTAACACCAACTATCACTACATGGTGCCAGAGTTCACCAAAGGTCAGCAGTTCAAACTGACCTGGACCCAACTGTTGGATGAAGTGGATGAAGCGTTGGCGCTCGGTCACAAGGTGAAACCTGTGCTGCTGGGACCGGTAACTTATCTGTGGCTGGGGAAAGTAAAAGGCGAACAGTTTGACCGCCTGAGCCTGTTGAACGATATTCTGCCGGTTTACCAGCAGGTGCTGGCTGAGCTGGCGAAACGCGGTATTGAGTGGGTGCAGATTGATGAACCGGCTCTGGTGCTGGAGCTGCCTCAGGTTTGGCTGAACGCCTTCAAACCGGCGTATGACGCGCTGACGGGTCAGGTGAAGCTGCTGCTGACCACCTACTTCGAAGGCGTAACGCCAAACCTGGATACCATTACCGCGCTGCCGGTGCAGGGGCTGCACGTTGACTTCGTGCACGGTAAAGATGATGTGGCCGAGCTGCACAAGCGTCTGCCTGCCGACTGGTTGCTGTCAGCGGGGCTGGTGAACGGTCGCAACGTCTGGCGTGCCGATCTCAGCCAAAAATACGCGCAAATTAAAGATATCGTCGGGAAACGAGACCTGTGGGTAGCTTCTTCCTGCTCCTTGCTGCACAGCCCAATCGATCTCAGCGTGGAAACCCGCCTTGATGCAGAAGTGAAGAGCTGGTTTGCCTTCGCCCTACAAAAATGCGGCGAGCTGGCGCTGCTGCGTGATGCGTTGAACAGCGGTGATACGGCGGCAATTGTGGCGTGGAGCGCACCGATCCAGGCTCGTCGTCACTCTACCCGCGTACACAACGCCGCAGTGGAAAAACGTCTGGCGGCGATCACCGCCCAGGACAGCCAACGTGCCAACGCTTACCCGGTTCGCGCCGAAGCGCAGCGTGCCCGCTTTAATCTGCCGGCATGGCCGACCACCACTATCGGCTCATTCCCGCAAACCACGGAAATTCGCGGCCTGCGTCTGGACTTCAAAAAGGGCAACCTGGATGCCGGTAACTACCGCACCTGTATCGCGGAACATATCAAACAGGCGATTGTTGAACAGGAACGTCTGGGGCTCGACGTGCTGGTGCACGGTGAAGCCGAACGTAACGACATGGTGGAATATTTTGGCGAGCACCTGGACGGATTCGTCTTTACTCAGAATGGTTGGGTGCAGAGCTACGGCTCTCGCTGCGTGAAGCCGCCGGTGGTCATTGGCGATGTCAGCCGCCCGGAAGCGATCACCGTGGAGTGGGCGAAGTATGCCCAGTCGCTGACCGACAAACCGGTAAAAGGCATGTTGACCGGTCCGGTGACCATTCTCTGCTGGTCATTCCCGCGTGAAGACGTGACGCGTGAAACCATCGCTAAGCAGATTGCGCTGGCGCTGCGTGATGAGGTAGCGGATCTGGAAGCGGCGGGTATTGGCATTATCCAGATTGACGAACCGGCACTGCGCGAAGGTCTGCCACTGCGCCGCAGCGACTGGGCGGCGTATCTGGAGTGGGGCGTGGAAGCCTTCCGCATTAACGCGGCGGTGGCGAAGGATGAAACCCAGATCCACACCCACATGTGTTACTGCGAGTTCAACGACATCATGGACTCCATTGCGGCGCTGGACGCGGACGTGATCACCATTGAGACTTCACGCTCTGATATGGAGTTGCTGGAATCGTTTGAAGAGTTTGACTATCCGAACGAAATCGGGCCGGGCGTATACGATATTCACTCGCCGAACGTCCCGAGCGTGGAGTGGATTGAAGCCCTGCTGAAGAAAGCCGAGCAGCGTATTCCGGCCGAGCGTCTGTGGGTCAACCCGGACTGCGGCCTGAAAACGCGCGGCTGGCCGGAAACCCGCGCCGCGCTGGCGAACATGGTCAAAGCCGCGCAGAACCTGCGTCAGGCGTAATTCCGTGCCGGTGGCCGGGAAGCGCAAGCGCTTACCCGGCTTACAGGAAATAGCAAGAGTTGTAGGCCCGGTAAGGTGTAGTCGCCGCCGGGCAATTAACGTTTATTTCTTCCCGCCGTATTGTGTGAACCACTCCAGCATTCTCAGCCAGCCATCTTTCGCGGACTCTTCGTGATAGCTCGGACGATAATCGGCGTTAAAGGCATGTCCGGCATCCGGATAGACCACGATTTCCGCTTTTGCATTGGCGGCGCGCAGCGCCTGACGCATTGTTTCAACGGTATCTTGCGGAATACTGGTGTCCTGGCCGCCATAAAGTCCCAGAACGGGGGCGTTAAGATCGGTCGCGATATCAACAGGATGTTTCGGTGAGTTGAGGGTTTTATCGCCCACCAGTTTGCCATACCACGCTACCGCCGCTTTTAACTGCGGATTATGAGCTGCATACAGCCAGGTGATGCGTCCACCCCAGCAAAATCCGGTGATCATCAACTGGTGGGCATCTCCTCCGTTACGAGAAGCCCAACTGGCGACGTGATCCAGATCGGCCAATACCTGAGAGTCAGGCACTTTGGCGACAAGGCTGCTGAGCAACGTGGGGATATCGGCAAAGTCATTGGGATCGCCTTCACGAAAATAGAGCTCTGGTGCGATAGCCAGATACCCTTCCAGAGCCAGACGGCGGCAAACGTCACGAATGTGTTCATGAATGCCAAAAATCTCCTGCACGACAATGACCACAGGCAGCGGGCCATCGGACTGTTTTGGTCGTGCGTGATACGCTGGCATATCATCGCCTTGTGAAGGTATGGACGTTACACCGGCGATAATGGCGTTATCCGGAGTGTGAACCGTGGTAGACGTCGGTGGAGATACAGCAGGTGCAAAGCCAGATTGTCGTGTTGTCATGGTATTCTCCGTACCCTTAAATATTCAGCCAAAAAGCGCATTGTTAACTATAGACACATGCAACGAACCACATTGCCTTAAACGGTCTATCTTTTGTGCAGGGCTTCCTTACATCGCATCATTTATGTGATTCAAGTCACTATTTTATGGTAATGGAATGCAATTGATTTACATCATAGTGATGACTGTCACGAAAATATGTTCATGCCTTCGGTAAAGTGTGTTTTTGCTTCTTCTGACAAAACCGATTCACAGAGGAGTTTTTATGTCTAAGTCTGATGTTTTTCATCTCGGCCTCACTAAGAACGATTTACAAGGGGCTCAGCTCGCTATCGTCCCTGGCGACCCGGAGCGTGTGGAAAAGATCGCCGCGCTGATGGATAAGCCGGTTAAGCTGGCATCTCATCGCGAGTTCACTACCTGGCGTGCTGAGCTGGATGGTAAAGCCGTGATCGTGTGCTCTACCGGTATCGGCGGTCCGTCAACCTCTATTGCCGTAGAAGAACTGGCACAGCTGGGCATTCGTACCTTCCTGCGTATCGGTACGACTGGCGCCATTCAGCCACATATCAACGTAGGTGATGTACTGGTCACCACAGCATCTGTCCGTCTGGACGGTGCAAGCCTGCACTTCGCGCCAATGGAATTCCCGGCCGTCGCGGACTTCGAGTGCACCACCGCGCTGGTGGAAGCGGCGAAATCTATCGGCGCCACCACCCACGTAGGCGTTACCGCGTCTTCTGATACCTTCTATCCGGGCCAGGAGCGTTATGACACCTTCTCTGGTCGCGTAGTGAGCCGTTTCAAAGGCTCAATGGAAGAGTGGCAGTCTATGGGTGTCATGAACTACGAAATGGAATCTGCTACGCTGCTCACCATGTGCGCAAGCCAGGGTCTGCGTGCTGGTATGGTCGCGGGGGTTATCGTGAACCGTACTCAGCAAGAGATCCCTAATGCGGAAACGATGAAACAAACAGAAAGCCACGCGGTGAAAATCGTGGTGGAAGCTGCGCGTCGTTTACTGTAATTCTCCCGTCTATTCAAAAAGGCCGACGCGTTCGGCCTTTTTATTTTGCGTAGTGCCTCGCAGGAAATTCCTTTTAAACTGGACGTTTATACAGCACAATTCTATTTTGTGCGGGTAAGTCGTTGCTGTAAGGGGGCGTTGTGGATATTTCAATTATGATGAGTGCCGTGCTGGCGTTAGCCGCAGGGCTGCTGGTGGGGTGGCTAGCAACAAAAGCGCACGCCGATCGGATCCGTGCCGATCTCATCGAAGAACGACGCGAACTGGATATTGCGCTAAGCGCCGCCCGCCAGCAGCTCTCACAGGAAGCCCACTGGCGCGATGAGTGCGAACTACTCAATAACGAATTGCGCAGCCTGCACAGCATCAACACCTCTCTGGAAGCCGATCTTCGTGAAGTCACTACCCGACTGGAAGCGACGCAGCAGCATGCGGAAGATAAAATCCGCCAGATGATCAACAGCGAACAGCGTCTGAGCGAACAATTTGAAAATCTGGCGAACCGTATTTTCGAGCACAGCAACCGTCGTGTAGATGAGCAAAATCGCCAAAGCCTGAACAGCCTGCTTACACCGCTTCGCGAACAACTGGACGGTTTTCGACGCCAGGTTCAGGATAGCTTTGGTAAAGAGGCGCAAGAACGCCATACTCTGGCGCACGAAATTCGTAATCTGCAGCAACTGAACGCGCAGATGGCGCAGGAAGCGGTAAACCTGACGCGGGCATTAAAAGGCGATAACAAAACGCAGGGCAACTGGGGCGAGGTCGTACTCACGCGGGTGCTTGAGGCTTCCGGTCTGCGCGAAGGCTATGAATACGAAACCCAGGTCAGCATTGAGAACGATGCCCGTTCGCGGATGCAGCCAGATGTCATCGTCCGGTTACCGCAGGGCAAAGATGTGGTGATCGACGCGAAAATGACGCTGGTCGCCTATGAACGCTATTTTAATGCTGAAGATGAATACACCCGCGAGAGCGCGTTGCAGGAGCACATCGCCTCGGTACGAAACCATATCCGTCTGCTGGGGCGCAAAGACTATCAGCAGCTTCCTGGGCTGCGCACACTTGACTATGTGCTGATGTTTATCCCCGTTGAGCCTGCTTTTTTATTGGCGCTCGATAGACAGCCTGAACTGATTACCGAAGCCCTTAAAAATAACATTATGCTGGTTAGCCCTACCACGTTGTTGGTGGCATTGCGCACGATTGCCAACTTGTGGCGCTACGAGCATCAGAGTCGTAATGCGCAACAGATTGCCGATCGGGCCAGCAAACTTTATGACAAGATGCGTTTGTTTGTGGATGATATGTCGGCAATTGGCCAAAGCCTGGATAAAGCTCAGGATAACTACCGACAGGCGATGAAAAAACTCTCTTCAGGCCGTGGAAACGTCCTGTCACAGGCAGAAGCGTTTCGCAGTTTAGGCGTGGAAATTAAGCGCGAGATTAATCCTGAACTGGCTGAACAAGCCACTACGCAGGATGAAGAGTACCGCTTGCGTTCGGTTCCTGAAACGCAGCAGGATGAACCTTACCCTGATGATGAAGCGGTAAACCAGCAATCAAACTAGTCCGTTTGGGGTAGTTGAACCGGGCAGAAGGGTAGGGCAAATTGGCCCAATCTGTTACACTTCTTGAACATTTTTTGGATGAGCAGGCACTGAGATGGTGGATAATTCACAAGAAACGACGCACTTTGGCTTTCAGACCGTCGCTAAAGAGCAGAAAGCTGACATGGTGGCCCACGTTTTTCATTCTGTGGCGTCTAAATATGACGTTATGAATGACTTAATGTCATTTGGCATTCATCGTTTGTGGAAGCGCTTCACCATTGACTGCAGTGGCGTGCGTCGCGGGCAAACCGTTCTCGATTTGGCGGGCGGTACGGGCGATCTGACGGCGAAATTCTCTCGCATGGTAGGCGAAACTGGCAAAGTTGTGCTGGCGGATATCAACGACTCAATGCTCAAAATGGGTCGCGAAAAGCTGCGTAATATCGGCGTCGTGGGTAACGTTGAGTACGTTCAGGCGAATGCGGAAGCATTACCTTTCCCAGACAACACGTTTGACTGCATCACCATCTCTTTCGGTCTGCGCAACGTAACGGATAAAGATAAAGCATTACGATCTATGTATCGCGTGTTGAAGCCGGGCGGACGTCTACTGGTGCTGGAGTTCTCCAAGCCGATTATCGAACCGCTGAGCAAAGCCTACGACGCATACTCTTTCCACGTTTTGCCGCGCATTGGTTCTATGGTGGCAAGCGATGCAGACAGTTATCGCTATTTGGCGGAGTCCATCCGCATGCATCCCGATCAGGACACCTTAAAAGCAATGATGCAAGATGCCGGGTTCGAAAGCGTTGATTACTACAACCTGACGGCAGGTGTCGTGGCGCTGCATCGTGGTTACAAGTTCTGACAGGAGATTGGGGATGCCTTTAAAACCCTTAGTGACCGCCGGCGTTGAAAATTTGCTTAACACCTTTCTGTATCGTTCTCCTGCGCTCAAGTCAGCCAGAACGCGTTTACAGGGCAAAGTGCTGCGTGTTGAGCTCAAAGGATTTTCAACACCGTTAGTGCTGGTGTTTAGTGAGCGCCAGGTCGATGTGCTGGGGGCATGGGAAGGCGAAGCCGATTGCACCGTAATCACACATGCCAGCGTGTTACCGAAATTACGCGACCGGCAGCAACTCACCACGCTTATCCGCAGTGGTGAGCTGGAGGTTCAGGGCGATATCCAGGTGGTACAGAATTTTGTCGCGTTGGCCGATCTGGCGGAGTTTGATCCCGCAGAACTGTTAGCACCTTATACCGGCGATATCGTCGCGGAAGGGGTCAGCAAAGTTTTGCGTGGTGGAGCGAAGTTCCTGTGCCACAACATTCAACGCCAGCAGCGCTATGTTGCCGAAGCGATCACCGAAGAGTGGCGTATGGCTCCTGGTCCGCTTGAGGTTGCATGGTTTGCAGAAGAAACGGCAGCCGTTGAGCGTGCGGTCGAATCTCTGGCCAAACGGCTGGAAAAACTGGAGGCCAAATGACGCCAGGTGAAGTACGGCGCCTTTATTTCATCATTCGCACTTTTTTAAGCTACGGTCTTGATGAACTCATCCCCAAAATGCGTATCACGCTGCCGCTCCGGCTGTGGCGTTACACGCTGTTCTGGATGCCCAACCGACATAAAGACAAACCGCTGGGAGAACGGCTGAGACTGGCTTTACAGGAGCTCGGCCCGGTGTGGATTAAGTTCGGGCAAATGCTCTCTACCCGCCGTGATCTTTTTCCGCCACACATCGCCGATCAGCTAGCGCTATTGCAGGATCGGGTAGCCCCATTCGATGGGCAAAGAGCGAAAGAACAAATCGAAGAGGCGATGGGTGGACTGCCCGTCGAGGAATGGTTTGATGATTTTGAGATCACACCGCTGGCATCTGCGTCTATTGCTCAGGTTCACACCGCGCGACTGAAATCGAATGGGAAAGAGGTGGTGATCAAAGTTATCCGCCCGGACATACTGCCGGTAATTAAAGCGGATTTAAAACTGATCTACCGCCTTGCTCGTTGGGTACCTCGCCTGATGCCAGACGGCCGCCGCCTGCGACCAACAGAAGTGGTCCGTGAATATGAAAAAACGTTGATTGATGAGCTGAATCTGCTGCGCGAGTCGGCGAACGCGATTCAGCTGCGACGTAATTTTGAAGACAGCCCAATGCTGTACATCCCGGAAGTGTACTCTGACTATTGCAGTCAGAACATGATGGTGATGGAGCGCATTTACGGTATTCCCGTTTCAGATGTCACCTCGCTTGAGAAGAACGGCACCAATATGAAGCTGCTGGCTGAACGCGGTGTTCAGGTCTTCTTTACTCAGGTATTCCGCGACAGCTTTTTCCATGCGGATATGCACCCTGGGAACATTTTCGTGAGTTATGAGCATCCTGAAAACCCGAAATACATTGGTATTGATTGTGGGATTGTGGGTTCTTTAAACAAAGAAGATAAGCGTTATCTGGCTGAAAACTTCATCGCGTTCTTTAACCGCGACTACCGCAAAGTTGCTGAACTGCATGTGGATTCTGGCTGGGTTCCGCCGGATACCAACGTAGAAGAGTTTGAATTTGCCATTCGTACCGTGTGCGAGCCGATTTTCGAAAAACCGCTGGCGGAGATTTCCTTTGGCCATGTGCTGTTAAATCTGTTCAACACAGCGCGCCGATTCAATATGGAAGTTCAGCCTCAACTGGTATTGCTACAGAAGACGCTGCTGTACGTTGAAGGTGTCGGACGACAGCTCTACCCGCAGTTAGATTTGTGGAAAACGGCCAAGCCTTTCCTCGAATCCTGGATCAAAGATCAGGTCGGTATTCCGGCGCTTGTTAGAGCATTTAAAGAAAAAGCACCGTTCTGGGTCGAAAAAATGCCAGAAATACCTGAACTGGTGTATGACAGTTTGCGCCAGGGCAAATATTTACAGCACAGTGTTGATAAGATTGCCCGCGAGCTTCACGCGAATCATGTACGTCAGGGACAATCCCGTTATTTATTGGGCATTGGTGCAACATTGTTGCTCAGTGGAACATTCCTGCTGGTAAGCCGTCCTGAGTGGGGGCTTATGCCGGGCTGGTTAATGGCCGGCGGCGTCTTAGCCTGGTTGATCGGCTGGCGCAAAATGCGCTGAATTTTTCATCGCCCTAGGCAGGTCGTGTAACGTATACTACGGCCTTATTAATTCATCATCTATGACAGAGGAACATGTATGGGTGGTATCAGTATTTGGCAGTTGTTGATCATTGCCGTCATCGTTGTACTGCTATTTGGCACCAAGAAACTCGGCTCCATCGGTTCCGATCTTGGCGCGTCGATTAAAGGCTTCAAAAAAGCAATGGGTGATGATGAGCCAAAGCAAGATAAAACCAGCCAGGACGCTGATTTTACTGCTAAATCCATTACCGATAAGCAGGGCGAAGTGAAAAAAGAAGACGCCAAAAGCCAAGATAAAGAGCAGGTATAATCCGTGTTTGATATCGGTTTTAGCGAACTGTTATTGGTGTTCGTGATCGGCCTCATCGTCCTGGGGCCGCAACGTTTACCTGTAGCGGTAAAAACGGTTGCTGGTTGGGTTCGTGCTTTGCGTTCCCTGGCAACTACTGTTCAGAATGAACTGACCCAGGAGCTTAAGCTTCAGGAGTTTCAGGACAGCCTGAAGAAAGTAGAGAAAGCGAGCCTGACAAATCTGACCCCGGAGTTGAAAGCCTCAATGGATGAGCTGCGTGAAGCGGCAGAGTCGATGAAGCGTTCTTACAGTGTGCACGATCCTGAGAAAGAGAGCGATGAAGCGCACACTATCCATAATCCGGTGGTGAAAGAAGCTGATGCGCAGCGAGAAGGGGTCACCCCTGCTGCCGCTGAAAACCAGGCCAGTTCGCCGGAGCAAAAACCGGAATCCACGGGTGCTAAAACGCCAGAGCCAACGGAAAACACTTCCGCTACGTTAATGGATGCAGAAAAGAAAGCTGTCGCACCTGTTGCCGAATCCTCCCCCTCGTCGAGTGATAAACCGTAAACATGGCTGTAGAAGATACCCAACCGCTCATCACGCATCTTATTGAGCTGCGTAAGCGACTCCTGAACTGCATCATTGCGGTAATCGTGATCTTTTTGGCGTTGGTTTACTTTGCCAACGACATTTACCATATGGTCGCGGCGCCGTTGATTAAACAGATGCCGCAGGGTGCAACGATGATCGCCACCGATGTGGCTTCGCCGTTCTTTACCCCAATCAAGTTGACCTTCATGGTATCGCTGATCCTGTCAGCGCCAGTGATCCTCTACCAGGTGTGGGCATTTATTGCGCCAGCGTTGTATAAACATGAACGCCGCCTGGTTGTTCCGCTGCTGGTCTCCAGTTCGTTGTTGTTCTACATCGGCATGGCATTCGCCTATTTTGTTGTCTTCCCGTTAGCGTTTGGTTTTCTGGCCAACACGGCTCCGCAAGGCGTGCAGGTATCAACGGACATTGCCAGCTATCTCAGCTTTGTAATGGCGCTATTTATGGCTTTCGGTGTCTCTTTTGAGGTGCCTGTCGCCATCGTGCTGCTATGCTGGATGGGCATTACGACGCCAGATGATTTACGCAAAAAACGTCCTTATGTTGTGGTGGGAGCCTTTGTTGTTGGGATGCTACTGACCCCGCCAGATGTCTTCTCGCAAACGTTGTTGGCGATACCGATGTACTGCCTGTTCGAGGTGGGTGTTTTCTTCTCTCGTTTCTATGTCGGTAAGCGACGTACGAGAGATGAGGACAACGAGGCTGAAGAAGCAAAAGAAGCCGAAGCCACCGAGAAAACTGAAGAATAAATTCAACCGCCCGTCAGGGCGGTTGTCATATGGGAGGAAGCATGTTTGATATTGGCGTTAATTTAACCAGTTCACAATTTGCGAAAGACCGGGATGAGGTCGTGGCGCGCGCCTTTGCTGCGGGCGTAAACGGTATGCTTCTGACCGGAACAAACCTTCACGAAAGCCAGCAGGCGTTAAAGCTGGCGCAGCATTATCCGCATTGCTGGTCCACGGCTGGCGTGCACCCGCATGACAGCAGCCAATGGCAATCCTCAACGGAAGACGAGATCATCGCGCTGGCAAACCAATCGAAGGTAGTCGCTATTGGTGAGTGCGGCCTGGATTTCAATCGCAATTTCTCCACGCCGCAGGAGCAGGAACGTGCTTTCGAAGCGCAACTGCGCATTGCTGCTGAACTGCAGATGCCCATTTTCATGCATTGTCGGGATGCGCATGAGCGTTTTCTGACATTGCTGGAGCCGTGGCTGGACAGCCTCCCAGGCGCGGTGCTGCACTGTTTCACCGGTTCGCGCCAGGAGATGCAGGACTGCGTGGACCGAGGGCTTTATATCGGTATCACCGGGTGGGTCTGTGATGAACGCCGGGGGATGGAACTGCGGGAGCTGCTGCCGTTTATTCCGGTGGAAAGACTGCTGATAGAAACCGATGCACCTTATCTACTCCCTCGCGACTTAACGCCTAAACCGACGTCACGTCGCAATGAACCGGCGCACCTGCCGCATATTCTTGAGCGAATTGCTCACTGGCGTGGGGAAGATCCTCAATGGCTGTCAGCAACCATTGATGCCAACGTCAGAACGCTGTTCGAAGTGACCTTCTAAACGACTTATATTTTTCGAAAACCGGTATTTTTCACACTCTGCTTAATCTCTTTATTCAAGAGGTTAAGCAGTAGCATGGAACGCGCTTCGCCATCCGGTTCGGTGAAGATCGCTTTCAGTCCCTCAAACGCCCCTTCAGTAATAATCACGCTGTCCCCTGGCTGAGGGGTTTGCGGGTCAACAATACCTTCAGGCTTGTAGATAGAAAGCTGGTGAATTACGGGGGATGGGACGGTCGCAGGCGTCGCTCCAAAACGAACGAAATGGCTGACACCACGCGTGGCGTTGATCGTGGTGGTGTGGATCACTTCCGGGTCGAACTCGACAAACATGTAATTAGGGAATAGTGGTTCACTGACTGTGGTACGTTTACCGCGCACCATTTTTTCCAGGGTGATCATAGGCGTCAGGCAGTTCACCGCCTGTCTTTCCAGGTGTTCCTGGGCTCGCTGAAGTTGCCCACGTTTGCAGTACAGTAAATACCAGGATTGCATAATAACTCTTATTCGCTTGTTCTGAGCGCTAGCATAGCAAAAGCCATGAGTTAAGTTAATTATACCCGCCTCAAAGCAGGCTGAAACCCAACGGGTATATACTCCCAGGGCTTATATGTATCGCCAGAGTTCACGCTAATTTAACAAAAATACAGCATCACAATGATGAACGCCGTATAATGAAGCGCTTACGAAGAGGCCACAATGGACGCCATGAAATATCACGATTTACGCGACTTCCTGACGCTGCTTGAACAGCAGGGCGAGCTCAAACGCATTTCGCTTGAGGTGGATCCCCACCTGGAAATTACTGAAATTGCCGATCGCACCCTACGTGCTGGCGGGCCTGCGTTACTGTTTGAGAATCCTAAAGGCTATTCCATGCCGGTGCTGTGTAACCTGTTTGGCACACCGAAGCGTGTTGCGATGGGGATGGGGCAGGAAGATGTCTCGGCACTACGGGAAGTCGGTAAACTGTTGGCGTTTTTGAAAGAGCCGGAGCCACCGAAAGGATTCCGCGATCTGTTTGATAAGCTGCCGCAGTTTAAGCAGGTGCTGAACATGCCGACTAAGCGGTTGCGCGGTGCGCCTTGTCAGCAAAAAATCTACTCCGGTGATGACGTCGATTTAAACCGTATTCCGATTATGACCTGTTGGCCGGAAGATGCCGCACCGCTGATTACCTGGGGGCTAACCGTAACGCGTGGCCCACATAAAGAGCGGCAGAATCTGGGTATTTATCGCCAGCAGCTGATTGGCAAAAACAAGCTCATTATGCGCTGGCTGTCCCACCGCGGCGGCGCACTCGATTACCAGGAGTGGTGTGCGGCGCATCCTGGCGAACGCTTCCCGGTTTCGGTGGCGTTGGGGGCAGATCCTGCGACCATTCTGGGGGCCGTGACGCCCGTCCCTGATACATTATCCGAGTACGCATTTGCCGGGCTGTTACGTGGCACCAAGACCGAAGTGGTCAAATGTATTTCCAACGATCTGGAAGTGCCCGCCAGTGCTGAAATCGTGCTGGAAGGGTATATCGAACCGGGTGAGCTGGCCCCGGAAGGACCGTATGGCGATCATACGGGCTACTACAACGAAGTAGATAGCTTTCCGGTCTTTACCGTCACGCACATTACCCAGCGTGAAGAGGCGATTTATCACTCTACTTATACCGGACGTCCGCCTGATGAGCCCGCGGTGCTTGGCGTGGCGCTGAACGAAGTTTTCGTTCCTATTCTGCAAAAGCAGTTCCCGGAAATCGTCGATTTTTACCTGCCTCCGGAAGGCTGTTCATATCGTCTGGCCGTGGTGACGATGAAAAAACAGTACGCTGGTCATGCCAAACGCGTCATGATGGGTGTTTGGTCGTTTTTGCGCCAGTTTATGTACACCAAATTTGTTATTGTCTGCGATGATGATGTCAATGCACGCGACTGGAATGATGTGATTTGGGCAATTACTACCCGTATGGACCCGGCTCGGGATACGGTACTGGTAGAGAATACGCCAATTGATTACCTGGACTTTGCCTCGCCGGTTTCCGGCCTGGGTTCAAAAATGGGGCTGGATGCCACAAATAAATGGCCGGGCGAAACCCAACGCGAATGGGGACGCCCGATTAAAAAAGATCCTGAAGTAACTGCGCGTATTGACGCAATTTGGGATGAACTGGCCATCTTTAATGACGGCAAAAGCGCCTGAGGCGCGATCGTTTTGCCTATTGATCCGACAGAGAGAGCGCATGACAACCTTAAGCTGTAAAGTGACCTCGGTAGAAGCTATCACTGATACCGTATATCGCGTTCGTTTAGTGCCAGACGCGGCGTTTTCCTTTCGTGCTGGCCAGTATTTAATGGTCGTGATGGACGAAAGGGATAAGCGTCCGTTCTCCATGGCATCCACGCCGGACGAGCAAGGATTCATTGAGCTGCACGTTGGCGCCTCTGAGCTAAATCTTTATGCCATGGCTGTGATGGACCGCATTCTGAAAGACCGGGAAATCAAGGTCGACATTCCGCATGGCGAAGCCTGGCTGCGTGATGAAGACGAGCGCCCGCTGATCCTGATTGCCGGTGGTACAGGGTTCTCTTACGTGCGTTCCATTCTGCTTACTGCGCTGGCGCGTAATCCAAACCGCGATATCACCATTTACTGGGGTGGGCGCGAAGAGAAGCATCTCTACGATCTCTCCGAACTGGAAGCGTTGTCTGTTAATCACCCGAATCTGCGCGTTGAGCCAGTGGTGGAACAGCCAGAAGACGGCTGGCGTGGTCGTACGGGAACCGTGTTAACGGCGGTATTGCAGGATTACGGTACCCTGGCTGAGCACGATATCTACATTGCCGGTCGTTTTGAAATGGCCAAAATCGCGCGCGATCTGTTCTGTAATGAACGCAGTGCGCGTGAAGATCGCCTGTTTGGCGACGCTTTCGCGTTCATTTAAGCGCTGTGCGCCGGAGCCCTTCCGGCGCATCCATCAATCATCTGTCTTCCAACTAGCAGGGCGCAGGCCCGGCGTCATTGCCTCTCTTTCTCATCATAATTATTTTTTAGTAAACATAGTATGTCCGTCACTCAAACATAAATTGAGTTTTTGTGACAGCTCTCCATGTGTTTAGTAAACAAAATAGGCAAGCTAAACCGCATCACATTGTGAGAGGCAAATGAGGAAAAACCATGAGGCTCGGACTGGATATCGGCGGGACTAAAATCGAAGCGGTGGTGATTGATAACGCGGGTGAAATTGTTTACCGCGAACGATGCGCGACACCAAAGCAGCGTTACGGTGATTTTTTCCAGGCCGTGACGGAGATGATAGCCAGGGCTATGCAGGCCATTAATCAGCCTTTATCGGTTGGCGTCGGGGTGCCAGGTGCGGTGGATAGCGAAGGTTTGATTAAGAATTCCAACATTCTGGTGCTGAATCAGCAGGCCTTTGCGCAAGATCTCGAGCGTGCATTAGGAATGCCAGTGCCCGTTACTAATGATGCCAACTGCTTTACCCTGTCAGAAGCGATGGACGGTAGTGGGCGTGGGCATAGCGTGGTATTTGGCGTGATCCTCGGTACCGGATGCGGCGGTGGTCTATGCATCGAGAACCGGTTGATCTCCGGCCCTAACGCCTGTGCCGGAGAGTGGGGGCATAATGCCTTGCCGCGCTACCACGGATCTCGGGACGGGGCTGAAGTGACATGCTATTGCGGACAGTTGAACTGTATTGAGAGCTTTATTTCGGGTAGTGGCCTGGAGCGCCAGTATATGAATCACACCGCGCAACATATGGGTGTGCCACAAATTATGCAACGGGTAGCATCGGGTGATGCAGACGCCTGTTTGTTATGGGAACGCTATTGCGATCAACTGGCTCGCGCGTTGGCGAGTGTGGTAAATATGCTCGATCCCGATGTTATCGTGCTGGGGGGCGGGGTATCCAATATCGATTTACTGTACTCAGGCTTACAGGCGCGAGTGGCGCAGTACGTGTTTGGTAAACAGTGCCGCACACCGATCGTTCAGGCCCGCCACGGCGACAGCAGCGGCGTACGCGGCGCAGCCTGGCTGGGGCACAACAAGCCACAGTAAATCCATGAGAGTGAAATGAAGAAACCTGTACGTATCAGAGACATTGCCGACGCTTGTGGCGTCTCGGTTGGCGCTGTTTCCCGCGCGCTAAAAGGGCAACCGGGGCTGCGTGAAGAGACCCGGCAGCGCATTATTTCAGTGGCGCAGCAGCAGGGTTATGATTTTTCACGCCTGCGCGCAGATAAAATCAAACGTGTCCTGTTTTTACTGCATCGCCAGCACAATATCAGCCGGGCTTTACCGTTTTACTCTCAACTGCTGCTGGGGATAGAAGATCTGTGTCGCGAAAAGGGGGTTGCGCTGAGCTTTCTCTCTATAGGTCCAGGCGATGCAGTAAGTGAGCAGGTGATGCTGCACCAGCCTGATGCGCTGATCTGCGCGGGATTTTTTGAACCTGAGTTGCTTGGGCTGCTACAACAGATGAAATTGCCGCTGGTGCTGGTGGATCTCTGGGCGCCAGGACTGCCTTGCGTGAATCCTGACAATACTCTGGGCGGCTATCTGGCCACGCAACATCTGATTGCACAAGGCCGCAGCCGCATTGCGTTTCTTGCCAGTACGCTCGCGCACTACAGCATCCGTCAGCGTGAAAAGGGCTACCGTCAGGCATTGTATGAAGCCCGTTTGCTAATGCCGCCAGAGTATGACGTCGTTGCGCCGCCGCTGCTGGATACCGAGCAATCTCTGGTGGATGCGGTTAATGAGCTACTCAGACTGCCAGAGCCGCCCGATGCCATTTTTGCCTATAACGACGCGGCAGCGATGGTTGTTCAGCAGGTGTGTGCTCAGCAGGGTATACGTATCCCGGAAGATCTTGCGCTGGTGGGATTTGATGATATCGATGCTGCGTCCTGGTCACATCCGCCGCTGACTACCGTTGCGGTTGATAAAAAACAGCTGGGGCGTGAAGCGCTGCGTTTACTGCTGGAAGAAAATCAGGAAGAGAATCTGCTGCTGCCGGTGCAGTTAGTGGTGCGTGGTAGTTCAGGGAAATAAAAAACCCGCCCCTGACAGGCGGGAAGAACGGCAACTAAACTTTCTCTCTTCGCCATTGGCACCATAACTGTGTTGGCTTCGCTCATTCACCCGAATCACTTACTATACGTAAGCTCATCGGGATTCATTCGCTTGCCGCCTTGTTCTGGCACCAATGGCTTTGAGATAACATTTCGTAGGCCGGGCAAGCGAAGCGTCCCCGGCACTGCTGGATTAAACCCGCTCAAACACCGTTGCGATGCCCTGACCTAATCCGATACACATCGTCGCCAGACCAAACTGTACGTCTTTGCGTTCCATCAGATTCAGCAGCGTGGTGCTGATACGTGCGCCAGAACAGCCCAGCGGATGACCGAGCGCGATCGCCCCGCCGTTGAGGTTGATCTTCTCATCGATCTGCTCCATCAGCCCCAGATCTTTAATACATGGCAGGATCTGCGCAGCGAACGCTTCGTTCATCTCAAACAATCCGATATCGCTGGTAGTCAGCCCCGCTTTTTTCAGCGCCAGCTTTGAGGCCGGAACCGGGCCGTAACCCATGATTGACGGATCGCAGCCGACAACAGCCATCGAACGAATACGGGCACGCGGCGTCAGACCCAGTTGACGGGCGCGGCTTTCGCTCATTACCAGCATCGCTGCTGCGCCGTCGGAGAGCGCAGAAGAGGTACCGGCAGTCACCGTTCCGTTAACCGGATCGAACGCCGGGCGCAGGGTGGAGAGCGCTTCAACGGTCGTTTCCGGACGGATAACCTCATCGTAGTTAAACTGCTTCAGCACGCCGTCGGCATCATGACCGCCGGTCGGGATGATTTCGTTTTTAAAAGCGCCAGACTGTGTTGCAGCCCAGGCGCGAGCGTGTGAACGTGCGGCGAAAGCGTCCTGCATTTCACGGCTGATGCCGTGCATGCGGGAGAGCATTTCTGCGGTCAGGCCCATCATCCCTGCGGCTTTCGCCACGTTGCGGCTCATACCCGGGTGGAAATCAACGCCGTGGCTCATTGGCACATGGCCCATATGCTCAACGCCGCCAATCAGGCACGCCTGAGCATCACCAGTCATGATCATGCGTGCCGCATCGTGCAGCGCCTGCATGGATGAACCGCACAGGCGATTGACCGTGACGGCCGGAACGGAGTGCGGAACTTCCGCTAGCAGCGCGGCATTACGGGCGATATTGAAACCCTGCTCCAGCGTTTGTTGCACACAGCCCCAGTAAATGTCATCAAGCGCGGTTGGCTCCAGCGCCGGATTACGCGCCAGCAGGCTACGCATTAAATGTGCAGAGAGATCTTCTGCCCGCACGTTCCGAAACGCGCCCCCTTTCGAACGGCCCATCGGGGTACGGATCGCATCAACAATTACAACCTGTTCCATTGTGACTCCTTAAGCCGTTTTCAGGCTGCCAACCGGGCGGGCTGGCTCAACCTGGGGATAATACGGTTCGTTATGGCGCGCTTTATCACGCAGACCGGCCGGAACTTCATACAGCGGACCAAGGTGCTGATACTGCTGAGCCATATCGAGATACTTCGCGCTGCCGAGCGTATCCAGCCAGCGGAACGCACCGCCATGGAACGGAGGGAAGCCCAGACCGTATACCAGCGCCATATCGGCTTCTGCCGGGCTGGCAATAATGCCTTCTTCCAGGCAACGCACTACTTCGTTGACCATAGGGATCATCATGCGGGCGATAATCTCTTCATCGCTGAAGTCGCGTTTCGGCTGGCTGACCTCTGCCAGCAGATTGTCAACGGTGGCATCTTCTTCTTTCTTCGGCTTGCCCTTGTTGTCTTCTTTATAACGCCAGAATCCGAGACCGTTTTTCTGCCCGAAACGGTTAGCATCAAACAGGGCGTCTATCGCATCGCGATAATCTTTCTGCATACGCTGAGGGAAGCCTGCGGACATCACCGCCTGCGCGTGGTGCGCGGTATCAATACCTACCACGTCCAGCAGATAAGCCGGGCCCATCGGCCAACCAAACTGTTTTTCCATCACTTTGTCGACTTTGCGGAAATCCGCCCCGTCGCGCAGCAACTGACTGAAACCGGCAAAATAGGGGAACAGCACGCGGTTAACGAAGAAACCAGGGCAGTCATTAACCACAATCGGCGTTTTGCCCATCTGGCTTGCCCAGGCGACAACCTTAGCGATGGTTTCATCCGAGCTTTTCTCGCCGCGAATGATCTCAACCAGCGGCATACGGTGCACCGGGTTAAAGAAGTGCATCCCACAGAAGTTTTCCGGACGCTTAAGCGCGCTGGCCAGTTCGTTGATTGGGATGGTGGAAGTATTCGAAGCCAGTACAGTGTCCGGGCGAACCTGATCTTCGGTTTCCGCCAGTACCGCTTTTTTCACTTTTGGGTTTTCTACGACCGCTTCAACTACCACGTCCACGCGTTCGAAACCGCTATAGTCGAGGGTGGGATGAATGGTGGAAATAACGCCCGCCATTTTCAGACCGTCAATTTTGCCGCGCTCAAGCTGTTTGTTCAGTAGCTTGGCCGCTTCGGTCATACCCAGCGTTAATGATTTGTCGTTGATATCTTTCATGACAACCGGCACGCCTTTCCAGGCCGACTGGTAAGCGATGCCGCCGCCCATAATGCCTGCGCCCAGCACAGCCGCTTGCTTTGGCGCTTCAACATTTTTGGTGAGCTTTTTGGCTTTGGCTTTCACGAACTGATCGTTAAGGAAAATTCCAACCAGTGCGCGGGCTTCATTGGTATGCGCGAGTGGAACAAAGCTTTTATTTTCCAGATTCAGCGCTTCTTCACGACCAAAACGGGCCGCTGCTTCAATGGTTTTTACCGCGGTAATCGGTGCGGGATAATGCTTACCTGCCGTCTGCGCCACCATACCTTTGGCGATGGTAAAGCTCATTGCTGCTTCAATTTTGCTGAGTTTCAACGGCTCCAGCTTCGGCTGACGTTTGGCTTTCCAGTCGAGGTCGCCGTTAATCGCCTGATGTAATACCGCGATCGCGCCATCAAGCAGTTTGTCTTGCTTCACTACGCCATCGACCAGACCGATTTTTAGCGCCTGCTCAGCACCCACATCTTTACCCGCAGCAATAATTTCCAGCGCGCTGTCCGCACCCAGCATACGTGGCATACGCACGGAGCCGCCAAAGCCTGGCATAATGCCCAGCTTGGTTTCCGGCAGGCCGATGCGCAGGTCCGGCGTAGCCAGACGATAATCGGTCGCCAGGACACACTCACAGCCGCCGCCCAGCGCATAGCCGTTAACCGCTGAGAGAGTCGGAACAGGCAGATCTTCCAGGCGATTAAACACGCTGTTGGCAAAATGCAGCCACTGGCTCAGTTGCTCTTCAGGCACGAGGAACAGTGAAAGGAATTCGGTGATGTCGGCACCAACAATAAAGGCTGCTTTGTTAGAACGCAGCAGCAGCCCTTTTAAATTCGGTTGTTTTTCCAGCACGTCAAGCGCATGGCCCAGGCTGGCAACGGTGGCCGTGTCGAGTTTATTGACTGAGCCTGGGGCATCGAACACCAGTTCGGCGATGCCATCTTCCAGCCAGTCGAGGTACAGGGTGTCGCCTTTGTAAAGCATGTCAGTCTCCTGAATCCGCAAGGTGATCTGGTCATACCAGATGAATCGAAGTGTGTGTTTTATGTTAATAAAATGCAAATGAATGATTAAAGAAATGACGATTTGATCACGCTCGGCAGAAATCACGCACTCACAAACCGATGTGCTAAGATGCGGACACTTGAGGTCAAAAAAACAGAAGGATAGAAAATGGAATCACTGGCCGCACTCTATAAAAATCATATCGTTACCCTACAAGAACGGACGCGCGACGCGCTGGAGCGCTTCAAGCTGGATGCGTTACTTATTCACTCAGGAGAACTTGTTAACGTTTTTCTCGACGATCATCCCTACCCGTTTAAGGTCAATCCGCAATTCAAAGCCTGGGTGCCTGTAACGCAGGTTCCTAACTGCTGGTTGCTGGTGGATGGCGTGAATAAGCCGAAATTGTGGTTCTACCTGCCGGTCGATTACTGGCACAATGTTGAGCCGCTGCCGACCTCTTTCTGGACGGAAGAAATTGAGATCATCGCGCTGCCAAAAGCTGATGGTATCGGTAGCCAACTGCCTGCTGCTCGCGGCAATATCGGTTACATCGGTCCGGTTCCGGAACGCGCGCTGCAGCTAGACATCGCGGCCAGCAATATCAACCCGAAAGGGGTTATCGACTACCTGCATTATTATCGTGCTTACAAAACAGATTACGAACTGGCCTGTATGCGCGAAGCACAGAAAATGGCGGTGAATGGACACCGTGCCGCGGAAGAAGCGTTCCGTTCCGGGATGAGCGAGTTTGACATCAACCTCGCTTACCTGACTGCTACCGGTCATCGCGACACCGACGTGCCGTACAGCAACATCGTGGCGCTTAACGAGCATGCTTCGGTTCTGCATTACACCAGGCTGGATCATCAGGCTCCGTCTGAAATCCGCAGTTTCCTACTGGACGCCGGTGCGGAATACAACGGCTATGCAGCAGACCTGACGCGTACGTGGTCGGCGAAAAGCGACAACGACTATGCGCATCTGGTGAAGGATGTGAATGACGAGCAACTGGCGCTGATTGCCACTATGAAAGCGGGCACCAGCTACGTGGATTATCACATTCAGTTCCATCAGCGCATCGCGAAGCTGCTGCGTAAGCATCAAATCATCACCGATATGAGTGAAGAGGCGATGGTGGAAAACGATCTTACCGGGCCGTTTATGCCGCATGGCATTGGTCACCCGCTGGGCCTGCAGGTACACGATGTCGCTGGCTTCATGCAAGATGACAGCGGTACTCATCTGGCCGCGCCGTCGAAGTATCCTTACCTGCGTTGCACCCGCGTGCTGCAACCGGGCATGGTCCTGACCATCGAACCGGGCATCTACTTCATTGAATCGCTGTTGGCGCCGTGGCGTGAAGGGCAGTTCAGCAAACACTTCAACTGGCAGAAAATTGAAGCTCTGAAACCGTTCGGCGGTATTCGAATTGAAGACAACGTGGTGGTCCACGAGAACAATATCGAAAACATGACACGGGATTTAAAACTGGCGTAATGGACAGTTGGTTAATCCCTGCGGCGCCGGTTTGCGTCGTTGAAGAGATCAAAAAAAGCCGCTTCATTACGCTGCTCGCCCATACGGACGGCGTAGAAGCGGCGAAAGCGTTTGTTGAGTCAGTCAAAATGGAACACCCGGACGCCCGCCACCATTGTGTGGCGTGGGTGGCGGGCGCGCCCAATGACTCGCAGCAACTGGGATTTTCAGACGATGGCGAACCGGCTGGTACGGCAGGCAAACCGATGCTCGCGCAGCTGATGGGGAGTGGCATCGGTGAGATTACCGCGGTGGTGGTGCGCTACTACGGCGGTATCCTTCTGGGTACGGGTGGGCTAGTGAAAGCCTACGGTGGCGGCGTGAATCAGGCGTTGCGTCAGTTAACGACGCAGCGCAAGACGCCATTAACCGAATATACTTTGCAGTGTGAGTACGGTCAGCTGGCAGGCATTGAAGCTTTGCTGGGGCAGTTTGACGGTAAAGTTGTTGCCAGTGATTACCAGGCTTTTGTTCGGCTCAGGGTGGCGCTTCCTTATGCCAAAGTGGATGAATTTTCGGCAAAACTGGCGGATTTTAGTCGGGGTTCATTGCAATTGTTAGCGATTGAAGAATAATCCCCACCTCATTTTAAAGAACTAAGGAAGCGGCAGAGATGCATTTTCGCGCCATCACCCGAATCGTTGGACTACTGGTCATCTTATTCTCGGGGACAATGATTATCCCCGGACTGGTAGCGCTCATCTACCGCGATGGGGCAGGGCGTGCGTTTACTCAAACTTTCTTCGTTGCTCTGGCGATCGGCTCCATGCTGTGGTGGCCAAACCGTAAAGAGAAGGGCGAGCTGAAATCGCGCGAAGGGTTTCTGATTGTCGTTTTGTTCTGGACCGTGCTGGGTAGCGTGGGTGCGCTACCGTTCATCTTTGCGGAAAGCCCTAACCTCACGATAACTGACGCTTTTTTTGAATCCTTCTCCGGATTAACCACCACGGGGGCGACAACGCTGGTGGGGCTGGATTCATTGCCACACGCTATCCTCTTTTATCGACAGATGCTGCAATGGTTCGGCGGGATGGGGATCATCGTGCTGGCGGTGGCTATTCTGCCTATTCTTGGCGTCGGCGGGATGCAGCTCTACCGGGCAGAAATGCCGGGCCCGCTGAAAGATAACAAAATGCGTCCGCGTATTGCCGAAACGGCGAAAACGCTGTGGCTTATCTATGTATTACTGACGGTGGCGTGTGCGCTGGCGCTATGGTTTGCCGGGATGCCCGCGTTTGACGCTATTGGGCACAGCTTTGCTACGATAGCCATCGGCGGCTTTTCCACACACGATGCCAGCGTGGGGTATTTCGACAGTCCCACGATTAACACCATTATTGCTATCTTCTTGCTGATCTCCGGTTGTAACTATGGTCTGCACTTCTCTTTACTCAGCGGTCGCAGCCTGAAGGTCTACTGGCGCGATCCAGAATTCCGCATGTTCATTGGGGTGCAGCTGACGCTGGTGGCTGTCTGTACGCTGGTGCTGTGGATACACAATACCTACGGTTCGGCACTCACGACCATCAACCAGGCTTTTTTTCAGGTGGTATCAATGGCGACGACCGCCGGATTTACTACGGACAGTATTGCCCGCTGGCCGCTGTTCCTGCCGGTGCTGTTGCTGTGTTCTGCTTTTATTGGCGGCTGTGCCGGGTCGACGGGCGGTGGCTTGAAGGTGATTCGAATCCTGTTGCTGTTTAAGCAGGGTAACCGCGAATTGAAACGACTGGTCCACCCGAATGCGGTTTACAGTATCAAGCTGGGTAACCGTGCTTTGCCGGAGCGAATCCTTGAAGCTGTGTGGGGATTCTTCTCTGCCTATGCGCTGGTCTTTATTATCAGTATGCTGGCGATTATTGCGACCGGTGTTGATGACTTCTCCGCGTTTGCCTCTGTTGTGGCGACGCTGAATAACCTGGGGCCAGGGCTGGGGGTTGTTGCCGACAACTTTGCCAGTATGAACCCCGTGGCGAAGTGGATCCTGATTGCCAATATGCTGTTTGGTCGTCTGGAGGTCTTTACCCTGCTGGTACTCTTTACCCCTACTTTCTGGCGTGAATAATGGAGTAACACGTGAAAACACTGATTCTTTTTTCTTCCCGGGACGGACAAACGCGTGAAATCGCCGAGTATCTGGCTTCTGAACTCAAAGAGCTGGGCGTTTGGGCGGATGTCGTTAATTTGCATCGTACCGCGGAGCCTGACTGGCAAAATTATGACAGCGTGGTGATTGGCGCCTCGATTCGCTATGGTCATTACCATGCAGCTTTTCAGGAGTTTGTGAAAAAGCATGCCACGCGGCTGAACGCGATGCCGAGTGCCTTCTACTCCGTAAACCTGGTTGCCCGTAAACCGGAGAAACGCACGCCGCAAACTAACAGTTATGCGCGTAAGTTCCTGATGAGTTCGCCGTGGCGGCCTGATCGCAGTGCGGTTATTGCTGGCGCTTTGCTGTATCCCCGCTATCGCTGGTATGACCGCGTTATGATCCAACTGATAATGAAGATGTCAGGCGGTGAAACAGATACCAATAAAGAAGTGGTGTATACCGATTGGGAACAGGTCGCGGGTTTCGCGCGGGAAATCGCCCAATTAACCCACAAAACGTTGTCAAAATAAGCACAAAGAATAAAAAATACGCACTCGGAAGATTATTTTAAATTTCCCCTTGTCAGCCTGAAATAACTCCCTATAATGCGCCTCCACTGACACGGAACAACGGATTACAAACCGCCGGGTCAGCGGGGTTCCACTGAGAATCTCGCAGAGAAAAGCAAAAATAAATGCTTGACTCTGAATGAGGAAAACGTAATATACGGGACCTCGCGACAGAGCGCTAAAGCGCGTCGCAACTGCTCTTTAACAATTTATCAGACAATCTGTGTGGGCACTCGAAGATACGGATTCTTAACGTCGCAAGACGAAAAATGAATACCAAGTCTCTGAGTGAACACGTAATTCATTACGAAGTTTAATTCACGAGCATCAAACTTAAATTGAAGAGTTTGATCATGGCTCAGATTGAACGCTGGCGGCAGGCCTAACACATGCAAGTCGAACGGTAGCACAGAGGAGCTTGCTCCTTGGGTGACGAGTGGCGGACGGGTGAGTAATGTCTGGGAAACTGCCCGATGGAGGGGGATAACTACTGGAAACGGTAGCTAATACCGCATAACGTCGCAAGACCAAAGAGGGGGACCTTCGGGCCTCTTGCCATCGGATGTGCCCAGATGGGATTAGCTAGTAGGTGGGGTAACGGCTCACCTAGGCGACGATCCCTAGCTGGTCTGAGAGGATGACCAGCCACACTGGAACTGAGACACGGTCCAGACTCCTACGGGAGGCAGCAGTGGGGAATATTGCACAATGGGCGCAAGCCTGATGCAGCCATGCCGCGTGTATGAAGAAGGCCTTCGGGTTGTAAAGTACTTTCAGCGAGGAGGAAGGTGTTGTGGTTAATAACCACAGCAATTGACGTTACTCGCAGAAGAAGCACCGGCTAACTCCGTGCCAGCAGCCGCGGTAATACGGAGGGTGCAAGCGTTAATCGGAATTACTGGGCGTAAAGCGCACGCAGGCGGTCTGTCAAGTCGGATGTGAAATCCCCGGGCTCAACCTGGGAACTGCATCCGAAACTGGCAGGCTAGAGTCTTGTAGAGGGGGGTAGAATTCCAGGTGTAGCGGTGAAATGCGTAGAGATCTGGAGGAATACCGGTGGCGAAGGCGGCCCCCTGGACAAAGACTGACGCTCAGGTGCGAAAGCGTGGGGAGCAAACAGGATTAGATACCCTGGTAGTCCACGCCGTAAACGATGTCGACTTGGAGGTTGTGCCCTTGAGGCGTGGCTTCCGGAGCTAACGCGTTAAGTCGACCGCCTGGGGAGTACGGCCGCAAGGTTAAAACTCAAATGAATTGACGGGGGCCCGCACAAGCGGTGGAGCATGTGGTTTAATTCGATGCAACGCGAAGAACCTTACCTACTCTTGACATCCAGAGAAGTTTGCAGAGATGCGAACGTGCCTTCGGGAACTCTGAGACAGGTGCTGCATGGCTGTCGTCAGCTCGTGTTGTGAAATGTTGGGTTAAGTCCCGCAACGAGCGCAACCCTTATCCTTTGTTGCCAGCGGTTCGGCCGGGAACTCAAAGGAGACTGCCAGTGATAAACTGGAGGAAGGTGGGGATGACGTCAAGTCATCATGGCCCTTACGAGTAGGGCTACACACGTGCTACAATGGCATATACAAAGAGAAGCGACCTCGCGAGAGCAAGCGGACCTCATAAAGTATGTCGTAGTCCGGATTGGAGTCTGCAACTCGACTCCATGAAGTCGGAATCGCTAGTAATCGTGGATCAGAATGCCACGGTGAATACGTTCCCGGGCCTTGTACACACCGCCCGTCACACCATGGGAGTGGGTTGCAAAAGAAGTAGGTAGCTTAACCTTCGGGAGGGCGCTTACCACTTTGTGATTCATGACTGGGGTGAAGTCGTAACAAGGTAACCGTAGGGGAACCTGCGGTTGGATCACCTCCTTACCTTAAAGAA
>NZ_JAOWCH010000052.1:0-84570 GCF_030337065.1 Citrobacter sp. Cb004 | reverse complement strand
TATAGTCATTCGCACCCTGAGAATTACACTTTGAAGTGATTCAGGGTATGCGCTTACTGGTTACGAATATTGAGCGAGAATCATGCGATGATCGCCGCTTTTCTTTCGAGCCAGTAGGTGCTCCACGTTCGCTAACGAATACTCAGGGCATGCAGATAACTGCTGGCTATATTTCTTTCGAAGAGCGTGGAATGCATACCAATCCCCGATAAAAAGGAGTTGGTGATGACTGAGACTAATCAATTTGCTGCGCACGTTGGTCTGGACTGGGCAGATAAAAAGCACGATGTCTGTGTTCAGTTTAAAAACGGTGAACGCACATTCCATGTGATTGAACATACGCCGGAAGCGCTTGATGTCTGGCTTACCGAGTTACACCAGAAGGTAAAAGGCAGGATCGCTATCGCCGTTGAGCTGAAGAAAGGTCCCGTGGTGTATGCTCTTCAGAAATATCCATTTATCACCGTTTTCCCCGTCCACGCTTTGTCTCTGGCTCGTTACCGGCAAGCCTTCTCGCCCAGCGGTGCTAAAGATGACCCGCAGGATGCCGAGCTGGCATTAGAGTTAATGCTGCGTTATCCCCAAAAGATAAAAGCCATTGAACCCGACAATGCCGATATCCGGTTACTCCAGCAACTGGTTGAGCAGCGTCGTCAGTTGGTTGAAGATAAGCGCCGTTTTGTGAACCGGCTAATCAACACACTCAAACAGTATTATCCTCAGCCCCTGGAGTGGTTCTCACATCGGGGTAGCTTGCTATTGTGTGAACTGATTATGCGATGGCCCAGTCTGCAACAACTAAAACGAGCCAGGCGAGACACGATCCGCAACTTTCTCAATGCCAAAGGTGGCCGCGCAATGGCCCTTACCGAGCAGCGTGTTGTGAGTATTGATAACGCCATTCCGTTGACGACAGACCCGAGTGTTATAGAGGCTAATGCTTTGATGGCAACAGCACTGGCGACACAAATTAAAGTCGTGAGTGAAATCATCAAAACCTATGACGAACGAATCGAAACGCTGTTTGACACATTGCCAGATTCGGGGCTGTTCAAATCACTTCCGGGCATGGGGCCGTGTTTGGGACCACGAATGCTTGCTGCACTTGGTGATAACCGTGACCGGTTTAACAGCGCTGAAGAAATTCAAAACTACGCAGGTATTGCACCGGTGACAGAACGAAGTGGCCAGAAATCCTGGGTTCACTGGCGATGGCAGTGTGCCAAGTTCGTCCGGCAAACCTTTGTTGAATGGGCTGCCAAGACGGTTAACTCATCATACTGGGCCAGACTTTATTATCGGGGACTGCGAGAAAAAGGAAAATCTCACCAGTCTGCAATCCGGGCTCTGGCCTTCAAATGGATAAGGATCATTTACCGCTGCTGGAAGACCAAGACCCAGTACGATGAAGCGAAGTATTTGCTGGCACTGGAAGCGCGAAAGTCGCCCTTACTGAAGCCATAAAAAAGCTTGTCGAATGTCTCAGGGCGTGAAGCGGCCCATGGCTGCGAGGCCGCTCGCAATTTTAACTTCAGCCGATTCGAGTTTTAAACTCATTTATCCATGCAATGAGCTCCAATACATCTTTTTCGAATTCATCGAGTTCAACCGGAACCAGAGGCAGCTCATCGGATTGAGAGTGCTCGTAAACTGAATACTTGGTCATCAGCGCGTCAATAAGATCACAGTCTTCTGCTATTACCTTGGTGATACCCCGCAGCTTCCCTTTAGTATTGACATCACGTCTGAACCGGACAATCACATCATTTAAAAGGACAAATTCTACTATTCGTTCCAAGATTATCCGAAAATCACTGCATGCACTTTTTGCCGTAAGATCATAAACATCGGCATCTGCATCGGCTTGATGCTTTTTGAGCTTAGGGATGACATGATCCCTAATCATATTAAGCGACTTTTCAGGCTTGGCATCCCGCAAGCTGTGTTGCGCCAAGATTCCCGAAATTTTATCTAATCGTCTAAGCGACTGCACGGTATGGTTAATTTTCTCATTAGCCGGATTCTCACTGTGCTTTTTAATTACAGCATCAATGATGGAAACAAGCGAAAGGCGGTGTGTGAAGATTATGACCTGTCTGGTCTTCGCTAACTCGACAAGCCTAGCTACAACCCGCTCTTCGAAGTCCTGATCTAATGACGAAATAGGTTCATCAAAGATGAAGGGGGCTAACTGATTCGAACCAGTCGTATCGGCCAAGAATGCCGCTAATGCAACAATGCGGGCTTCTCCTTCACTGAGTATTACATCAGGAGTGAAGCCAGCTCGTGCCCCGACAAGGGTAAGCCCAAAAGTTATTACTCCTTTACCTTGAGCTTTGCTCTGCGGCACTACCGGCAAACGTCGCCCACCAAGTACCTTTAACTCCGCATCAAAACGGCTCTGATATCCAGCATCAAGCTCAGTTCTCCCTAGTTCGGTACGCTTAGTTGTCAAGGAATTGCTGGCCGTTAGTCTCACAGCTTTATCTAGCAAATCCACTGCAACCAAGCGCTCACGCTCGGCGAGAATTGCCATTTTGTTTTGACATAACCATTGCAGTGCCTTGAGTTGCTTAATGCGTTTTTCAAGTTGCTGGCGTTGCCCATCTTGTTGCAATTGCATCAAACTAATCTTCTCAGCAATTAAGTCGATAGCACGTTTTTCAACTGCCTGATCAATAAGCGCCCAATCGAATGCGATGATAGAACCAACGGCGGTACATGCCTCAAACTGTGAGCGCCTTGCTTTCAAAGTTTCATAACAGGCACGAGCAAAGGTCTCATCAAATTTCAATTGAGCCAGCCGTGCAATCCAATCCTCTATTGAAGGTAACTGAACGACCTTCGCAATGAGTTCAGCGCTAGTGGCTTCCGCAGTTTTTGCCGTGGTCTCTAAACCAGCCGTAACGAAAGCCTCAAAACTTTTGAGTCGAGCTGAGCCTTCCTCCGTAAGTTTCTGCTGGCAGAGCACACAATACGCACCTCCAGTAGTAACGGGAAATTCGCGGCTATGGTAAGCATGAACAATAGAGTAGTTTCGCGCTTGATCCCACATTAGCTTCCAAGCCGTTTCACCAACGCCTTGTAGGGGGGCTGTTGCGAATGCCTGCTGCGCAACTATATTGGCAGCCTTTCTTGCTGCAACAGCCAATTCTTTTGCCTTAAACAATTCCTCGGCTTTCCCATCCGCAAGACCTTCCTTCAATAACCTCATTGCCTGCTTAATGTTTTCTGAGGCAATCTCTTCCTTACTAATTGCAATCAGGCGTCCCTTGATGTCTTTCTCTGCTAACAGAGCTTCACCTTTGATACGCTCATCTTCCAAATCATTCCCATATTGGCAAAACGACTCAATTTTCTCAGCGGAGGTTGATGCTTTAAGAGAGTAGAACCAAGTATTTTCGGCGGTCTCTGTAAGATCACTTGGGAAAAGTGGAAGAGCACGGACAAGCTTTTCCTTCTCTCGACTTAATTGTTCAGAAACCATTCCTGAGATCTGAATGAGCAAAGATATAAAACGCATGCTGCTCGGTTCGTAGCTTGATTCAGTGCGTCCCATATATTGAGTCGCAGTTTTCGAGTCAAATACTTGGGCATACTTGAGCATCGGATGTGGGGCAGCCCCCGCCTGCCAATTGATTTCTACGGGTTTACCATCAATGGTGATTCGACATTGAGCACTGCAAGTATGCTCTTCGCTGCTGAAAACATACGGGCGGATTTCGTCCCTTGAACGTGAGCCACAGAGTTGTTTGAGCAGACGAGAAAAACTACTTTTCCCTGAGCCATTCTGCCCATATATAACAGCTAAACTACCAGCTCCGAATGGTAAGGACGCCCCTGGTTTGATGGCATTTACACCAAATACTTGTCTTACTTCTTCAATACGTACAATTCGCTGTAGCAACCCTGCTGAGAATGAGCCAGGTGCAACCTTCAAGAACCCAGGGTCATTTTGTTTAGCTGCTTCCAGTTTGCAGAGTCGAACCAGCTCAGTGAGTTCGACCTCATTTGGTAAACGTTTATTCTCGATAAGCTGTTTTGCTGCCGTTTGAAGCCAGTTACTACGTTCATTCAGCCACTTTTCGAAGTCATTGGTTCCGATTGATTCTTGTGCTAATTCAGACATCTTTGCTTCCTTTGCTCTTTGATGTACAAGTCGAAAAAAATAACGTATCTTTTTTGGGGGCTCCTGAATGAGTGCTCGGTCAAACGATACTGCAAAGAGCTGCCCTGACTTGCTCCCAGTTTTAAAGCTAGAAATGTCTGCTTCTGGCACTAAGCAGAAGTTCCTGAACAACGTAAGCTGGCATGCCCTCGTTCCTCCGTGGGGACTATCGATCTATTTGCCGGTGGTGTTTAAGCAATATCGCCAGCGGCGTGAGCTCACAGTGCATTCAATCAAGCTCACAAATCACACAGTCTTTACTTTTTTCAGATTCCCTAATGGTTTCGCGTCATAGCCTCAGCCAGATAAACCTGAGCTACTTTAGGGGTATATGCCTTTCTGAGCATAAAGGATACTGTTTCTATGAAAACTGATCGCGAGAGCACGATTAGGAGATCAGAACCTGATTTGACATTGATACTGGCTATCAGCGACGGGCAGTTCTTGAATACGTCTGACAATCCTTTACCTCATAAATTTTATTTCCAGAAGTGCCGTGATCCAGCACGACTGCTGATAACCAATATCACTGGGTAATGATTGACAAGTTCACTAAACAACGAGCAGATATTTTCAAATTGCCTGCTGCTTCCACATCACCAGGCAGAGGCGTCAGACCCTTAGCACCATACGTTTCATAGACTAATTCCCAATATAGTTAATGCTGAATTTCTTTGTTCATGTTGAGGCAGTATATTGAAACAATTCGAATAAATCACACATATAAGCTCTCACAATCTTCCGCCATTTTTAACTGTTACAGATATACTTTTAGCAGGTTTTAAATGCTTGGAGATTTCTTTCTGTTCGCGACGGATTTTGTATGAATTAATTTCTTCGTAATCCTTGTGTTTATTTATTTTTGATAAATCAACCAAGAGCTTATTTCTTATCATCCACTTTACAATTCGCTTGTCGATATCCTTATGGAGAGGACCGCCTTTGTATTTATAGAAGTGAATATCATGAATTTCACTGATGAAATCAAGTATGGATAAGATTTCTTTATAATCACCAATGTAACTGTTAATGGTGAAATGGTCTTTATTAAGTTCTATTTTGAATCCATGTTCAGAAAGGTAATACAAAAAAAAGGCTGAGTCGAGATTACAAAAATCTACATGCAGCGTTCTTCTGTCAAATCTATCAATATGCGAGAGAATGATATCATGTAATTCATAATCATATACATTGTCAATAAACCCTTTCCCTGAATGATCAATTTGATTGACATTGCATCCAGCATCTATTGCTACGGATAAAACTTCCGGGGAGAGGGGCAGGAAGAGAATATTTCTTCCTTTTTTATCGATGTGATTTATATCACAACCAGCATTAATTAATTCTGTCAGTCCTTCAGCATTCCTGTAATGTTCAAAAATGCATGTGTAGCCATTAGTATCCGTATGCGAGGTGTCTAAACCCAGTCCAATCAGTTTCTTCAGTATTTCTGGATTTTTTTGATGAAAGAGCGCATTTTGCCCATGTCCGTTGATATGGTGTATATTAATTCCATAACTTAGCAGGCAATCCATGGCTTCCAGGGTTCTGCAGCTAAAAAGGGCATTGTCACCGTTATTATGAACAGCATTAATATCATAGCCAGCTTTTAAAGCATTCTTTATACCATCAGGCGACGTTGCATTGAAGAATGATTCAGAAATGGCAAGGTCTAATGCCTTTTCTAATAATCCCTTTTGTAATAAGGACATGACTAAGTCCATAAACACCCCCATGAAAAAATGTTTAAGTCATTAGATATCAGAAATTCTGTGAAATGCAACAACTGGGGAAAGGTGTTCATGATGTGCGGTATAAAAATTTCAACAAACCACCCGTGGATACATCAGAAACACCTGCAGTAAATTTACGCCTGTAACCTACCGTCCGGACTATAGGACCAAACCTTCGTGGGAGATGCTACCATTATATCGGCAATGTTGAACCGGATTTTACATCACACACATCGTACAAATAAAAGGAGAAGGCTATCGACTGAATCAAAAACGGAAAGCCGGGGTTGTCGCTGAAGCTAATCCTGAGTAAACAAGGTGGATCAACATTAGACCGTCGGTGGTGGAGGTATGTGGATCACTTTTTACCCGTTGTTGACCCCTGGCGCTCCCAAGCCATTTCCAGTGCTCTGATGGTAAGTTTGCTGTCAGGTGAGAATTGAATTTCATTGCCACCCACCGGGTTTTCTGGCAAACAGGTCGAGAACAACGACAAGATACGCCCAGAGTAAAGTAAGAGGCAGGGCGTAGTCGGGTCATATCCCTGCCTCTTCTCTCCTGACAGGACGTAGACCCTGGCAAGTTGCATCAAAAGATAACAAATTTCTCAGTTCAACTTCCTTCTGGCTAGGTTAACGTGCAAGCAGGAACTGCTTTTCATCGATTAGTGAATACGGTAGTTTTTTCAAACTAACTGAACTCTATTCGTATGACTTAAATCTTTAAGAAGGCAGGAGATTTGAATTTTGAAAAACTGGTCACCAGAGCATACTAAAGAAATCAAAGCTTGGCTTGACATAGATAACTATCGCAAGCTCGAAGACATCAGTTTAAATGCCTTGTATCACGAACTTTGGGCAAGAGCGCTTCTGTACAAGCCAGGGCCTACTGACGAAGAAAAGAAAGGGCTATGGGTGTACATGACTGAAATTTTCAGTGGGAACCCCCATCTTTTCAAAGGGAAGCAACTCGATTATCCAACAGTTAACGATACTCTCTACAGTCCTCCACACATTTTTATCACGGATATCACCAGGCTTGCTGAACTTAGTGTGATGGCCCTTAGTGTGAATCTTTTCACTTGGGAGGAAGGAAACGATGAATATTGTGTTAATGCGCCTCATCACGAAGCTTATGTGTCACAACTCTTGTCCCCCTTATGTGAGAAAACGGTGTTGCTTGAAATCGATCTTGGTAGTGGTACTGACGATGAAATAGCCGAATCGATAAAAGCGGCCCTGCCACAATGGAGATCGGTAAAAGGAGTGGAAGTTAATGAAACCGGTATCGTTCGTTTCGGCTATGGAACCATTAAAAAAATCATAAATTACAGGTTGGTTGCGATGCTGGACATCTTACTTTGGGCAAAAAGGAAAGAACTAAGAATCTCAGATGATCGCCTCTCCCGGCTTCTTTATACTGATGAAGATGAAGAAACAACTACCCGTTTAGGGTATCACATTAAAGACTCAGATCGTCCGCTTGCGATGAAAGCTGCAACGATAGACTTCATTAGGCAGTTCAATTTTTTCATGAACCGAAATCCCCACCTGAAAAACATGAGAGTTTCAGATGTGATGAAACTCTCTGATTCTAACTGATCTCGAATTCCCGAAGTCTACTACTGCAGGGCAGACCGTAACCCTGCAGTTAGGAAACTCGCTCCTTTCTTTTCCCAACTGTTCGTATAGTGATCCCATCACAACGATAAAGGGAAAACAAAATGAAAAATCAAAATACCCGCCTAATTCGCTTGCCAGAAGTTATGAACAGAACCGGCTATGGCAAGGCCTGGATTTATCGTCTAATCAACGAAGGTTTATTTCCACAACCAATAAAAATTGGTTCGCGTGCAATTGCATTTGTCGAAAGCGAAATTGATGAATGGATCGCATCTGCAATTGAGCGTTCACGTAAAAATGCAGCCTGATTACGGGGTTAATGATGAGTGCATTAAATTTGGTGTGTAAAAATAAATGGTGCTATTCAACAATGAGCAGAGGGCCGCCTGATATTTTACAAGTAGTATTAGGTCAGGCTTTGGTATTAAGAAGTAATAACAATAGTCATTGGTGGAAATTATAATGGCATTTTTACCGTGACATTATAGATTAATAAGTACAGGAGATTTAAAATGAATAATTCAATCAGAGTACCGGAAGATAAAGATTTTGTATGTGCATTTGTGACTTCACCGGATAGCTTGTATGAGGCTATTGAAACCTATCGTAATTATGTAGATCCAGTCGAAGAGATAGAGTTTGAACACGTCCTTCTTTATTTGTTGTGTTCTATACTGGTGGAGGGTGCTACAGATGTTACCATTAATGATGAAGTACGAATGTGTATTGAGCACCTTGTCAATGAAAAAAATATTATCAGAAAGAATAACGCAGGTAAAAAGGTGTAAAGTCTGTAATAAATTATCATGGGTACAGACAGCACAAGTCTGTACCTTCTTATTTTAATTCTACTGGCAATGGTAGATAAAAATTATGTGCTTTTGATAGTGGTCATGTGGTTTTGCTATAGCAAGCATTGCAGGATAGGAATATCCTGAACTTTCATTCTCTGCCCTTTGTTTTATTTAAGATAACTGAAAAATACAGGGTTTAAACGATACTGGTATTTAAACTCAGTAGGTATGATAACATTCGTATCAATCAGTTCATCGATGGCCCGATAAAATCGGGCTGGCGTAATATGTATCTCTTCCTGCTGTGCGATGGATGTTGCACGGTGAAAGTTCAGGTAAACAGTGTTTTTATCTGGTGTGTATGAAGCGATTAATGTGAGAAGCCAAAACACATTGTGAGCAGTATTGTTCAGATTGCGTTGTTCATCTGATAATTTATTCTGGTAAAGGTAAGCAGGGAGTCTTTGCTTCATAAAGATATCTTTTATTTTGTTAAGTTTTTCACTGGTGTGGGGCGTAAAATCACCGCGCTGTTATGTCTTTTAAAAGGGAATGCCGTCAGTTGGATATCTGTTTCTGGATTTTTTTACAGGCTTTGTTTTGCGCCCTGCGCGATAAAAGTTGAATGAAGTGGCAAAATCTTCAGTCTCAAGTCTGGATTTACTGAATTTATCCATCAGATCTTCATTGAAACGATGAGGAATGCCTTTTACGCATAAATTAGAATTCAGGTAAACCTGACCATCTTCAGCATTACGGATCAGTATTTTCCTCTCAAATAATTCTCTGAATGCACGTGAAACATTTGATTTATTCAGTCCTAACTCTCTGGCGGTACGTGACTGTGAAAAGTCAGGGATAATATTTCCATAATCAATGGCCGAGAAAAGATAAAGAACAATTCTGAATGCCGTTGGTGTCAAATCCATTCGGGCGAGTGTGGCCGTATTATCTTTAAAGACCATCGAAAAATCGTCACGAAAGGATGTCTTTTTACAGGCACTTGCTTTAACTTTTATTTCTTCCAGATCTTCGGGCATAACATCTAATGCTTCTGCAATAATTGCTTTTTGTTCTTTAGTTAACATAACACTTGTGTTTGACATAATGGTTCCTTTTTTATTATTGTGATAACAGATATGGCATATTAAATTTGTTTGTCAATGCTATTAGTAATGAAAATTTAAAAAATATTATATTTATTGCGCTGTGATTATTTTTTTAGTGGAATATTAAGGGGTGTCAGAGTTATTACGAAGGGTGCTAAATTTCACCATCACCTGTTATGTCATTAATAATTTTTGGTGCTGAAACTAATAACAACAGGTTTTCCTAATTATATGATTTTATTGATTAATTCAAGATTATGTTCTGCAAGATAAAAGAATGATAAAGAAATAAGAAACCACATTTTTGCATTAGATCGAAACTCAAAGCCTTGGTGTACTTGATAAAAACACTTTTATAGATGCTTTTCTTACATAATATCTTTCTTAAGTGAAGCCTGCGCAACTGTGTGTTGCGCCATTGGGCTCCAGAACATTGCTAAAACGTTTTTCTGTAAGTATAAATACGCTTCGCGCAGAAGTTCAAACAAATGGGGTTAGCTCTTAGCACAAATACGCTTCGCGCAAAAAAAATCAGGAGGCTAAGTTGATCGGGAAAGCGAACACAGATACATGATTTACCCGTTTGCTGACTACGGCTCACGCCGGAACCCTTCGGAAAAACCCTTTCTGCTTCAGCGAGTGAGTGCTGCGGGCACTCAAAGGCGCTGCCAGGGAGACAAAATTAAGTTTTTTCAACTGTTTGGTAAAAATAATTAAAATTTATCGGTAGTCGGGGCGTAAGCCAGTGCGTAGCACGCTCTCATAAAATATTCCTGTGGGTTTCTTATCTGTAATAGGGAAATAACTCAGATAATTGAAATATGAAATAGTAATGCAATCGGTAAGAAAAAACTTTTCCACAGTAAAAGCTGTTTTTTTATTTACGGGAGAAGAAAAATACATATAAATAATAAAATATTCCAATATACTATTGATTTTAATTTTTAAGATGATAGTACTTAATTATAAAAACAAAAAAATGGAGGAAATCATGAGTGCTATTAATGTTTTATCACAGGAGGAAAAATTTATACATGTTGTTGATAAATTTATAACCCATCATCACAACAGCGTTAATAACAATGCCTTTTATAAAAAACTTTATGTTCTCTTCGCAGGGTATCATCTGAAGTATTTTTATTCACGGGCGCAGTACCGCAATTCATGTTATCACGTAGATAATATTATGCAGATGTTTACAGGAGTCGTTTCGACCCTGAACACAACGCTGCTCAGAAAGCTTGCAAATAGCGACACGTTGCTGCATTGCCTGAATTCACTTGTGAATTATATTTCAGGAAATCTGGATGAAGCAGAGCATATTTATGCTGATTTACTGGCCCAGTATGAAAAGAAACGCATTACAGGCTCTCTGGCTTATACTCCACCAGGCTCAGTGGTCAGGAAAAGACTGTGACAGCGACAGCGGCGTGGATAGGACATGGGATACTGGAGATAAATGGATCAGGCGTATCCGGCAGGACACCAGATGCAATAGAAAAGGAGGGACACCGAATGGGTGGCCCACCTGTCGCGATGGCTTTATAGTGGCTTTACTTATCAACGACCTGCCAGCCATCTTCCGTTTTGACAAGGGTTATAGCAGCAGTACGCTTTTCGTTATCGACAATAGCCGTCACATTGCATTTATAGCTTTTATCAGATACTTCTACGCAGTCATGCTTTTTGACTGATTTTAATTCGCGCAGTGCGTCTTTTGGAACATCCTTGCCCGCTATAGATTTCACGAAAGCATTCGTCTGTTCCACGACCTTATTCATGGCCGTGTAAATATCCTGTTCGGAGGGTTCACTGTTACAGCCACTCAGCAACGATGCTGCGGTAATGAGTGTGATAACGGCATAAGTTTTCATAAATAGATCCCTGACTGTAAGGTGAGTTATTGAATCAGACCCGTATTCATCCTGCTTTTATTTTCAGAGAACGACCACGTGCTGACCGTTTCTCCTTTAAATTCGATTTCCAGTGTTTTGGCCTGCGTCTGTGAGCCCCCTGTCAGCAGCCCAACAACGGGAATGAATGTGGTGGCATCAAACTGATTGTTGTCCATCGAATAAGTCCATTCTTCATTGCCACTATCAAGTGTAGTTTTGGTTTCGGGCTGACCGAATGCGGTAATTATTTCTGATTTCGTTGTTTTATTTTTGATGATTTTCGACTGCAGACTTTGTGATGTTTCTTTTTTTAGATGCTGGTTGCCTGATGTTGAACAGCCAGAAATAAGTAAAGAAGAAATAAAAAAAACAGAAATCATGAATCTGTTCATAAGTTCTCTCATATTAATTTTTTATGTTTGCGATGGTGTGAAATTAATATCACCGTATAAAAACAACTCTGTCTGCATATTTCTTTTTAATAACGCAGATAAGAATAATGACGCTGGCAAAAAACGTAATGACTGAGACAGGAGTACTGCCGGTCAATGAAAATACTAACCAGGCGAGAGCTAATGCCACGAATTGAAAAAGGAATGCCACACTGAGTGGACTTTCACCATAGGCCACTTTTGCATGGCAGCCTTTGCAAATCCGCACGCCGTGCGGGCTTTGTGTAAAGCAGAAGGGACAGCTAATCGTTTTATTATCCATCATGACTCCGTGGCCTGATTTAAGGTGATGTATTTTTGAACATTTTCGATGAATGATCCGCTTTAGTAAAATTGCTTGTACCGATCGATGGATCTCTGTTAATAGGTTATGACTATCATAACTAAGTTATCGATCTATATAAACGATCAATATTTTGTTGACTATCACTCTGTTATGGACTAGTTAACTTATGGCGCAGGATGGTGGTTGTTTTTAACTAATTGTTCTTTAATGGAATTTGTTGTTGTGGAATGACAGTGTGTTAGAAGATGGAGATGCAGGATTTGGTGGAAAGGATGTGCAGTGGCATGTAACAGAGACATGCCCCTGCGCCTGAGAAGCGCCACAATATGGCCGAGCAATCCAAGCCACGAATACAGACGACGCTGGCGGGGTATCTGACGAGCTGTATTATGCAGTTTGCTCCTGAGTTGAATGACACTCACTGTTTCCTGTTGTCTTTCCTGACGCATTTTTTCTTCAAGCTGAAGGATTTTCTCCAGAATCGTTTCCCGGTTTGCAGCCTGTTCTTCAGACTCGCATGATGGCACTGGCACTGGCACTGGCACTGGCACTGGCACTGGCACTGGCACTGGCACTGACGCAGTTTTAGGTTTTGTTGGCTGCCGTGCTTCTTTCAGTAAAATCAGATGTTCCGGCGTAAAATCAACCAGTGCTTGCAGGGAAGACCAGCCATATTTTTTACCCAATTGAGAGGCTTTAAAGGCTATGCCCTGGTACTGAAATGAAAAACCATTCATTTTACCCGTTGTGGCGATATTGGGTTTGCAGCTCACGCCTTCCTGTCCCAGTAAACGGACAAATGTTAGTAAATCGGGGCGGCGGGTTAATGCATTGTCGATCAGGGCCTGCAACTGTGACTTAGGGCAGGGAGTTGCTGTTCGTTCTGCCATCATCAGCTCATTGCGTGAGGGTTTTCTTTTAGCCTGAGGGCGACTACTGGTTGCAGGTGTTGTTTCAGTGAGTCCGTGTATTCGCTCCAGTTCGCTGATAATTCGGGTGCTGACGAGATTTTCATTTTTCCCCAGGTACAGCTTTCCACCGACCATGTTAATGCGACTTGCAATGATATGGATATGCTGCCCGTCGGCATCGTCGTGAAGGATATAACAGCGAAGATGTGTGTCAGTGAATCCCATCCGGGTCATATAATCGTCAGCGAATGCCGCCCACTGTCTGGTTGACAGACTCTCACCCTTTGGCAGGCGAAGCGAATTATGCCATACAGGTTTGGCGACATCGGGGCGCAGCAGCTGGGTGCTTTTAAATTCACTTATAAGCTCAGCAGCAGTGCTGCCCGTCATGTTGCCACCGATGACATAAGGCGTGATTTTGTGGTGAGAACCTGACTTCAGGCTATAGAGAACCACACCTGTGAATTGTTTACCCCTTTTTATTTTCTGCATGCCTTTCATCGGTCTTGCTCCAGAAAGGTTAAAGGAATAAGGTGATCCCTGAGAGTTTTGATTTGTCTGCGAAGGGCAAAGAGTTCTGTACGGGTCAGTTCGCTGTAAGGGCTTTTGCTGTCGAGGTGATTCAGCAGGCGGTTTAAATCCTGTGAAAGGCTGCCGAGTTTAATCCAAGCTTCACGATTGATTTCTGGCAGAACCGGCGGGAGCTTATTCAGGGAAGCCATCCTGAGCCATTCTCCTTTTTTATACTGACCTCTTTTACTGTCGAGAATAATTAACTCTTCATCATTTAATCTGACACTAATGCAGTGATGTCGTATTTCCTTCTCAGGAAGTTTGTCAGTATGGAATTTACCGCGTTTTGATACTCTGGTTATATCATCATCATTATTCCTTTCACTTTTCATAGTTATCCTTTTGTTGCATGTTTATTACTACAGATAACCGATGCAGTGAATAAGTCAAGTTGTTACGGGGTGAATAATTTAATTGGCTGGATTAAAAAAGTATACCATTTGATAAATAGTATACCCAAGAAGATTTATCAGCTTAGTTATCATGAAATAAAACCTTTCAGACTAAGAAGAAGGTTGTTTACTACTGAATTTTAGAGTCTTTTTCGCACAGGTGTACGGGGGAACTCTGGCTTCATTCCTTTTAGCAGGTCTTTTTTCTCTCTTCCTGCGATATAAGAAAAAACCTTATCGGAGTCGGAGCGCTGTCTCAGTATGTCCTGATCTATTCTGATACCATTGCGAATAAACCATTTTACTATCTCGTTCCCCGTATAGCTGCCAATGTGCTTATTATTCATATTATAGAATTGGACTTGGTCGATATCTGTATAGGCTTTTAATTCGATAAAAAATGCCTTCATTTCTCTCACGTAAAGTGAAAATGTACAGTATTGATCTATCGTGAAATGAATGCCTTTTTTATGCAGTAACGCCAACAAGGGTAAGGACTCAATCGATAAGTGTTTGAAAAATTTAGGGGGAGTGTCAATTTTATCAAAATGACGAGTAAGGGCCATTGCGATACAATCATATATGTAACCTTTACGGTCAGACAAATCCAGAACCGTGCTGCCATACTTATCCCTGTGATTAAGAGCACAACCTTTATTAACCCAGTAATCAAAGTAAAAAATATTGAAGGTCTTATAAAGAAGGGTTTGTCCATTATTATCTGTGTGATTAATGTCAACGCCTGCATTAATAAGGAGTTCTGCGTTCACCCTGCCAAAATTTTGACTGAAAAGACAATTTTCCCCATTGTTATTTGTATGGTGAATATTGATTCCGGAATTAATTAAGAGGCTGAGTATTTTAGGTGATTCATTGGTAAATAGCGCATTGTTTCCGTAGTGATCTGTATGGTCTAAATTCATTCCTTCTTCAATCATGGCTTGAACCGCACTAATGTGGCTGTTACGGAACAGTACATTTCGACCCGAATGTATGAGCGAGTTAATATCGAAACCTGCGGTAATGCATTCCTGGACATCTTTTTTAGTCTGGCAGTATAAGAAACCGTATTCTTTATGGATACTCATTGTGTCGTCTCCTCTTTTAAGCTGCGATTTTGTTGTAAGTGTTGTTGTTTGTTCTATACTCTTTTATTTTTACGATATCGTCGTAGATCCGCGAGAACGAAAACCATGAGATCTCTTTAACTTCGCCTTTCTTATTTTGATAAATGATATTGCACCCGCGAAACTGGAATGCATTGTTGAAGGTGCCATGGTTTGCATTTCTGAGAAAATGAACAAATGATTTAATTGTCTCTTTCTTGCTTAAGTTGTAAGAGAGAAAGGTATGAATAGAAAAGAGGGTTAAGATATTTCTCTGAGTAATCATATGTCTGGAGAAGTAACAAAAGTAAAAATCCTGCTCTTCACTTACTGGTTTTCCGAATACAGAAAATTGTGGGTTATATAATCTATAGAGATCTGCATTCTTTTTGGTTTTGGCAAGGTAGTTTGTCAGTGTTGGGTAATTGTGTTTTTTCATTTTTATTCTCCTTTATTGTTTTGGAGAAGTTAATGTATATTATTAAATAAATATAAATCAAATTTATTTTTTGGTGGCAATAAATAAGCAAGCGTTTCCATTAATATTTAAATAATTTAACTGGATGTTTTTAATGAATAATTTTCATGGCTAGCAAAAGATGCTATTTATAAAATAAATAAATTATGGGTTGTTCATTTGCGATTGTTAAGTGATGGGGTTTATTTAATTGGTTATTTATTAGGAGGGCTTGATTCGCTATCGATGATTGTTTTTTATAGTAAAAACGATCGGTGGCTATAATGGTTTTAATGGGGGCGCCCTTCCCCCATTTTAAAGACTGTTTAAAATGTTTTTGTTTTTTATAATGTATGTGTTTTGCAGGGTTGGTTGCCAGGTCTTTGGGGGATAGGTAAAATAATTATCACCATAAGTGATTTTAGTATCTTATTTATTATTAAAATTAATCGGGTTGCTTTTTGTTTCGATAACAAAGTATTGCATCTCAATTTCCTGAGCGAAATGATTTTTTATTTAAGAGGGGGCTGCATCTGACTTTACTATTTAATTGCTGGTCGTCCCGTACGCTGATGAGATAGATTACATCGCAGATTAAACCCACGATGAACTCGAACGAGGCATTATAATGCCACATGCGTGATACGTTTACTGTTGTCATGAAGCGAATGTATCAGGATGAAGTTATTGAGGTCATCATTCTGAGATGCACAAAGCTGCCCCTTCTGTTTGCGGGTACGGAGGCACCTGTTAAAACACTGGATATGGCGGATATCCTCGTTGTGACATCGTTTGAAGCACTTAACCTGTAAGTTACTTTGATTTTTAGAAAAGGACAGAGGGCGTTATGCTCCGGTCCAGCGAATATTTTCAGCAATACTTTTAGTGTGAATTATGTGTATTCAGGGACAGTCTATGGCTGTCCCTGAAATAAGTTTTAACTCAAATCATGACCGTTCGAGGCGATCACTTTTTTATACCAGCCAAAACTTTTCTTACGAGTACGTTTGAGCGTTCCGTTGCCCATATCATCCTGATCAACATGAATAAAACCATAGCGCTTGGACATTTGTGATGTACTTGCGCTGACCATATCAATTGGCCCCCACCACGTATAACCAAACAGATCGACACCGTCAGCAATGGCTTCATGCATTTGTTCAATATGCAGTCGTAGGTAATCGATACGGTAGTCATCCTGAATGATACCATCACTGCCAGGAACATCTACGGCCCCCAGACCGTTTTCTGCTACAAAAAGGGGCTTCTGATAGCGGTCATATAACTGGTTCAGCGCCAGTCTCAGACCTTTCGGGTCAATCTGCCATCCCCAATCACTTTCAGGCAGATACGGATTGCGAATCCCTCCGGTGATCAGATTCCCTTTGACACCTTCCAATTTTTCGGGATGTGCACTCACGGTGCTTGACATGTAATAACTGAAGGATACGAAATCGACAGGGTATTGACGCAATATTTCATCGTCGCCGCGTTCTTTTTGTAACACCACACCTTTTGTAGCAAACATTCTTTCTGTCCAGGCGGGATAAGCACCGCGAGCCTGTACGTCGCTGAAGAACAGGGAAACACGTTGAGCATCCTCGCAGGCCTGAATATCGTCAGGGTGGCAGGTATGTGGATACAGGATCTGATAGCTGATCATGCAACCCACTTTAGATTCCGGAATAATCTCGTGGCAGGCTTTAGTGGCGAGAGCACTTGCTACGAACTGATGATGCGCGCCCTGATACTTAGCCTGTTCAAGAGCCGGATGATCCTCTTCAATAACCCCCACGCTGACGTACGGATGATGCTTGACGCAGTTAATTTCATTAAACGTCATCCAGTACTTCACTTTATGGCGATAGCGCTTAAAGACAGTCGTGGCGAACTGCAGGTAAAAATCAATTACCTTCCGATTTGGCCAGCCACCATATTCAGTGACCAGGGTCAGAGGCATTTCGTAGTGTGAAAGGGAGACAACCGGCTCAATGTTATGGCGACGTAACGTATCGAACACCCGATCGTAGAAGGCCAGACCTGCTTCATTCGGCTCGGACTCGTCACCTCGCGGAAAGAGACGCGTCCAGGCAATCGACATACGGAAGCATTTAAATCCCATTTCGGCAAAGAGCGCGATGTCCTCTTCGTAATGGTGATAGAAGTCATTACCTTTGCGCTTAGGATAGTATTTTTTGCTGGCCGGGTTCTGAGCTTCAGCCACCTGTGCGTGCGTCATCCCGGCCCACTGATCCAGCCATGTCTCTTTCGGTGCATTAATATCAAAGATAAAGACATCAGAGGCTGATAAGCCTTTGCCATCTACATCATGCGCACCTTCCAGCTGGTTTGCCGCTGTAGCACCACCCCAAAGAAAATTGTCCGGAAAAGATTTAGAAAAGGTCACTTTTTTTCCCCTTACACAGCTGCCGCTGTCAGTTTTAGAAAAGCCTCACGTGGTTCCACTTCATTTTGTGAAATAAGGCTGATGTCGTCATACCGCTCGGTGTTAGTCACAATGATGATGATGCTGGAGTCGATGTTGTCTGCACGTAAAGCATCCAGATCGAAGCTAATAAGCGGCTCACCCACTTTCACAACCTGATCGTCTTCAACATGCCGTATAAAGCCTTTTCCGTTCAGCTTCACAGTATCGATGCCAATATGGATTAAAACTTCAGCCCCCGATTCGCTCTCCAGCGTAATGGCGTGATTGGTGGCAAATACCGAACCTACCCGGCCGTTTACCGGTGACACCAACTGACCATTGACCGGGACAATAGCGATTCCTTTACCGAATACTTCATCGGCAAACACAGGATCACTCACCTCAGAAAGAGGAATAAGCTTTCCCTCGGCCGGGGCATAAAGTTGTTCGCCTGCGGTAGCGTGTACAGGGCTGATTCCCGCACGCACTTCATTAGTCTGAGCTGATGATGGCTCAGTTTTACTTGTTGAATCTGGCTGGATTTCGGATGTCTCCTCAAAGCCCAACGCAACGGTCACCAGCGCAGCTACAGCGAAGGCCAGACCAATACTGGCCAGTGCCCAGCCGAATCCCTCACCAGCCAGCGCCGGTAAACCGGACAATCCACTTAATGCATATGCATAGGCTTTTACGCCCATTGTCATTGCCAGGCATCCACCTGTGGCTCCGCCAATCAGTGCTGCCGCGAAGGGTTTTTTGAAACGGATATTGATACCGTACATTGCGGGTTCAGATACGCCCATCAGGGCACTGAAAGAGGTCGACAGTGCCAGAGTGCGGGTCTTTTTGTTGCGGGAGCGCAGGAACACCCCGAAAGCAGCGCCTGCCTGTCCAAAGTTCGCGACAAAGATGAGAGGCTTGATAGGGTCGAAACCCAGGCGAGTGATGTTATTGATCATGATGGGTACGAGCACATAGTGCATACCGGTAATGATCATCAACGAAAGCGTTCCTCCAACCACAATCCCGGCCAGCGGCCCCATATTCTCAACAAGCCAGATTATTCCGCCTGAAAGCGAGTTGCCGATAAAAATTCCGGCTGGGCCAATGAAAATAAGCATCACCGGTGCCACAATCATCAGGCTCAGCAGAGGGGAAAACATCATTCGTATAGAGGCGGGAATGATTCTATTAAAGAATCGTTCAACATAACTCAGCAGCCAGACTGAAAATAAAATTGGGATGACCGAGTTAGCATAAGAAACGGGTGAAACTGTTAATCCGGCAAAGGCAACAGGGTCGCCTGATTTCAGTAACGAAGTCAGTGCCGGGTGAAACAACACTGCCGCAAGTGCAACAGAGAGATAAGGATTCGCACCAAATTTCAGACCGGCGCTGAAGGCCAGCACCATCGGCATAAAGTAGAAAACCCCATCGCTGATGGCCGTCATGATCTGATAGGTTTGATTAGTGGCAGTTACCCAACCGAAAGTAACGAAAAGGGATAAAACGCCCTTAAGAATACCGGCTCCGGCAATCGCCGGTATAATGGGGGAAAATATGCCTGAAATGACTTCGAAGGCTAGGGATACGGGATTTCGGCGCTTTTCCTCAACCTTTTCATCCGTTTTATCCTCAGCCTTAAGACGAGGGATTTCGTCCTGTATAGCCCTGAGAACCTGCGTAACCTTGTTACCAATTATGACCTGGAACTGGTCGCCGGAAAGGTTAACGCCCATAACGCCGTCGAGTTGCATCAGCGACTCACGATCGGGTTTGTCGTTATCTTTCAGGTTAAATCGCAGGCGTGTAATGCAATGAAAAACAGAATTGATGTTTGCATCGCCACCAAGAAGCGCAATAATCCTGCGCGCGGTATGTTGATAATCCACAGAAATACTCTCCAGATTTAGGGCGCAGCTGCCCGTTCACAATCGCCGGTATTAACCGGACACCTTGCTTCCTCTGGGGTTTGCCTGATTTAACAGTAACAAGCCTAAATGGAAATTTACTTACGGTTCAACACGTTACCAATATGAACCGTGAGGTATAACTTCTCTGAACTGCTCATCGTATGGTTGTAATTCTTGGCCACAAATTCACTGATGGCCTGAACACAACCCAGGATTTTTTCATAACGTTTCGGCATCTGTTCAAACAGTTCCGCATCGTCATTATTAAGGATCTCACCCGCCATAACCCGCTGGGCAAAAAACTTCAGATGGGTAACAAAACGCTGATAGTTGAGGCTCTGTTCATCAATACTTATTGCAAACCAGTACTTTACGATATTCTGGATCTGAAAAATCAGCCGAGTCATCTCCATGACCTGTCCATCCGGCATATTCATGGATGCATTCACGATATGCAGCGTGATGCTGCAGGCTTCCGCATCCGGCAAAAGCTGACCGGTGTGTGAGGCAATCAGCGCCAGCGCCTGACGTCCAATCAGATATTCCTTACGGTATAAATGGCGGACCTCCCATTCCAGGGGATTCTGAATCTCAAGCCCCTCAGCATACCGCTTAAGTGCAAAGTTTAAGTGATCGGCCAGCGAGACGTACAAAGAGTCGCTCAGCATATATCCAAGCGAGTTTCTTGCCAGCGTGACGATATCATCTGTCAACTGAATAACGTCTACCGGCACTTCATTCAGTAATACTTTGAAGCGATCAGAGATGGAACCTTCTGCCAGGCTGAAGGTTTTCTCAACGTTCTTCTCTTCAACAATGTCGCCTACTCTGGCATTAAAGCCCAGGCCGCGTCCCGTCAGGATAAACTCAGCTCCGCTGATATCGGAAACGCTGACGACGTTATTGTTCAGGATCTGTTTGATAATCATCGTCAACTCCCAAAACGCAAAACGGGCAAAACATAAGTACAGCCAGGGAACCCCCTGTAGCTGAATTTACGTTTTGCCCGCCGAACGGTAACAAGCTGTATATATCATTAAACGATATAGTTCTTGGTTATGAGCAGTCAAGAACGTAAAAGCCAAGAGGTATTCTTTCATTCAAAAATGTGATCTGGGTTTGATTACAACTCTTAGTATCTGTTTCAGATACTAACTCTCCAGGAAGCTCTACTGGCCAATGAGGTACAAATAAGCAGATAGAGTAAACATGGAGACCACTGTTGAGATCAGGACACATTTCGACGTTGTCGATGCCTCACGACGATAAAACTCCGCCAGCATAAACGGTCCGGTTCCGGTTGGTAGCGCGGCCAGTAGCACGGCGGTGTGAACCAGCAAAGGTGAAAGATTAAAAACCTTTGTCGCAAACAACCATGTCAGCGCAGGCTGAATCAGTAATTTAAGCACGACCAGCATCGTTACCGTAGCATGTTCATTGTTCTTTCTTTTATCTGACTGACCGGCAAGAAATAATCCCAGAGCGATAAGTGCACAGGGCGAAGCTGCTCCCCCAAGTAATTTCAGGAAAACGTTCACAGAGCCAGGGATAGTTAATCCTGATACCGGAATACAAATGGCAATAGCCGGAGACATTAACAGCGGGTTTTTAATCAGAGATTTCGCTACACGTCCGATGATGATACGCCGCTTTACTTCCCCCTGAAGGCCAGTTTCGATAATGATGATCCCGATGCCAAACAGTACAGATACCGTCAGAATGGTGGCAATAAGTGTGGGCGCCAGAGCTTCATGGCCTAAAAAAACGAGGATGAGAGGAAAACCAATAAACCCCGTATTAGCATAACTGGCGTTCAGGGCGTCGATAGCAGCATCTGCAAGATGGCGGGTTCGTCTTAACTGAATAAATATGGTCAGGAAAAACACCAACATCATTCCTATCGAGAAAGTACTGATAAATGCAGGCTGAGCGAGATCACTCCATTTTGCATTTGCGATGATATCAAAAAGCAAAGCAGGCAATGCCAGATAGACAACAAAGCGGTTCAGTTCACTCAGGGCATTTTCGCCTAAGATTCTGAACTTGCGAGCTAACCAGCCAACCAGGATAAGGGCAAAGACAGGCAGTACAACATTCAGGGTGGACAACATTGACAGAACTCAAAAGAGAAAAAATATACTCTAGAGATATTGATCTATACATTCCAATGCCTTTTTATATCTTCATCTATATCAAAAAGGTATCACAAGATGTCCGATTTCAGACAGTTGAACTATTTTCTGACTCTGGCTGAATGTCTTAACTATGGCAAGGCAGCAAAAGCGCTGAACATTTCACAGCCACCACTGAGCCGGCAGATTGCCTCACTGGAGGAGAAGCTCGGAGTAAAGTTATTTAACCGGCATCATTACGGTGTCTCACTGACTGAAGCCGGAAAAATGTTTTACACAGATACTAGGGCAGTCGTCAGCGCGTATGAACTTGCCTGTCGTAATGTCCAAAAAATGGCTGCCGGAGAGAAGGGGCAGCTGTCAGTCGGTTTTATGATGCACGCTGCGTATTCAACCATACCGGAGCTCACAAGGCGCGTAGTCACTGATTTTCCTGATCTGCAACTAACCTTGCAGGAAGTTACTCCTGGTGCACTGGTAAGCGCAGTTCTTGACGGTGATTATGATGTCGGATTGGTATTTAACCCAGGCCCGGCTCGTTTTCTAGAAAGTCTTCCCCTTCATCGAGAAAAACTCTGTCTGATAGTAAATAGCAAGCATCGTTTAGGCGTAAAGAAGTCCATTAATGCATCTGAGTTGCAGAGCGAGCCGTTGATTGCTACCCCTCACGCCGTTGCCCCCGTGTTGCGTGAAACGATTGACCTTTTTCTACGTCAGCAGGGCGTTGCTCCCTGTTACCGTCTGGAAACACAGCTACAGCAAACCATTGTAAGTCTGGTTGCCGAAGGGTTAGGAATAGCTCTTGTTCCAGAATCGGTTAAAAAACTTAATTACGAAGGGATTGAATATCTTGAACTGGAACAGAGTCCAACGATAGAACAAGTACTTATTTGGCATAAAGATAACAGTAATCCGGCGCAGGCTCTCTTTAAACAACTAGCAAAAGCATTAACTGAATCTTGATGTTTTCTCCCGCCTGGAGGGCGGATTTTCTCGACATACAAATCAATGTATTTTTAACGGGGAGCAGGTCACCTGGAGCAGACGGTGCTGCGCGACTACCGTGACTGAGTGAATGATGCACCGGCACTGGTACCGGATTCAGTTGCTCATATTGTGAGCAGGACATGAACATAATCGTGCAGTTTATTCTTGAGCTGGCGGGAGTAGATTTCTGTAATATGTACTCCCGCGTGCTGCCTGTCACAGACCCGTTCAGTGTGTTAATTCTGCAGTCATATGCACTCTATTGCCGCTGTATGCTTCAGTGATGGAATATTCTGCTCCGGCTTCTTTTGCTTTTGCTGCGATCTTTGCATGGGCTTCATCGAGCGTACTGCCTGTTGCGGTGACAGACTGTGCAAAGCTGGTTAACGAAACCAGTGAAAGAGCAGTGATGATAAAAACTTTATTAATGGCTTTCATGATATTTCCTCAGTTATTTAATAACACTTTGCTAAGTTAAGATACAAATGTGACGGGTTAAAAATAACCCATGGTAATTTCATTTATGTGCTTCAGTTTAATGAGATGGTTTAATAACGCTATCGTCTATGGAAATAAACAATTGCTTTATCTTCCTCATTGCTTTTAACGATAACTATTTTTCAGTAGTTAAGTAATCATTCAGTTTTTCTTCTATCTGTTTTTTGGGCAAAGCACCACCAAATTCCAGAACGATCTCCCCTTTATTAAATACTTTGAAGGAGGGTATCGAGCGAATACCATAGATACTGGCCAGTTCGGCATTTTCATCGATATTGACCTTCACAACTTTCAGCCGGGTTTCATGCTCACCTGAAAGTTGTTCGATGGTTGGTGCGACTGAGACACAGGGTGGACACCATGGCGCCCAGAAATCCACCAAAACAGGAAGGTTGTTGTTCAGTACTTCCTGTGAAAACGTCTCTTTATTAACACTCTTGACTGACATAGGATACCTCTCTCAATGCTCTTGAATGACTGCATTGTAGGTTGCCAGACAGGAAGAGTTAATTCGCAATAAAGAATCAATATTAATTCTATTTCTGCATTAATTGATGGTATGGTTTATCTGCTATGGCGGTGTTTTTTGATGTTATTATTGAGGTTGTTAGATGGATATCAAAGCATTACGTTATTTTTTGCAAGTCGCAGAGACCCTCAGTTTTAATCGCGCCTCTGAACGGCTCAACATATCACAGCCCGTAGTGACACGTGTTATCGCCCAACTCGAACATGAGATTGGCACTAGGCTTTTTGACAGAACCACCCGCCGCGTTTCATTGACACCCGCAGGAACTGTTCTGCTTAATGAAGTTCGGCCGCTTATCGCACATGTTGAGTCTGTCCAGCAGACGGTTCGTCATGTTGTGGCTGAACAAAGCGGTAAATTCACGGTGGGATATACTACTCTGGCTATGCAGACGGTCACTCCTGATTTACTGCGACTTTTCAGCGAGAAGTATCCTGAAATTGAGTTGGACGTCAGGGAAATGACCACCCATGCTCAGGTCGAAGCGCTGCTGTCAGCCGAAATTGATGTAGGCTTCGTATTAACGCCGGTTGAAGATGAGGCGCTGACAGTCATTCCGCTGCATAAAGAGCGACTCAGATTAGCGGTATCCAGCCGTCACCCGCAAGCCGCTCTGGCAGGAAAAAATAAACCGCTTCCGTTGGCTGCTTTTGCAAATGAGGAGTTTATTATCCCCTGCAAAGAGCAGTTCCCTGCCGTTTATGATGAAATTATCCGGCTTTGTGAGGAGGCAGGATTTCGTCCCCGCCTGCGTTCATGTGGAGAAAACCAGACGTGTGTCGGACTGGCACGAGCTGGTCTTGGCGTAGTATTCGTCTCTGGCAGAACAGAGGATATTCCTTCAGAAGGGTTAGAATTTGTTGAAATAGCAGCACCGGTACCTGAATTGGAAATTGCAGTTGTCTGGCGGACACGTGATCCCTCCGTACTATTACAGCCATTCAGGGAGTTGGCAGAAATAACCATAGAAAACGGAAGCATAGATTGAATTTATGTTCAGAAATCGTATTGTCGTGAATGCCTGAAGATGCCCGCAAAATAACCAGGAAACAGGGGCAAAGTGAAAAAAATTAATTGGCGAATTTAAGCTGACTTCCGGAATAATTTCAGACTGAAGATTACTGACGGAATCCAGGTTAGCCACGAATGCCTGTAGACATTATTTACAACCATCTATTCCGCAGACCATCCCCTCCATGAACATGGACTCATCTTTGGTTTCTTCCCAGACTTGTCTCAAGGCGCTCAAAAAATTCGCGGCTGGCTGTGCGCCACTGATTGCATATTTATTATTGATCACAAATAGAGGTACGCCACTTGCACCTATCGCACGAGCCTTTGCCTCATCGTCATCAACAGAGTCCCTGAATACAGGGTTTTCAAGGGCACTTTCAGCCTGAGACTGTGTCATACCGGCTTCAATTGCCAGAGCAATCAATACATCCCTGTCAAAAATAGAACGCCCTTCAGTTGTGGCCGCAGAGAACAACTTTTCTGACATCTGTGTTCCGAGCCCTGCCTCACGCGCAGCAGCTGCAAGGGTATGCGCTTCACGTGTATCGCCAAAAAGCATAGTGTCAAAGTTATAGATCAATCCCTCTGATTTCCCCGTGCTTTCAATCTGGTTCATCATTAACTCTGCGCCATGCTCACCACCAAACTTCTGATACAAAGCCGATCTGAATGGAATAGGGGGGGGGGCACTCGCAATACGATAGCTGTGATGACGTACATCGACCTGTTTAGAATATTCAAACTCTTCAAGACCCTTTTCAAATCGTTTTTTAGCGATCCAGCACCACGGACAGACATAATCAGACCAGACATCTACTGAGATTCGGGGCATTAATGATTTCATTTTGTACTCTGAAGATATATGACAGGTAAAGTAAAATGCCCGGATTTATATTATCCGGGCCGACTTAATTATTTTTCGCTGTATACCGGGTAATCGGTATAGCCCTTTTCCGGAGAGCCGCTTACACCGTAATAGGTCGTGCGATCGCTTTCCGCCAGCGGCCAGTTATTTTTCATTCTTTCAACCAGATCCGGGTTGGCGATAAATGGCACACCAAACGCAACCAGGTCAACTTCGTTGTTATTCAGGCGTTCTTCTGCAATATCACGGCTGAATCCACCTGCTGCAATGATCGTCCCACCAAATGATTCACGGAAATCAGCTTTAAATTTCTCAGCGGCTTGCGGTGCGGTGACGTAGGTCGGCTGGAAATAGAGGTGCACGTAGGCCAGGGAGCGCTGGCTAAGAGCCTTCGCCATTTCTGACCAGGTTTCTTCTTCCCCGGCATAGGGGGCAAGATCATAGATGCGACCGAACGGAGAGAGTCGTACTGCGACTTTGTTGCCGCCAATTGCATCGGAAACGGCATCAATGGTCTCCAGCAGGAAGCGCTGACGATTTTCTACCGAACCACCATACTCATCGGTACGGGTATTCAGCTCACTGCTCAGGAACTGGTCAAAGATGAAACCGTTAGCCGCCATGATTTCAACGCCATCAAACCCGGCTTCCACCGCCAGTTGTGCTGACTTCACAAAATCGCGGGTAACGCGCTTCACTTCATGCGTTTCGAGTGCACGCGGAATGCTTGGGGCAACCGGGCCGGGTTTACCACTTTCGTCCCAGGCAAATACTGTTGTATTAGTCGCAGGAATGGTGCCTGAAGAGACGGGGGCAATATGACCAGGTTGTAGTGAGGTATGAGACATACGCCCCACATGCCACAGCTGCGCGAAAATTCGGCCACCTTTCGCATGGACAGCATCCGTTACCTTACGCCATCCCTCAACATGCGCATCATTATAGAGACCAGGCGTATAGAGATACCCGCGACCTTCTTCGGAAACAGGCAGCCCTTCAGTGATCAGCAATCCGGCTGAAGCACGCTGCGCGTAATACAAGGCAACTACGTCATCAGCGATGTCATTCAACGTGCGAGTACGTGTCATAGGTGCCATAACCACGCGATTTTTCAGCTCAACGCCACCGAGGTTGTAAGGGGTAAATAACGTCTTCATTGCATTCCTCATCTTAAGAGTCACGAAATTTCTGGCCACAACGACCGTTCTGGTCACTCCGTCAAAAATCACCCGCAGCATTAATCATGGATGTCGGGTCAATCTTGTCAGCGAGTGAAAGTGTGCGTACCATATCAACCTACTACTAGGTAGGCAAGTGAAAATCTGTTTTTTCGTGCCGTAATGACTGATACGTACAACGCCGGAGATAACGATGACAAATGTACGCACCTACAATGAAGACAACTTTCATGATATCGCATGGGGTGAGGGACTGGCCGTAATCAGGTTCTTTGCACCGTGGTGTCCACCCTGTCGTGAGAGTGAAGCGGAATATTTGCAATTCGCAAGAAAACTGGGGCCACATGTCAAAGTTGGTGTGGTGAATGTTGATAAATCACCTGTTTTATCAACTCGGTATGAGGTTTTTGGGCTTCCTTCTGTTCTGGTGTTCAGAAATGGTCAGCTGATGAAACGTATTACAGGACAGAAAACTGCAGAGCAATACGCAGCTATTTTTTCATCAATTACCGAACACGAAGCAGATGTTTACTGACGATACCATCCGTTGGGTTTTGACGATGTTTTAGATGTCAGAACCCGACATCGGTCAGTAAAAAAATAAAACGTAAACTTGACAAAGAAAATACTCTCGCCCAGACTACCTACCAGTTGATAGGCAGCTACAGAAACTTACCTCACCGGAGGCATTATGCAAGATACACAGTTTACGAATCATAAAGTCCTGATCATTGGTGGCACCAGTGGGATCGGTCTTGAAACAGCAAAGATGGTTTTAGAGCAGGGCGGAAAGGCTGTCATTGTAGGTAGCCGTGCTGAAAAAGCAGAAGCCGCACGCCAGGAACTCGTGGCTATTTCGGGTGAGGAGAATGCATTCGCTCTGACTGCTGACTTATCCAGTATGGAAAGTGTTGCAAAGCTTATCGCTGCCCTGAAAAAGGATCACAGCGATATTGATATGCTGGTCAATTCCGCCGGCATTTACTATCCAAAAAGTTTCCTTGAGCATTCAGTCGTGGATTACAACAACTTCCTCGATCTGAACCGGGCATTCTTCTTTATTACACAGCATGTTGCTGCATCACTTGTAGATCAGAAGAAAGCTGGATCTATTGTGAATGTTACTGCAGTCGCTGCACGCCAGGCAGTAGAAACCATCACCGCTTCAGCTTACTCCATGGCCAAAACGGGTCTGGATACTCTGACACGCCACGCCGCAGCAGAGCTGGCTGAGCACGGTATCCGTGTCAATGCAGTAAGCCCTGGTATTGTTGAAACCCGAATTTTCGAACGTTTTATTCCGGGTGAACAACTGGATGGTGCGCTGGCCAGTTTCAATAACTTCCATCCGCTGGGGCGGAACGGTACACCGCGTGATGTTGCGGAAACTATTGTTTTCCTGCTTTCAGATAAAGCTTCGTGGGTAACCGGGGCAGTCTGGGATGTGGATGGCGGTGTAATGGCAGCCCGGAAACTCGGCAATTAATTTTTTACTAATCTGAGGAAATCATCATGTCTGCAGAATGGGGCAATCGTCTCTCCGCGCTGATCAAAAGCGTCGGTAATCTGGCCAAAACAAATAAACCTGTTGCTAACGCGTTTCATGGCCTTGAAACCGCTACGCGCGAAAACAGTGTTCTGGATGCCAAAACTCACGAACTGATTGCCATTGCTGTGGCAGTGACTACTCGTTGTGACGGTTGTATTTCCGCACACGTGGCCGCCGCCAAAAAAGCTGGTGCAACGAAAGATGAAATCGGTGCTGCAGTAGGGACTGCGATTGCGCTTAACGCCGGTGCTGCTTTTGTCTATTCAGCACGCGTAATGGACGCCTACGACGAGCTGTAATTCCGGCTCGGTTAGTTACAGACAGACTCAAATCCGGGCGTCTTCTGCAATCCGGCTGCCCGGTAAATCTCAATGAACAGGAATATCAAGATGACAGAGAAAGTGAACGGTATTGATGTTGCTGCATTCCAGCAATTCGCCGAAAAAGTGACCCAAAACACGGAAAAAGCAAAAGCCAGGTTTAACGTAGAGACCCGCTGGGCAGGACAGACCCGTTCAGTTTCTACCATGAAGTCATATGAACTCTTTGGTGACAGCATCGAGCGTACCTTCCATGTCGCCGCTGATGAACCATCAGAAATACTTGGAAGCGATACTGCACCTAACCCACAGGAACTGCTCATGGCTGCGCTGAATGCCTGTCTGACCGTAGCGTATGTGGCGGTAGCTGCCAGCAAGGGCATTAAGGTTAATTCCCTGAAAATCGAAACGTCAGGCGAACTGGATCTGCGTGGTTTCCTTGGGCTGGATGAAAATGTTAACCCCGGATACGATTCAGTCCAGTACACCGCGTTTATTGATGCTGACGCTCAGCCGGCAGAAATTGAAGAAATTCATCAGGCCGTACTGAAGACGTCACCAAACTATGCGAATTTCTCGCGTTCCATTAAGATGGAGCCGAAACTCGTCATTGCACAATAACCTAAGTTGCATGATGGCAGACGCCCTGATTTGAAACAGGAGCAAGCGTCTGCCCTTGCTTCGTCATTTTTCAAACAGGTCGATTTTATGTCTATGGATACCCGACAATCATTAATCAATTCTGCAGAGTTTATGCTGCGTTCCAGAGGTTATGCTGCCTTCAGTTACGCTGATCTGGAAAAAATGGTCGGTATCAGAAAGGCCAGTATTCACCATTATTTCCCAAAAAAAGAAGATCTTGGTGTGGAAATTGTTGAAACCTACATCAATCGTTCGGCTGTGGATTTCGAAAAAATCGATCATGACTTTCCAAATGCTTTTGGTCGGCTCTGTGCTTTCGCTGCATTGTTTCGGGCTGCAATGGCTGATGGTATGTTACCGCTATGCGGGGCACTGGCAGCTGAAATGGCAGCCCTGCCGGAGACCATGCAAAGCCTTACGCGGAAATACTTTACCCTGCAACTGCAGTGGCTTGAGAAAACCATAGAGGAAGGTACTGCGGCTGGTGAATTCGCGGCAACAGGCACACCCCGGCAGAAAGCGTTTCAGATTTTAAGTCTCCTTGAAGGCAGCAGCTTTGTCCGCTGGGCAATGAATGACGGCACAGATCTGGAGCCGGCTGCTATTGGTGCTATTGTTTTCCATTAATCTGAAAGCCTGCGGCCCGATTTACAATACCATTATCATTGTAAAATCGGGCGCCAAAAGAGCCTTCACTTCCTTCGGTAGTAACCTGCATATTATTTTATCCCTTGACCGCTTACCCTGAATGCCTGGTTTAGTTCAGGTCGCCACTATTTGACGTAATGACTTTTATACAGGCCAAAGCTTTTCTTGCCCGAACATTCAAGCGTCATCAACCGACGTCATCCTGATCAATATGTTTAAATCCGCAACCCTTGGACAACTTATATGTTTGCGTGTCTGGTACTGAAAGACTGGGTTAAATGAAGAAGAGTTACGTTAAGGTAACGAACGCCTGCTTTGTGTCAAGAGTGGACGTTACGCACGAACTTTAATGGTTAATGGATGAGGTAGTATCCAAACTTAGAGTATTGTTCCACTCATCCAGAGTCAGAGTGAAAAGCATGCTTGCGGGTTCATTTTTCACATTATGAATATCACGCGCATACCGGAGACCTGCTGTAGTCAGGAGCTTTGGGATGCCAGATGGTTTGGTCTTACTACCGCAGAAATTTCAGCCAGTTTTAAAATACTAATTCCATAGGTGATCGCATATTTAGCTAACTCTGTTGCCAGACCTTTTCCTCATCACTTTATAGAGAAACGATACCCCAAGTTAATTATCTGCGTATCGGTCATAACTGATAACGCTAAGTCCTCCAAAACCGATAATTCTTTCTGGATTTTCCTTCAGTGCAACAGCCCATTTTCCGAAACTATAATTTCCCCAATGGCTAAGCCATCGGGTCAAATCATTACGTGTATGAAAATAAAATTTAGGTTATTTATCCCCCCTCAGTTAATTATCAAAGTAGGATTTAAGTTCATTTAGCGTGTGAGGATGTTTTCCTATACTATGTTGAAAGCGGTATTATTTATTACTGTCAGAGTGCCGGAATCGTCATTCATACAACCTTTACTATGACGTAGTCAATCAGGGAGACGCTGATAGCTATATCACACTATACAGCGCCCATATTTATTGACGTACACATAATTTTTTTACTGTAAGTATCGAGAGTGCATCAAAACTGGATATGAGAATAAAATCCTCACAGCCTTCTTTTACAGGCGGTGCGTTTTATATCCGGTTTAATTACGGTTTTAAGCGTTTTATGTTCCCTTAGTGCAAGGTAGGCAAGAATTTCAGTGAGAATGTCCTGATCTTCAATGTCATTAATATTTACATTTACATTGTTTCTTATGAACCATTTAATGATCTCCTTGTTTTTTACGCTGACCAGCGGGGTGTCATACCATGAGCAAAGGGTGATATTGCTGAGATCAATAACTTTCTGCGCTTCAGTAATAAAATTTTTAATATCTTTGTTGGCGTATCTAACAACGCAACGGTCATTAATTTTGTAATCGATATTCTGGCTTTGCAAAAATTTAATTAGCTCAATGCAGCCATAAGTAAGGCGATTGAAAATTAATGGTCTTGCTTTAATAAGGTTAATGTAAGGTGTAAGCACGCTGAGACACTGGTCAAGTTGATAGTTGCTGAACAACATGGTCTGTATGTATTCAAAGACGGTTTCTCCATTATTATTAACACGGTTTATATCGCAGCCATTGTTGATTAAAATGTCTGTAATTGGTTTTTTATAAGGGTGAAAAATTAAGCTGTTCCCATTTCGATCCTGTATGTCAGGATCAAGGCCCGCAGCGAAATAAACATCCAGTAAGTTAGCATCTATGCCGGTAATGTTAATGGAATTATGACCATATATATCCCTTTGGTTAACATTGATACCTTTCTTAATCAGCAGACGCTTAACGTCAGCCTCACAGACGTAGAAAAGCGCATTTCTTCCATAGCTGTCAGTGTGGTTAATATCAATACCACTGTCGATGAGTTCTCTGGCTGAGCTTTCGTTGATCGCAAAGAAAAGCGCATTTTTATCTTCAAGTTCAGGGTGGTTTATGCTGATACCATTTTTTACCAGTAACTGAACTGATTCAGCGTCACTGGTGTAGAAAAGCGCATTCCTGCCCAGCGTGTCCGTATGGTTGATATCAATCCCGTTTTCAGTCAACACACACAGGGTTTCTGGACAAGTTGCATAGAAAAGCGCATTCCTGCTAAACATGTCAGTATGATTAATATTTATTCCGGCATTAATCATTGCTTCCATAAGCTCAGGGTATCTGCAACCGAACAGCGCATTCTGGTTCGATGAATTTAGCGTGTTTATGTCAATTCCTGTCTTTAATAATTTTATGAGTTCTGCTGGTGATTTTATTTTAAAAAGTTTCAGGTTATTATCGATTAAAGATTGTTGGTTCATATTTTATCTCCTTGGTTATAATGTAAAACAACAATAATCAATGGATTTTTGTTTTTCAAATTTATTTTTAATTATTTTTAATGCGAGTGTGTAATGCCATTTAAATTAATATAAGGATTAGCTGTCTGGTGTAAATAAAAATAGAATAATACCTGCAAGGTAGTATCTCAATTAATCACGAGTTAGTATCCGAACTAATCATGATTTTGCATGTATTCTCTGATAGTGGTTTGATATGCGAAATAATGTCGGGAAGCTTTGGTGGTGAATCCACACCGCCAACTGAATAGCGCGCACAGTAGAAACGTATCAGTAGAATGAACAGCATTACAGGTAGTGCTTTTCTTTTCTGACCGAAGGGAAGAAAAGCAAGGGCAATCCGGAGAAGCAAGCGCAGCGGCTTCGCAGGGTTAGCCCTTGCTTTCTGCTCTGATGTGAGCATCCAAATATTGATATATAAGATATAAATTATATCTATGTATTAAAACGTTAAAGGAAATTCTATGAGTAACAAATTGTGGTTGGTCTTAATTTCAATTTTTTGAATATCTTTGCTATAACAATTTATTTATATTTTTATGATGAAATCTTCCTGCGAAGATTTAAAGAGTTTGTATGGGGTGTAGACATCCTATCCATACCATTCATTGTTGCGTTCTTTATAATTAAGCAGTAGTCTTTGGCTTTCCTTTGATGTCTGTTGCACTCATAAATGCTTTTGTAAATGAGCAAACTATCAAAATGAACCTTAATGCAAATGGGACTATATTGCTTTCAAGGGATGACACGTTTATATCCTCAAGAGGGGATACGATATAAAGCATTTTCATGGAAGCAAAGGCGGCAGCAAGAAAGAGAATTGTATCATTAAGGGTTTTTATTAACTCGCCTTTTTTTCTATATTGTTTTGTGAGTAATATAGTACAAGAAATACATATCAAGTAAAATCCTATATATGCAGGAATTTGAATCCCTTTACAGTCATTAACTATTAATAACAAGTATGTAAAGTATAATGTGTATAGTGATATATTTAGAAACCATAGTGAATTATCATCTAACTTTTTATATATTTTCTTTATTATGAAATATTTTATTTTTTTGCATTTTCTTTAAATCCTTCCAAAGGATATCGTTTAGTCTACCCCAAGAAATTAAAAGGGATAGACTTTTTTTAAAAGAATCAAATCCCAGTAGCCAGGGAATGAAACTCTTTTTTTAACTCATCTTTATCTATAGATGGATTATTGAGTATATATTTGTCATTCATATCATAGCAGCCTATTCTAATAGGTAGGCAGGTTGCATATTCATCCGAATCTAATAGGAAAACGTCTTCATATTGGTAGAATACTCCAAATACTTTCGAATCAAGGTTAAACTGTACATATGTATTTTTAGCTTTATGATAATAATATTCAATTTTTTGATTTACATAGCCTTGTACTATTTTTTTAAAGTTTTTATTGTGAGGTATTTGTGATTGTGCATCTTCAATGCTTACTCCGAGATTTTTATATTGTTCGAGAAATTCAATGAATATCGAATCAATAAAATCTTGTATCTCTTTTTTTGATACCAAATGAGATATGTCAATGGAAATGAATCCCCTTTTAGCTAAACCATCTTCAATTCTTGTTATTATTTGATTGTTTGCTTTCCTGATATTTTGTTCGAACCCTGATTCGCCATGTAAAAATTTACATTCAATTGCGATATCATCATCAATAATAACGTCGCACTCACTTGTAATATTTATATTTTTTTGTTCTTTGCATAATAAATATCTTAAAGCCATATCAAACTCAAAGTAAAAATCATTGTGTTCTTCTTCTAAGTTAGAGAATGAATGACTTCCACTTACTAATTTTAATAAATTGTGCTTTAAAAAATCCATATCGCCTGAAAAAATAGGCATTAACCTTCCGTATTTATTAATGACAGCTAATAACTTACTTTGGCTTACTAAATCAAGTTTACTGAAATCGCTAAGTTGCTTTTGGTAAAACCAAAACTTGCTTTTTTTAAATTTATTCTCTCCAATTACTGAGCAGAGAAATTCAGTGAATTTAAGATACTCAGCCTTTACAAGATCGAGTTCTTTGTTATTTATATAACTACCTTCCTGAGGATGACTCATTTGATTAAATCCTTTTTAAGAAAAAATCATGCAATCATTCTTATAACATAAGGTCATGAAATGTAGAATATAATAATTTGCTAACTCAAAGAAATTAAAATAGTTCCTAGGTAGGTTGGTTTTTTTGTTACTAATCAATGTGTTAAGCGATTGCAGTTTATACTGCAACACCATGGAGTTGTGACACTAATCAATCTCTGTACAGGATTCGAACTCATAACCTTGACATACTCAGTAACATTTTTGTTAAATGGCCGTATAAAGTTGCTTATAAGAATAATCTTCAAATCCAATATGTTTCTTTTCGTTATTATTACTTGGGAAGGTAATGGCGATGTGGGAAAAGGTATTACAAAAAAATATTTATTCTGAATGGGTTATCCGAAACACTCTCTACTGGATGACTCCTGTAAGCCCATGGATACTAGAAGAAAACACATCCTCTTGGATTATCTTCTTTGAGATAGGTGGTCCTGAATGTGAGTTTGAATTCGGAAGGCTGTTAAACGATTTTACCCTCCGTGAGAAACTTCACCATCAAACTGGTCAGTTGCGTGATGCCATTATCAGCAAGGTTCTCCGAAGCATAGATGACAGGCTTGCATAATGAAACTCATGCCTTTTAACTTCGACAGGATGCCTGACGGCCGGGTATTCATCAGTAACCTCGCTGGCTTTCATCATTTTGTAGGTGAGCAGGAATTTCTCGATCTGGTAAACGGTCATATCAGTCAAGAACAGTCCTCATCGCTTGAAAGCAAACTTTTCATTTGCGGAGATGAATCCTCCTCCGTTACCCCTTATGCACTAAGTTCGGCTTTTGCCAAACGACTCATGAATGAACTGGCGGTCAGGCCAATCTTCATGATTGTACCTACTCTTCGTTGCGATCATACTTGTAAATATTGCCAAGTCAGCAGGGCATCGGTCACTGCTGATGGATATGATCTCAACCCTAAACTGATACCGCAAATTGTCAGCACCATAAAGAAACTAGGTACACCTCCCTACAAGATAGAAGTACAGGGCGGTGAACCACTTCTTAGGTTCGATCTTGTTCAGTCAATCTATCACGAGTGTGATATTTCATTGGGTAGTGATGCTTTCGAAATGGTGATTGCTACAAGTCTGTCATTGCTCGATGAAAACATCCTCTCATGGGTTAAAGAGCGGAATATCACCTTCTCGGTCTCGCTTGATGGGAATGAAGCTATCCATAACAAGAATCGCATCCTTACTGACTTTCAAGCTCATAACAAAGCAGTAACTGGTATTCGGAAAATCACAGAAGAACTTGGCGCAAACCGGGTAGCTACGGTTACCACAGTTACTAAGGAGCTGACTAAAGAGCCAGCCTCCATAGTAGATGCTCATTTGTCTCTGGGTCTTACAGACATGTTTATCAGGCCTGTTAGTCCTTATGGGTTTGCTCAGAATCAGAGCTTCACTTTTTCAATGCCAGAGTATTTTGCTTTTTATAAAGAGTTGATGCAGGAAGTGTTGATTCAGAATGAAAAGGGAATACCTGTCATTGAGCACTCGGCTGCTATCCATCTCAAAAGAATTTTCAATCCGGGATTCAGTGGTTATGCAGATCTAAAATCGCCAAGCGGAGTCGTGCTGAACTGCATCCTGTTCAATTATGACGGTAAAGTCTACGGTAGTGATGAAAGTCGTATGCTTCAGAAAGTAAACCCGGAAGCAGATTTCAGTGCAGGAGAGTTTGCCTCACTCTCATTCAGTAGCAACGAATACTACCGTTCCGCTCTTTCATCCTCATTCAATTTTGCTATGCCGGGATGCGATACCTGTGCTTATCAGCCTTTCTGTGGGGCAGATCCTTGCCAAAACATTAGTGTTCATGGCGAACCTGTTGGTGACAAGAGTCGGTCTACTTTCTGCCAGTATCACAAAGGCATGTTCCGCTTCCTTCTGAATGAAATTTCTCAGGATGGGCCGATGGCAAAGATGCTTAAAGGGTGGACTTATGTCTGAGGTGCTGAGAAACGACATTTTCAGGTTTACGGCAGATCTGCCAGTTCAGCAAGGTTTCTATCGCCTGTGCAAATTTAAGCCCGAAAATCCTCAATTCTATCTGCCAAATTTACTGGTCAGTGAAACTCAACTTGATTCCAGACTTCCTGCATATTTTGCAGACTTCGTTGTGAGCACTGATCTTTTCAATTCCATAGAAGATGGTGATATAGGGATTGTTAACAATGGCAACATGATTAGGGTGATTTTGTCACGGAGAGCAAACCATAACACTGTTCTGGTAACTGAAAGGTGCAACAACCGTTGCCTTTTTTGTTCTCAGCCTCCTAAGACAGGAAACGATGACTGGCTTCTTAACCAGTCAGCACTTGCCATCGCCTCTTTCTCCCTGAATGGTGTAGTAGGAGTGAGTGGTGGAGAACCTCTACTGTATGGCGAAGATTTCTTGCAATTTCTGGACTTCATAATCGAAAACTCACCTGAGACAGCTTTGCATGTTTTGACCAATGGACGAAAGTTTGCAGATGTCAGTTTTACTCAACAAATGAAAGAGCGAAGCGAAAAGCTCAAAATAACTTTCGGTATTCCGCTTTATTCTTCAAGGTCGTCAGTCCATGACAATCTGGTTGGAAGCGAAGGGGCATTTGATGAGACAGTTATGGGGCTTATCAATGCCGGTAACTCAGGGATCAACATTGAGTTAAGAATCATTCCGACACTGGCTAACTATATGGAACTGGACAAAATCATAGAGTTCGCTGGTCGCGTGTTTTCCAATATCAACCAGATTTCTCTTATGGGGTTAGAATCTATCGGCTGGGCACGTAAAAACTGGTCATCAATCTTCATTGAGCATGATAGCTATAGTGAGAAAATTCTCTCTGCCATAGGAACAGCACAAAGGGCAGGCATCACCCTAACAATCTTCAATTACCCATTGTGCCATCTTCCTGAAAGAGCTTGGAGATTTGCTACTCAGTCAATTTCTGACTGGAAAAATTACTACCCCAAAGAATGTGATGAATGTACTCAGAAGTCTTCCTGTGCTGGTTATTTCAGTTCATCAAAAGGCCGTTTTCATGAACCACCGAGACCAATTTTATGAAAAAATTTAATTTCGCTGCTCTGCTTCCGGGGTTTTTAGCACTCAATAATTCTGTATGGGCAAATGATTCCTCCACTGGTGCAAGTGATTTGCCCGGTATGACTCTTAATGAGCATGATTTAGTTATAGCTCCACTTAACACGGAAGTACCTTTCTACATTGCCGGGCATCGTAGTCATAGCTCCCATCGAAGCCATAGTTCTCATAGATCTTCGTCTGGTGGTGGGTACTATGGTGGAAGCACTCCTTATTATCCCAAGACATACAGTTCACCAAGCTCATCAGGCTCATCCACTTCAGGTACAAATTCGTCATCGTCTTCTTCATCTGTTCGTTCACTTCGTTCTAATGACACCGATGCCTCTACGACCACAAACTCTGCTGGAATGAATGGAACTACTCGTGCAAGTAGTGGGCTGGCTTCTGATACTGAGAAGCGTAAGCGTTTGATCATGCGAGTGCAGTTCGCATTACTGGATAAAGGGTTTTATAACGGCAATATAGACGGAAGTATGGGGCCTGAGACACGAACTGCTATCAAAAATTACAGAGTTGCATATGGGCTTCCTACTCCAGTAAGAGAAACATTAGATGCTCAGTTATTGAACTCTTTGAATATACTGGCTCGTTAAAATATCAGGTAAAATAGAATGAAGATAAAACTCTCTATTTATAAAACAAAAAGGTTTAGCGATGATATTGATCAGGTTTTGAATTTGGACAGGGTCAAAAGACCTGTTGAATTCGATATGGAGGATGCACGAGCATATCTATATGTAAAGGAGTACATGGACCCAAAACCTCCTGAATGGACCACCTTTTTTATGGGCCAAAATCCTGGCATAGAACCTGATTTCTTCGGTATGAATAGTAGCACAGGAGCAGTATTAGTTATTGAAGCTAACAATTCCAGATATCTTATTCCCTTTGGAACCGGTCATCACTTAATCAATGATGGCAGCATTGTCAAAGGATTTGGGCTTAAAACAACTCTTAATAGTATAGAACATAAGAAAATTCGCAGTTTAGATAAAGGCAGTCACAACGAAACGAACCTGTTAACTCGCAGTCAGAGCAGTAAAGAAGTCGATATATACAACCTAAAAATAGATTCTGAGATGGATATTCTCACAACTCTCACAGGCACTTCGACAGAAGATATTTTAGGAAGTAAAATTACTGGCAAAGATGCGTTTGTGATCATGCCGGATATTGAATTGAAGGCTATTCCAGCACTGTTGACCAAAATAGACTCTATTTACTTATTACCTCTTCCTGAAGAATTCGAATGGGTTAACAATATCAAGGAGGCTGATGAACAAGAAGTTGAGATATTGGATTCGCTTTTGATTGATCGGATAAAGGAAAAAGACTTCAATGATTTATGGCTTGGAGAGCCAGAAATAGTAGACTGGGAAAATCAAATAGGCTATTGCTTTGATAAGAGACAAAGGTTCATTCATGAAACCTTATCAATATACCATGTTTGTGATTATTTTGATGGTAAGAAAACTGAAGTAACTGTTGATGAACTCAAAAAAAGTTACCTGCATGTTTTGAATGCCGATTTTGAATCGATAAAAAAATGGTCTTTATATAGGTGCCTTTATGCCGAGATAAAAGAAGGTGATCAGAACTATATTCTTCGAGACTCTATATGGTATGTTGCAGATAGGAATTTTGTATCGACTATTGATGATGAAATGAAAAAAATAATTCATTATGAGGAGTCGGATAAATTCCCTGTATATTCATATAAACGAGAGGAGGATTATAATAAAAAACTTTGCCACGATGATAATTCCTTTACACACATGGATCAGAAATTCATTCATCATGGTGGTGGTAAAAGTAAGATTGAATTTTGTGATCTTATCAGAGGTCAATCAGATTTTATCCATGTAAAATATTATACTGGTTCGCAAAGTATGAGCCATCTTTTTTCACAAGGATTTATAGGTTCTGAACTTTTTATAAGTGACTCTGAATTTCGAGGCAAACTTAATGAGAAACTACCTGCTCATATAAAATTAGCCGATCATATAAATAGACCAGATGCTAAAAAATATAAACTAGTTTTCGCCATAGCTTCTAATAAAAATCTTCCCGAAGATTTACCTTTGTTTTCTAAAATAAACTTGAAAAATTTCCACAAGAGTATTACCAATTTTGGGTATGAGGTTAGGATCTGCAAAATTGCTGTGGACCCAGATATTTATAAAAAGAAGCTATGTAAACCACAAAAGAACAAGCTTTAAATAAATTTTTCAATGCCAGAGACGTTTGCCAGTTCATGCAGAAAATCGCTTTTGTAAGTTACAGCCCATGTATCTTGGTTTAGAACAAAGTGGTGTCAAAAAAGGTTTATGTCTTGGTGGATAAGGGGCTGGGAGATTTAACCCCTTATAGAGTTGTTATGCCGCAATAGCTTTAAATTTTTGAGCAATGACATAATCACTCCACCACTGCATAAGAGCAACTCGTTCTGTTAAGTATTCTGCTCGATTGTAAGCTGCTATTATTTCATCCTTTTTTGAGTGTGCAAGAGCAGCTTCGAGGACATCTGTTCTGAACTTACCAGACTCCTCTGCGGCCGTTCGTGCAATAGATCTCATTCCATGAGCTACAAGCTCACCTCCGAATCCCATTCGGATTATAGCCGCATTAGCTGTTTGTTCATGCATGTGATTGAGTGGAGCTTTGATACTGGGAAAAACCCACTCTCTATGCCCGCTGATGGCTTTCATTGAATCCAAGACTCGCAAAGCTTCTTTGCTCAGTGGAACTTTGTGAGGTTTCTTCATTTTCATAAACTCCGCCGGGATGTTCCACATGCCGGTTTCTAAATCAATATCTGACCATCTTGTGCGAACAGCTTCACCAGGGCGAACCCATGTGAGAAGTTGCCACTCAATCAGTAGCCTTGTTTCTAAACGCACAGAAGCATTGTTTAGAGCAACCAGGAAGCGGGGGAGTTCGGAAGGGGGTAATGCTGGCATATTCTGTTTTTTTGGCTTGCTGAACCGTTGCCCCAGGTTGTCAGCCGGATTGAATTCTATGAGTTCTTCTGTTGTTGCATAGCGGAAAATTTCATTCAGGCGGGATATGATGCGGCGTAGTGTTTCAAGGACACCTCGTTTTTCTATGGGTTCTAAATGCTGTTTAAGCATTTTAGGGCGAATCTCCTTAATGGGGGTATCACCCAACGTTGGAAAGATATTTCTCTCTAGGCTTCGCCAGATGTCGTTAGCATGATCCTGGGAGATGCCTGACGTTTTGACTTTCTCATCAAGCCACTTCTTGGCTACTGCTTGAAATGTATGTTCCGTGGCATCCTTAAGGGCATTGGCTTTGTGGGTGTTATGAACTTGTGGGTCTATACCATTTGCAAGCAACGACAAGTACTCATCACGTAAAGCTCGTGCCTTCGCAAGTGTAAGGTGAGGATAGGTTCCTAAGCTCACCTTAGTTCGCTTTTTGGTCACAGGCACTGCATATCTGAAATACCAATTTTTCTTTCCTCCCTTCGCCAAGGGGGCGATTCGCAGGAGCAAACCATCGCCGTCAAAAAGGTTAACCTCTTTCTCGGCAGGTTTGGTGCTTTTGATTTCAGTGTCGGTGAGTTTCTTCGCAATCTTTGCCATTTTGGGACCCTCGATTTTGGACCCTTTGTCTTGGGTCCCATTCAGGGTGCCATAACTCGTGGTTCTCAGCAATTCTCACTAGACGACAATGGACGTAAAAAAGCCCGCAGAGCTTGTGCTATGCGGGCTTAGTAGACTTTACTGAACTTCAGTACATCAATATTTGGTGGAGCTGGCGGGAGTTGAACCCGCGTCCGAAATTCCTACATCCTCGGTACTACATGCTTAGTCAGTCTTTACATTCGCCTGGCACCTGCGGACAGACACGCCACTACCAGACTAGCCTGATTAGATTTAACGCTTCAACCCCAGGCAGGGCCTCCACGCGATCTCTTTTGGGTTTGACCTCTCTTTGATCCCCGTCTTAAGAGCGGAAGCTAGGGAGAGAGGGCTCAGAGCAGGTTATTAAGCTGCTAAAGCGTAGTTTTCGTCGTTTGCGACTATTTTTTTGCGGCTTTTTACGAGGCCAACCGCCCCTCGGCATGCACCTTGGGTTTCGCGAATCCCGTCGAATCCAGAATCAGCCCCAATGTGTTAGAGCAAGTATAACAGACTTGTGACACGCGTGACCAGCCCCCGCAACCCCTAATCCTCAAGGATTTACCGCTCGCGCAGCGCTTCTTTTGCGCGATTAAACGGTTTGATTAAATAGTCGACGATGGTTTTTTCACCTGTTTTTATATCCACTGTGGCAATCATTCCCGGTACGATGGAGAAATGGCGTCCCAGTTTGTTCTGTAAGAAGTCCTGATGGGTGCGGATAAACACGCGGTAGTAGAATATTTCCGGTTTCACTTTGTCTTGAATAGTGTCCGGGGAAATAGTTTCGACTACGCCTTCCAGACCGCCGTAAATCGCGTAGTCATAAGCGGTTATCTTCACCAGCGCCCGTTGGCCGGGGTGGATGAACGCGATATCGCGCGGAGACAGGCGGGTTTCTATCAGCAGATGATCGTCCAGCGGTACAATCTCCATCATCTCGCCATTGGGCGGGATAACGCCGCCAATGGTAGTGACCTGGATGTTTTTCACAATACCGCGCATCGGCGCGCGCACGGTCAGGCGGGTGACGGAATCCTCGCGTCCTTTCAAAATAGCCGCCAGCATATCCACTTCGGCATTGGCTTTTGACAGCGCTTCCCGCGCCTGCACGAAGTATTGTGAGCGCAGATCGGTGATTTTTAATCCTAAATCGCTTTTTTGTCGTTGCAGACGTAGCACTTCAACGTGGCTGGCGGCACCACTTTTTTCCAGCCGTTGGGTTATGGCCAGCTCTTTATTTACCGAGACCAGCGCATCCTGCAGTTCTGCCATAGAATCAGCGAGCTGCGCGCGGCGACTTTTATACAAGCGCGTTTCGGAGGCGATGAGATCCGGCCAGGCGCGTAGTGAAGCGGGAAACACGAGCGGCAGATCGTTAACTTCGGCATTGAGCCTTGCGCTGGAAGCCAGTGAGGCGCGATAGCGGGCGGCGCTCTCCCCAACGTTGGACTCAGAGCGAGTGGGGTCGAGGCGCGCGACAATCTGATTAGCCTGTACTTTATCTCCTTCGCGTACCGTGAGCTCGGCGAGAATGCCGCCATCCAACGACTGCAATACCTGCTCGCGCGAGCTGGGGATTACCTTCCCGCTGCCGGTCGAGACTTCATCCAGCTTGCCGAAATACGCCCAGATACCCAGGACGGCAAACAGCAGCGTGCTGAGCAGAATAATGCGGCTGGCCCCGGAGAAACGGTGCTCGCGGCGGATATCGAGGTCGTCCATGGCAGCGTCATGCGGATTGGTTTTCATTTTTCCACTCCCGACCGTGAGTAGGGGCTGGTGCCCGGCTCGCATTCAGCGCCTGCGCTTTCGGGGCATCCATGACCAGTTGACCTTCTTTTAACACCACTACGCGCTCGACCAGCTCCAGAACCGGTACACGATGGGTGGCGACAATCAATGTTCGGTTGCCCAGCCACTGGTTCAGGCGCTGAATAAACTCTCGTTCGGTATGTTCATCCAGCGAGGCGCTGGGTTCGTCGAGCAGCACGATATTGGGCGATCGCAGCAGCATTCTTGCCAGCAGGATCGACTGCCGTTGTCCACCGGACAGACCGTTGCCGCCCTCCATAATGGGGTGTGCCAGCCCTTTGGCGAGTTGTTTAACGAAAGCCGCCGCGCCGCTGACCTCCAGCGCTTCGAAGATCTGCGCGTCGCTGGCATGCGGTGCGCCGAGGGTCAGATTTTCGCGCAGGGTACCGAAAAACAGCCGCGCATTCTGACTGAGAAAACCGATATTGCGGCGTAAATCGGCCATATCGATCTGCGCCAGGCTAAGGTTATCGAGTCGGACATCGCCCTGGATAATCTCCACACCGCCAGCCATGGCCTGTAGCAGCGTTGATTTCCCGGCGCCGTTACGCCCGAGGATCGCCACCCGTTCACCGGGCATGACCTCCAGACGTGAGATGCGCAGCGGAACGCGTTGATCGTCGCTGTGGTAGCGAAAGTGCGCGTTTTCAAACAGATAATGGCCGTGAAAAATCTCCTGATGCACCCGGTCTTCATCGTACTGCATTTCGGTGGGAAGCTGCATGATGCTGTCTAACCCCATCTTCGCCGCCTTGACCTGCTGCCAGCGGGCCAGCACGCCGCACAGGTTCGCCATCGGGGCAATCATTCTGGAACCGAGCATCGACGCGGCCACCACCGCCCCGGTGGTCATTGTGCCTTCAATGACCATCGGCGCGCCGAACATAATGATGGCGGCGTAGACCAGGCTTTGTACCGACATGCCCCAGCCAATCAGCCCCTGAGTCAGCTTGCGCGTGCGCAGTCCGGACTCTCCGGTAATACGGATGTAGCTGTTCCACTGTTGTAAAAAGCGGTTTTCCGCCTGCATCAGCTTGATATCTTCCAGCCCCTGAACGCTCTCAACCAGCACCGCGTTGCGCAGGGTGGATTCATGCGCTGCCTGGTTGGCGAGTACCGCCAGTTTCTTCTGTAACAGCAAACCAGGCAGGATCATCAGCAGGGCCGCGACGGGGGCTATCCACGCCAAGGGCGGGGCGATAAAGGCCAGCACCACGATAAACAAAAAGAAAAACGGTAGATCGACAATCGTCGACAGGGTCGAGGAGGTGATCATCTCGCGAACCTGTTCCAGCTCGCGCAGTTGAGAAATAAAGCTCCCCGTCGAGCGGGGAACAGCGCTGTTGCGCAGCCGCAATGCGTGGCTGAACACGCGATCGGAAATGCGCATATCAGCGCGTTTGCCGAGCAGGTCCATTATGTGGGTACGCGCTTCGCGCAGCAAAAAGCCAAACAGCACCGCCACCAGAACGCCGGTGGAGAGAACATACAGCGTTGGATAAGACTGGGCGGGGATCACCCGATCATAGACCTGCATCGAAAAGATAATCCCGGCAAGCGACAGGACGTTAATCAGAAAGGCGGCAACCATGACCGGCAGGTAAGGGCGGATGTCCTGTAACACCAGTTCGCGCATCCAGTCGGGCCTGAAGCGCGAAATATAGCGGTCTACCCGACTGTCCTTCAGCGCTGACAGCGGGCGCAGCGCAGTAATGCTCACGATCTCCGGCAGAAGTTCTGCAACTGTGAGTCGGTTACGCTGGCCCTCTTCGGCGATGATAAAAACATCCAACGCATCTTCACCGTTGAAATGTTCTACCACCATCAGTTGGCCGTCGCGCAGTTCCGCCACCACCGGCAGACGCCACTGGCCGAATGCCTGCGTGGCGGTATCCAGCGCATGAAATGACAGCCCTGCCTGACGCGCCAGCTGCGACAGGGCCATAGCTCGGCTTTTTCCCGCAAACCACGGGGCGTTGGCCTGGATTGCGCCGGGCGAACAGGCAACGCGATAGTGGCTGGCAATATGCGTCATCGCCAGCGCCCACTGGCTCAGGGCGTGTTCGCCAATCGCATCTTCCGCATGTGTATCGACGTCGCTCATAGCTTTATCTCCACCGATTGAATACTGCGGTTATTTAAGGCGAACGCCTGGCGAAGCGAGCCGGTGTTATAGAGGCAGTTCAACTGGAGCTGGCGCAGCTGGTTTTGAGTCTGGAGTTCAGCAAAACGGGCCTGATATACCTCCTGCTCGGCGTTAAGCACGTCGAGCAGTGGGCGTGACCCGAGGTCCAGATACTGCTGTTGATAAAGCTCGCGCGTTTGTTCACTCAGCCGTTGCTGGCGACGCAGGATCTGCAGGGCAGTGGCGAGGCTCATCGCCTGGCTGCGGGATTCCAGTAATTTCTGCCGTACTTCAAGTCGGGTACGCTGGATGGAGTACTGTGCAGACTCTACCGCGTGACTGGCGGCGTTGCGTCTGGCGGTAAGTCCGCCCCCCTGATACAGCGGCATCTCGACTTTTACCCACGTGGAGTACTGGGTTTTATCGAGCACCTCATGGCTGGGGTATTTGTCGTTGAGATAGTGCTGAACCGACGGCTCGAGGGAGATAGTGGGCGTCATCTGCGCGTTGGCGTAATCGAGATTTGCCTGGGCCACATTCGCCTGCGCCCATGCCGCCAGCACCGCGGGAACCAGCTTATCGTCCGGTTTGACCACATCACAACTGCTGTCCAGTTTGACCGGAAATTCGTTGCTGATGCCGTTAAGCGAGTTCCAGCCGAGGAAGCTCATCAGCGTTGCCTTGCTGCTGTCGAGATTGGCCTGATACTGCGCCAACTGAGAACGTGCAGACTCGATACGCGCATCGGTTTGCACCACGTCGGATAGCGAGGTTGCCCCTTCATCATTGCGTTGACGGGTCAGCCGACCAATACCGTTCAAGGCGCTGAGCTGCTCTTCGGCGGCGTCCACCATTTGCTGCCACGTCTGCACCTGGACTATCGCGTTGGCGGTTGCGTGGGCGATGGTATCAATACTGAGTAACACATTCGCCTGCTGTTGTGCGGATCCGGCGGTTTCAGCACGGACCTGGCTTGCCACTTTGCCGAAGTCGTACAGCATTTGCGACACTGAAATAACCAGGGCCGGGCTAAAGCCGTGATCGGTGTAAGTATTGCTGTAACCGTTGTTCATCCCGGCAGAAACCTGCGGGTAATATTTTGATTTCGCCACGTCGATCTGCTCATTTTGTGAGAGCAGTTTGCCGATGGATTCACGAATAGAAGGATGCCAGCTCACGGCGCGACTCACTGCGTCGTTGAGCGTCAGGCTGCCGGGGGCGGCGGCGCTCAGCGGCAGATCGGCAACCGCGCCGTCCAGCGAGGGCAGCATCTGGCTGGTGGCCAGGCCTTCCGGCGTAATAATTTGCGGTTCATCTTCGGCATTCACCCGCAGGGTACAGAGCGTTAATGCCAGCAGTAAGGCAACAGGCGCGACATTTCTCATAGTTTATCCCTTACAAAATACGGCAGCGACGACTGTTATTGCCCCAGACGTCATGGCATCCGGGGCTGTAGTTATGGCACTTTAACGTTATGCGTTAGCTTCAGGGCACAATGTGATTTTGTTGCACCAGCTCATCGAGCGTGGTGTGTACGTTCTCCAGCGTTATGAGATTGGTTGAGTGATAAGTGTTGCCCGTACCGTCGCGGTCGATAGCAATCACCGTGTTGTTACCGCTGGTGGTCACGGTGAGGTAGTTGCCGAGCGTAGCGTTCTGCCCGTTCCAGCCCACCAGCAGGTCGCCGATATCGATTTTGTCGCCCTGGGCCAGCGAGAAGTTGGTCCAGTTGTCGGTAGCGCCATTGCTAATGTTGCCGCCGGTAGCGTCGTTGGCGTTGAGCAGGTGATAAATCAGCGTATCGCCGTAGACCGATCCGGTGATCACCTCATGCTGTGCGGTGCTTACCATCTGCGGATTCATATTGATGGTCAGCGTAGCGGTGTCCGTATGCCCGTTTTGGTCGTTAAGCGTATAGGTAAAGGTCTCTTTGCTGGTGATCGATGCTACGGTTGCACCCGGCTTCAGCGTGTAGATGTATGAGCCATCCAGGTTCATGGTCAGTGATCCATAATGACCCTGAATTATTGCGCTACTGGCGCTGCTGGCCGGATTGAGGGTGGCAGTACTGCCGTTAAAGCCGGTGACGGTGAGCTGGGTATGGACGGTTGAGAGCTGATCGTGCGCGCCGGCGGCATCACTGCCATCAAAAATATTGCCATTCACCGTGGTGGCGTTAACGTCATAGGTATTGAGGTGCCATGTCGTGCCCGTGACGTTTGGCGTAATGCTGACGTTGCCAACTGCCAGTCCTCCCATTGTTCCGGTGAAGCTGATGTTGTAATGGCCTGCGGCCAGCTCGGCATTACCCAGCGAAATGGCAATTGAACTGCCTAACAGGCTGATGGAACTGGCGGGTACAGAGCCAGAAAGCGAGAATCCGTCGGGACCGGTGATTGTCCAGGCAATGCCCAGCGTACCGACGGTGATAAGCGTGCCGATGTTGAAGTTGAGCGTGGCGCTTTTCAGTACGTCATTTGTCGCGATATCAAACGAACCTGTACCGGTTGCTTTGTTCCCAAGCGTCGGAATTGTCGCTGTTCCCAGCGCGCCGCTTCCGTATGCAGCAGAATCCTGAACGGTACTTACCGTCATTGTGCTGCTGACGTCATTTACGGCGTCCAGCGGCTGCGGCGTTGGTTTGATATTCAGCGAGGCGCTGCCGGTATCGCCGTTTGGTGCTCTGACCTTATACACGAAGCTGTCCGGGGTGTTGATACCGTCTGCACCCAGTCCGCTTCTTAGCGTGTAGGTGTAGTTCCCCTTCGCATCGATAGTCAGCGTGCCGTACTGCCCATTAATAGTGGTAGTGCCCGTCCCGTTAACGACGATACCGTTTACTTCGGTGATAACGGTATTGGCCGGAGCCGAGTCGTTGACCAGCAGATTGCCATTGGTTGTCGCACTCAGGCTGTCGACGGCGTAGGTGTGATCCGCCTGAATATTCAGGGTATAGCTGGTCAGCAGCGTTAGGCCGCCGGAAGCGTTAAGCAGGAACAGATAATCGCCACCCGGTAGCGTAATGGTATACGCTGACGAACTTCCGCCCAGTAGGGCAGTGACCCAGTTTGGCTGTACCCGGTACTGCTCATACTGCTGAATTGACTCGTTGAAGCGATAAACATAGAGATCGAAGCCGCCAAGCGTCACGCCGAGAACATTCGCCTGTACGGTCAGCGTGCGGGTTGCGCCATCGTCAACGTTAAACTTAATCGGGTTAGTCAGACCGTTGACCAGACTGACGTCCAGCACATTGCCGAGTCCGACGCTGGCGAGCGTGAAGCCGGTTTGTTGTGAAGGCAAGTGGTCAACCGCGATGACTTGCGTTCCGTAAGTCAGCACTGCTGCATCGTCTGCCGCGGTTACCGTGCTGGTGGTTGGGGCCTGACCGAGCGTTACCACCAGTTTTGCCGAGGAGTGATCGCTGCCATGCGTCAGCGTGTAGGTGAAGCTTTCGGAACGCCCATACACCGAGATTGACGTATTGGTCAGGGTATAGGTGTAGCTACCGTTCTGATTGATATGCAGGATGCCGTATTTCCCCTGCACATCAATGCCGCCCGCCGGGATATTCACGACGTTGCCGTTACCGTCGGTGATGGCGGTGACCAGCGTGCCGGAAGGCGCATTATCCTGCCCGTTGGCGGGATCGGTATCCGTGATGATGTTCCCGGATTCCGTGGTACCGCCGATGATGGTCCCTGCGCTGGCTTTCACCACCGAGACATCAAGGCTGGTGTATGCGCCGGTCGCCAGCAGGTTGGTGTTGTAACTGACCACGCGGTAATCACCGCCTGTCAGTCCGCCGTAATTGAGCGTTACGCCCGAGGCGCCCAGGGTTAGCAGGCTGGCGAAGTCTGGTTTCCCGGTATCCACCACTGTTACCCAGGCATTCAGCCCGGTGTCAAAGCGCTGGATAACGACTTCAAGCGTGTTTAGCAGTGACAGCACCACGCCGGTCGCGGCGGCATTGATCGTAATGGACCCACTGCCGCCAGAAGCGATGCTGAAATTAACGCTTGCCGTATCGTTCCCCAGCACGTTGGCGACATTCCCCAACGCATTAACCAGCAGGAAACCATAATCGCTTTGATGATCGGTGCTGACGATAACATCGGTTTGCAGCGGCAGACTGGTGACGTTGTCTTCAGCCAGCAGTGGCAATACCGGTGCGATAGCGCTTGTCGGCGATGAGGTATTGCCCGCTGCATCGGTCGCCGTGGCGGACAGCGACTGGCCTTCAATCTGGCGAACCGGCAGGTTGACGCTGTAGACACCGCTGCTGTTGGCGATTGCCGTCACGCTGGTGCCGCCGGGCAGGGAGATAGTGACCGTGCTTCCCGCTTCGGCGACGCCGCTGACGGTGCCGCCATCGGCGCTGATCAGTATCGTTGGCGCGGTCGGTGGCGTGGTGTCCACAATCACGCTGAACGAGCTGGACAACCCGCTTGCGCCGTTGGCGTTTGTTGCAGTGGCGGTAAACGCGTGGTTACCTTCGCTGAGCGCCCCGGATGGGGTAAAGCTCCAGATCCCGTTACCGTCTGCGGTCGTGGTGCCCATTAGCACGCCGTTGTTGTACAGGCTGACGACGGCGTTAGCCTGCGCCGTTCCGTTGAGCGTTGGCAGCGTATCATTGGTTGTTTTACCGGGGGCGACGGGCCCCGTGATCGTACCGACGTCATCAAGTACGCTGGCAATAACCGGCGCAGGCGGTACGCCAGTAAACGGTGCCAGAACGTTACCCGCCGTGCCAATGTTGCCTGCGGCATCCTGGGCGCTGACTTGCAGCGTTTGCCCACTGATTTGCGGTGGGTTCAGCGTGAAGGTGAAATTACCGGAGGCGTTGGCGGTTGCCGTGCCGAGCACCGTTCCACCGCTGGAGGTAATAATGACCGTGCTGTTTGGCTCGGCAACGCCGGTGAGCGTGGTACCGTTGGCGTTTACCGCCAGCCCTGTAGGAATGCCCGGGGCGACGGTATCGACCACGATCGCTGCCGCAGATGATATGCCACTGGTATTACCCGAACTGTCCGTTGCGGTGATGGTAAAGGAGTGGGTACCTTGTGCCAGCGCGGTGGTTGGGGTGTAACTCCAGTTACCGCTGCCGTCCGCCGTCACGCTGATGACAAAGCTGCCGTTATCGTAAATATCGACCCGCGCGTTGGCTTCTGTGGTGCCGTTTAACGTTGGGCGTGCGTCGTTGGTTGGCTGATTAGCGCCAATCGCCCCGGTGTTTGGCCCGACGTCGTCAATAATGCTGCTGATTGAAGGCTGCGTCGGCGCTGTGGTGTCGACCACCACGCTAAAGCCTGCCGTCGCACTGCTGGTGTTGCCAGCCGCATCTGTCGCGGTGACGGTGAAGGTGTGCGATCCATTCGTCAGCGGCGTAGTTGGGGTAAACGACCAACTGTTATTACTTTGCACCAGCGCCGTACCCAGCAGGGTGCTTCCATCATAGATGCTGACGGTGCTGCCTGCCTCGGCGGTACCGTTCAGCGTCGGGCGCGCATCGTTGGTCAGTTGTCCGTTGTTGAGCGCCGCATTGAACACGCCGCCTGCGATATCATCCACCACTGAGACCAGCAGCGGGGCGGATGGCGCAATGGTGTCGACATTAATAATAAACCCGCCGGAGGTGGGACTTACGTTTCCGGCCGCATCGGTGGCGATAGCGGTAAACACATGCTGACCGTTACCCAGCGCGGCAGGCAGATATTCCCAGGTGCCGTCTATCGCCGCAGTTACCGTTGCCAGCAGCGTGCCATTATCGTAGATGGCTACTCGGGCACCGGCTTCCGCTGAGCCGTTGAGTACGGGACGGGTGTCGTTGGTAAAGGCCCCGCTCGACAGCGTTCCGGTTCCCGGCAGCACGTCATCAAAAGCCTGGATAATCGTTGGCGCAAGCGGGGCGACGGTATCAACAACGATGTTAAATCCAGCGGACGTGAGGCTGACGTTTCCGGCAGCGTCGGTGGCTGTCACTGTCAGCGCGTGGTTACCGTTGCCAAGCTCGGTTCCTGGCGTGAAGCTCCAGGCGCCCGTGCCATCCGCTGAGGTAAAGCCGATAAACGATCCGTTATCGTAAACTCTTACCGTGGAATTGGCTTCAGCCGTGCCGCTAAGCGTCGGGAGTGGATCGTTCGTGGCCTGACCGTTGTTCAGATTACCGATCAGCGGGCCGACATCATCTGCAACCTGAGTAATCGCTGGCGTACCAGGCAACACGGTATCCACGATAAGCGTGAAGCTATTGGATGGCTGGCTGGTATTACCGGCGCTGTCGGTGGCGGTGACGGTCAGCGTATGCGGGCCGTTACTGAGTGCATCCGTTGGGGTTAAGCTCCAGGTGCCGTTTGCCCCAACGGTGGTGGTGCCGATGGGCTGACCATCGCTCAGGACGGTTATGGTCGCGCCAATTTCACCGGTGCCGCTCAGGGCCGGACGGGATTCATTCGTGGTCTGCCCGTTGGTTATCGGGCCTGTTGTCGGTGCGGTGCTGTCCTGAACTGAGCTGATGACCGGGATTGACGGGGCAACTGAGTCCAGCTCAATAGTAAACGATGATGATACTCCGCCGGAGTTACCTGCCTGATCGGTGGCAACGGTGGTGAATATATGTTGTCCCTGTCCCAGCGGTGCATCCGGTGTGAAGCGCCAGTTGCCTGACTCGTCCACCTGCGCTGTACCGATGGCGACGCCGTTATCACGGATCGTGATGATGGTACCGATCTCGCCTTTGCCGTTCAGCGTAGGCTGCGCATCGTTTGTCAGTTGTCCGTTGGTCAGCGCTGTATTGCCAGGCTGATCGTCAATTACGGAGGTAATGGTCGGTGCCGCTGGCGGCAGCGTGTCGACGACAACCACAAACGGCGGCGTTGCCGGGCTGATATTGCCCGCGCCATCTGTGACAGTGGCAGTCAGCGAGTGGCTGCCTTCACCGAGGGCAGGCGCAGGCGTAAAGCTCCAGTTGCCGTTTTCATCGCTGATGCTTGTGCCGATGACCGCCCCGTTATCGCGGATGGTAACAAGCGAATCCGCCTCGGTAACGCCAGCAAGCGTTGGAGTATTATCGTTGGTCAACTGCCCGGAGGTCAGGGTCTGAATCGCACCAACGTTGTCCGTGACTGTCACAATAGAGGGGGCATTCGGCACCAGGGTATCGACAATGATCTGGAAATCACCGGATGGATCTCCCTGGTTGCCTGCGGCATCTGTTGCGCGAGCGGTAAAGATATGGTCGCCTTCTCCCAGCGGAGCGGTCGGGGTAAAACTCCAGAATCCGTTGCTGTTTACCGTGGTAGTGGCATAAGCGATGCCATTATCGTAAAGGGTGATGGTTGCCCCCGCTTCGCCGGTTCCGTTAAACGTCGGGCGTGAATCGTTGGTAATTTGCCCTTTATCCAACGATCCGGTGCCAGGGGCAATATCGTCAATAATGCTGGTGATAGTTGGCACCTGCGGGGGCGTAGTGTCGATGGTGATTGCGTAGTTGGGCGACAGACCACTTGGGGTACCGTCCACCGTTTGTGAAACCGTGAAGTTATAGGTTATGCCGTTAGTCAGCGCAGTGGGTAGCTGATAACTCCATGCGCCAGACACGGCATCGGCGGTTACCGTGGCGATGGATGCGCCATTTTGATAGATAGTCACCGATGCCCCAGCAGTGGCCGTCCCTTGCAGCAGCGGTAAGGTGTCGTTGGTGGTTTTACCGTTGCCAATCACCCCCATGATGGGCGCGATGTCATCAACGATCTCAAGAGTCGGTGGATGCGGAACGCTGGAGGTAGCGGCGTTAAACGTTGTAGGGTCGCTTTGATTTCCGGCGGGGTCCTGAGCGATGGCATTGAGCGCCTGACCGGTTGTTTGCGCTGGCGAAATGGTGACAGCAAAGTTACCAGAACCGTCTGCCACCCCCTGGCCGAGAATGGTGTTACCGCTGCGAATAATCACGGTGCTGCCTTCTTCGGCCGTACCGCTTACCAGCGTCCCGTTAGGATCTACGCTGGTAACCGTAGGCGTTGCAGGCGGCTGGGTATCGACAATCAACGTCAGCGGGTTATCTGCAGCCAGTGAGTTACCTGCGGCATCCACGGCGCCGAACGTCAGTGTGTGAGTGACGTTCGGCGTGAGGGGAACATCCACACTCCAGGTGCCGTTAGCAGCAACCGTAGCCGTAGCAATTGCGACGGGATTATTGCCATCGAAAATTAACACTGTACTGCCCGGTGTGCCGGTCCCGCTAATGGTCGGGGTGGTATCGTCCGTGACGCTGCCACTGGTTAGCGAACCGGTAAAGATTCCAACGTTATCCTGAATATCCGTTACCTGCGGCAACGTCAGCTTCGTGTTGTTAACCGTAAACGAAATGCTGTTTGAATTGTCGCTGATGTTACCTGCCGGATCGGTTGCGGTGGCGCTTAACGTGTAGCTTCCGTTCGCCAGCGCAGTCCCTGGCGTAATACTCCAGGTTCCGCCAGCCACCGTTGTAGTACCGATTACCGTCCCCCCGTTATACAGGGTGATGGTATCCCCGTCTGTGCCAGTACCGCGAATGGTTGGCGTGGTGTCATCAGTCACGGCATCTGGCGCAAGGTCGCCCGTGGCGTCACCGACATTATCGTTGGCGGCGCTAATCACCGGTGGTGCAGACGGCGTCGTGTCGATGTTCAGTGTTATGGCGTTAGATGGCAGGCTGACGTTGCCTGCTGGATCGGTTGCGGTGAGAGTTACCTGATAACTACCAGGAACAATCGGTGCTGACGGAGTGAAGCTCCAGGTACCGTCTGCACCTACTGTTGCTGTTCCCTGCAATGGGGGAGTACCAGCAAGATAGAGGGTAATCAGATCCCCGACGTTCCCCGTGCCGCTAAAGGTTGGCGTGGTGTCATTGGTGTTGCCATTAGTGACCACACCCGTTACCGGAGCCACATCGTCGGTAATGATTGGCGCGGCTGGTTGTGCGGGAGGCGTATTGTCTACTGTCAGAGTAAAGCTTGCCGACGGGATCCCCGTGTTGCCTGCAAAGTCAGTCGCCGTGGCGGTAAATTTATGCGGCCCGTCGGCGAGTGAGGTTGGGGTAAATGTCCAGGTGCCGTCTGGCTGTACGGTGACGGTGCCAATAGAACCGCCATTATCATAAATCGTAATCTTCGCGCCGGGTTCGCCGGTTCCGGAGAGTTCGGGATTCGAGCTCTTGGTACTGCTGCCGTTACTCAGCGTTTGTAGATTTGTCCCAATAAGACCTTCTGCGGAGCTGATAACCGGGGCAACTGGTGGGGTGGTATCAATCGTCAGCGTAAAGTTCCCGGCATTGCTGGCGTTGCCTGCAGCGTCCGTGGCGATAGCGGATAAATTGTGTGCGCCTTCACTGAGCGGTTGGCTGAGTTGAATACTCCAGGTGCCGGCGGGTAAAACCGTTGTGCTGCCAATTGGCGTGGAACCCTCATAGAGGGTAATTGTAGAACCGGCTATTCCGGTTCCTTTCAGCTCTGGTAAGGTATCGTTTGAACGGCTTCCGGAAGGCAGATCGATCGGCGCATTCCCAACGTCGTCGGTGGCAACCAAAATGACAGGATCGCCTGGCGGTTGAGTATCTACGGTAACGCTGACCACCGTGGGTGAGGTGATGACATTACCGGCGGCATCGGTTGCCGATACCGTAAACTGATGAGTGCGATCGCTGAGCACCTGATTTCCCGGAACGGTATAGCTCCAGGTGCCTGAACTGTCGACAAGAATAACCGTCATCAACAGACTGCCATCGTACAGGCTCACCAGTGAACCTGGTTCACCGGTACCCGAGAGGGTTGGCGTGTTATCGTTGGTGACCCAACCGTTATTTGCAACGTTGCCCGTAATGCTGCCAACATCATCGTTAACCAACGTTATTACTGGAACGGTTGGGGCGATGCTATCGACAATAATTTTCCAACTGGCGGCGCTGCTGGTGTTGTTGGCAGCGTCTGTTGCCGTCACCGTAAATACGTGCGCGCCCTGGCTTAGTGCTGCGGTGGGCGTATAGTTCCAGTTACCGTTGTTATCAGCGTTAACGGTCGCAAGCAGGGTGCCATTATCATAAATTTTGACCCGCGAACCTGCTTCGGCGATGCCTTCAATTTTCGGTTTATCGTCGTTGGTTAACCCATTGTTATTGATGGGGCCAGTGAAATCGTCAACATCATCAGTAACGGCAATAATAACTGGCTGGTTTGGTGCAGTGATATCCGGAGCCAACGCGGAGGTAGGCTGACTCTCGTTATTGCTGCTGTCCGTTGCGGTGACGTTTACCGTTTCGCCGTTCTTTTGCGACGGCCCTATAGACACGGTGAAATTGCCGCCGCTGTCAGCCTGGCCTATGCCAATCTGGTTACCGTTGCTGTCTTTAACGGTAACGGTGCTTCCCGCTTCAGCATGTCCGCTTACAGAACCGCCGTCTCCGGCGACGGTGACGCCGGTTGGCGCATCAGGTGCGGTGGTGTCCGGTGCGGTGACAGAGGCGTTGTCGCCCTTGTTACCTGCGGTGTCGGTCGCATTTGCCGTAAGGGTCTCGCCGTTGGTTTGCGGCGGAACCAGCGTTGCGGTGAAATCCCCATCCGTATCGGCAGTTGCCGTACCAATGATATTGCCATCTGGATCCAGAATATTGACCGTACTGTTGGGTTCGGCCTTGCCGGTGACCTGGTCGCCAGTGCCATTAACTAGCAGGTTTGTTGGGGGCTGTGGCGCGGTAATGTCTGGTGCAAGCGCTGTTTCAGGCAGGCTTGGGTTTCCTGCCGGATCGGTTGCGATGGCTTCAATGGTTTCGCCATTGGTCTGTGGTGGGTTAATGGTGATGGTAAATGAGCCGTCCGTTCCGGCGACGCCGCTGCCGATCTGAGTTCCGCCACTGCCGGTGATAACCACGGTATTGCCTGGTTCGGTCGTTCCGGTGACGACAGTCCCATCCGCAGATACGTTGAGATCATCAGGTGGCGACGGTGGCTGGGTGTCGATGTTGATATTGAACGCTGGTGACGTTCCTCCCGTACCCAGGTGGTTGGTCGCCGTGGCGGTGAAGGCGTATAAGCCGTCCTGCAAATTGGTGTTGGAGGTCCAGGTCCAGTTGCCGCTGGCATCAGCTAGCACGCTTATGACAAACACCCCATTGTTATAAATGTTAACCGTGCTGTTGGCGTCTGCGGTACCTGAGAGCGTAGGCGTTTGGTCGTTGGTGGCCTGATTATTGCTCAATGGTCCGGTTGAGGGTGCAAAATCATCCATTATGCTGACGATAACGGGCACGCCCGGGTAGCCAGAGTTGGTGGCCTTGAAAGAGGTATCTGGCCCGATGTTGCCTGCCTGGTCCTGAATTTTCGCGATCAGCGCTTCACCGTGCGTCTGTGAGGGCGAAATCGCGATGGAGAAATTGCCGGTTTGACCGACCGTTGTTGAACCCAAAACCTGATTATTACTGCCGATGATAATGACCAGGCTTCCCGCCTCAGCGCTACCGGTTACCGTTGTACCTTCCGGATTAACGGAGGAAATGACTGCGGCTGCAGGCGGGGTGGTATCAACGGTGAATGTCGGCACACGCGTTTCCGCGCTCACGTTACCCGCGGCGTCAGTTTGCGTCAGCGTCAGATTGTGAACACCATCGCTGAGCGGAATGTCCGGTGTAAATGTCCAGTTCCCATTGTCATCCACCCGGGCCATGCCGATCAGAATGCCGTTATCAGAAATGCTGATGAAACTACCTACTTCGCCTGTACCAGTGAGCGTCGGCGTGGCATCGTCGGTTACGCCGTTATTGGCGATAAAGCCGGTAATGGAACCGACATTGTCGGTTTCCTGAGTGACCACGGGGGCGTCGGGGGCAAGCGAATCGACAATAATTTCCCAACTGTCCGACATGCCGCTGCTGCCAGCACCGTTTGAAGCGCTGACGGTAAACTGGTGTGTGCCGTCTGCCAGAGGAGAGGATGGCGTAAACGACCAGTTGCCGTTGGCATCGATTGTGACCTGGCCTATTTCGACGCCGTTATCAAAAATATGTAATGTGGCATTCGCGGGGCCGGTGCCCTGGAGTGTCGGCGTATTATCGTTGGTGGATTCCTGCTGATTGACAGGGCCAGTAATCAGCTCCTGGTTATCGATTATGCTGGTGATAACGGGTACGTCAGGCCTGTTAGGGGTTGTCGTTGGCGGTGTGCCGCCGTCACCGTCACCGTCACCGTCACCATTACCGTTACCGTTACCGTTACCTTCGCCGTTGCCGCCGTTGCCGCCGTTGCCATTGCCGTTCCCGTTCCCGGCATTACCGTTCCCAGCGTTATTATCGCTCCCACCGCCGCCACCACCACCACCCGCAGCGAGGCCAATCCCGCCAGCGACAGCGATCCCGCCAAGAACCCACGGCCAGACGGCGCCGCCTTCATGACTGCCTTCGGCCGTCATCAGCGGTGTGAGATCGTCCAGGTGCTGGAAATGGAATGCTCCGTCAGTATCCTGAACCCACCACAGTGCGCCATTACTGTCCTCCAGAACAAGTTGGTTTTGCGCTTCACCTTTTCCGAGGTAGAAATTTTTAATAGTGATGGTTTCACCTGAGCGGAGTGTGACAACCAGATCCTGATTAACGCGCGTGAGTTGACTCACCTCCTCACGCGACACAGACAGTTTCACGATAGAAGGTGAACTGAGCGTAACTTCAGAGGCTTCAACATTTGTGGAAACGCCTGTTAATTTTGATACAACGGCGAGTAGACGCATATGTTCACTCCTGATGGCATGCCGGGAGTATTAATCCGCAACAGCGCGCTGGGAAAATGAGCAGACAGGGGCTCCGTTCATCATAAAGATGAATTTACACATGTAATTTCATTGATTAGGTCACATAGATGTTAGTTTATTGATTAAATACGTCCGGGCCCTTTCGGCTGAATAGTTCTTTCGTATTAGATGATATAGTCAGAAAGAAAGTATTCTGCAACTTATCCATATTAAAAAAGTAATTAGTCATTTGAAAAGGATACTTTCCAGTTTGCTTTTAATGGTTGTTTTTATGGTAAATAATTGTATTTAAATGGGTTTGTTTTTATTGAAATAAACATCAATATAATAAACAACAGTAATAATAGTGTTATTCAATAAATGGAAATATGAATGCTATGGTCTTGAACTTTTATATTATTGGACTATAGACCGCTACGGTAATGACAGGGGGGTTATTTCATATCTGAACGATTCAGCATAAATAAACTATAAACGCGGTGAATGTATTGTGTGAGTTTCGATAACTAAAAAATAAGAACCAGTCTCAGGAGGGGAGACTGGTCACAGGGGAGTAGCGTTTAGCGGCCAGCATTTTTCATGATACGCGCTTTATCTAACTGCCATTCGCGTTCTTTCACATCAGAGCGCTTGTCGTGCTGTTTCTTACCTTTCGCAACGCCAATTTTCACTTTGCACCAGGCATTCTTCCAGTACAACGAAAGCGCAACGACGGTATAACCATCACGATTCATACGACCATACAGGGAGTCGAGTTCACGCTGGTTTAACAACAGTTTACGGGTCCGAGTGGGGTCGCATACCACGTGTGTTGAGGCCACCGCCATTGGCGTGAAGTTGGCGCCAAACAGGAACGCTTCGCCGTCTTTGAGTATGACATAGCTGTCGCCGATGTTGGCTTTACCCGCGCGCAGGGATTTGACTTCCCAACCTTGCAGGGCGAGTCCTGCTTCGAACTCTTCTTCAATAAAGTATTCGTGTCGTGCGCGCTTGTTTAGCGCGATTGTGGCTGAGCCAGGTTTGTGTGCTTTTTTCTTCGTCATAATGCCGCTCAGTATAGGTAATCTGGAATCGAAAAACACCCCATTTCATCCAGCGGGGCGCAAGGCGCTATCTTAGCACGAGTTAGGCTATAGCGTTTTTTTTAGCGGGTGATAAATGGTATTATTTGTGTGATTGATATTGATGGGAATTGTTATGCCTCAGATTAGCCGGACCGCTTTAGTACCCTACAGTGCGGAACAGATGTATCAGCTAGTGAATGATGTTAAGTCCTATCCTCAGTTTTTGCCGGGTTGCACCGGTAGCCGCGTACTGGAGTCGACTCCGGGACAAATGACGGCCGCTGTGGATGTCTCGAAAGCAGGGATCAGCAAAACGTTCACCACGCGCAACCAACTGACCAGTAATCAGAGCATTCTGATGCATCTGGTCGATGGGCCGTTCAAGAAGCTGATTGGCGGCTGGAAGTTTACGCCACTGAGTCATGAAGCGTGTCGTATTGAATTCCACCTTGATTTTGAGTTCACCAATAAGTTAATCGAGCTGGCGTTTGGCCGTATCTTTAAAGAACTGGCTTCAAATATGGTGCAGGCCTTCACGGTTCGCGCGAAAGAGGTTTACAGTGTCAGCGTCGGCTAAAATTGTCGTTGAAGTGGCGTACGCGCTACCCGAGAAACAGTATTTACAGCGCGTAACGCTGCAGCAGGGCGCAACGGTGGAAGAGGCTATCCGCGCTTCCGGGCTGCTGGAATTACGTACCGATATCGATCTCAGTAAAAATAAAGTGGGTATCTACAGCCGTCCGGTAAAGCTTGCTGATGTTCTGCATGACGGCGATCGGGTGGAAATTTACCGGCCACTGATTGCTGACCCAAAAGAGCTGCGCAGACAGCGAGCAGAGAAATCCGCTAAAAAGTAACAAACAATAAAAAAGGTGCTCATTGAGCACCTTTTTTTGATCTCTCAAACCTACTTGTTATCGGTCAAAGCGGGTTTGTTATCAATGTTGGTCAATACGCCGCTGCTGTTAAAGGTCAGCGTCAGCGTTTGCTGGGTTACGCCTTCATGTCCAGGTTGCTGACGGAACACATAAAACCAGGTGTTAGTGCCAAAAGGATCGGACATCATTGGTGTACCCAGAGCATAAGCAACCTGCTGTTGCGTCATACCCGTGCGCACTTTAGCGACATCGGTAGGTGTCAGATAATTTCCCTGGTTGATGTCAGGGCGGTAAACCACTCGCTCCAGAGTGGAACAGCCTGCAGTCAACATCAGTAGTACTGCTGCAGCAGCAGTCAGCGTTTTACAGCGCATAGTGATTTGATTCCTTTTCGGGCCCGAGCAGTACGCGGCTCATATGTAATATGCCGATGATAATAGACCTTTCACCACTTTAAAACCTTTTGCTGTCGGGTCGGTCGGCGATTTTATGTTGAACTCAGACCTTCACAAGGTAAAAAAGTTTATGCCGCCAGCAGTTCTTTTGCATTTGCGAGGGTATTGCGCGTCACTTCGCTACCGCCAAGTAGACGGGCTAATTCCTGCAGGCGAGCGCGTTTATCAAGCGGCTGCATGTGTGTTTCCGTCATCGCGCCATCTGTTTCTTTGCTGACATAGAAATGTTGATGACCACAGCCAGCAACCTGCGGCAGGTGAGTAACACACATTACCTGCGTTGACTCGCCCAACTGTCGCAACATTTTACCCACTACCGCAGCCGTCGGGCCGCTGATACCAACATCCACCTCATCGAAAATTAGCGCAGGCGTTTCCATCTTACGTGCTGTAATGACCTGAATAGCCAGCGCAATACGTGACAGTTCCCCGCCGGAAGCGACTTTCGCAATTGGCTGTAACGGCTGACCTGGGTTAGTGGTCACTTTAAACTCTACGCGATCGGCACCGTCTGCGCTCAGATGGTGCTCCTCAAATTTCACATCAATGCAAAAGACACCGTGCGGCATCGAGAGAGCATGCATGCTCTCTGTAATAAGTTGTCCCAGTTCCTGCGCATAATGCTGACGCTGTTGGTGCAGCATTTTTGCCGTTTCCAGCGCCTGCAGGTGGTGATTGTTCACTGCCAGGGTTAAGGTTTCGAGCGAGTCGGCCTGATCGTCCAGTTGCTGTTGTTCATCCAGCAACGACTGATAGAACTGTGGCAGCACTTCAGGGGCAACATGATGCTTACGCGCCAACGAGATTTGCCTGGAGATACGCTGTTCGAGTTCGAACAAGCGGTTAGGGTCTAAATCCAGACGATCGCAATAGTGGCGCAGCTCGTCGCTGGCTTCGCTGAGCTGGATGGTGGCCTCTTCCAGCATATCCAGAATACCTGAAAGTTTGCCGTCCATGCCTGCCAGTTCAGTGACCAGGTGTTTTGCGGTGTACAGTTGGCTTTGCAGATTGATGTCTTCACCATCAGCCAGGATAGCCAGCGCCTGTTGGCTGGTGGTGAGCAATTGCCCACTGTTAGCCAGGCGCTTGTACTCTTCATCAATTTGCTCAAACTCACCCGGCTGCGGATTGAATTCGTTCAGTTCCTTTAACTGGTATTGCAACAATTCCGCCCGGGCTGCGCGTTCCAGGCTTTGTTGCTGATGATGCGCCAGGTCACGACAACTTTGGTGCCATAGTTGGTAGCGCGCAGCCATTTCCTGGGTCAGAGACGCTTCATTGGCGTAACCATCAAGCAGGGATTTTTGGTGTTCTGATTTTGTCAGGAGCTGATGCGCATGCTGGCCATGGATTTGAATAAGTAACTGGCCCAGCTCGCGCAACTGCGATAACGGAACAGCGGTTCCGTTAATAAACCCACGGGAGCGGCCATCGCTGCTGATAACGCGACGCAGCAAACACTCACGGCCTTCCTCAAGCTGGTTCTCTTCCAGCCAGCGCAGGGCTGCGGGGGTATCTTTTAAGGCAAAACGGGCGCAGAGGTCGGCTCGCATGGCGCCTGCACGCACCATGTCTGCGTCTGCTCGTCCGCCCAGACACAAACCGAGAGCATCAATGGCAATGGACTTACCCGCACCGGTCTCACCGGTGATAACGGTCATTCCGTTCTGGAAATCGATCTCAAGTTCACGAACGATAGCAAAATTGCTGATGGTCAGTTGTGCCAACATAGCTGTTTTCCTGTATGAAAAACCATGACTGTGATTTCATACAGTATAAACTGGTTTTTTATACAGTAAAGAGGTTGGCGTTAAATTAGAATAATTTTTTTGACCAACCAAGCTTAGTGCTTAATGTGTTGAAATAGCTGTAATCTTTTGGATGTATCAGGTTCAGATGATAATCACAGCGGCGAATCAATACGTCTTCACCTTCCTGTATAGGTAGGGCGATTTGGCTGTCACAGCTGATTTCCAGATCGTTACGGCGATGGGAAAAGCGCAGGCGAATGGTGCTGCTACTGTTGATCACCAGCGGTCGCGCGGAAAGTGTATGCGGAAACATGGGTACCAGCGTAATGGCATCCAGAGAAGGCGTCAGAATTGGGCCTCCGGCTGAGAGCGAGTAGGCGGTAGAGCCGGTCGGCGTCGAGATAATCAGCCCATCTGAACGTTGGGAGAAGGCAAAAATTTCATCGATATAGACTTCAAATTCAATCATGTGCGCCACTTTCCCGGGGTGCAGCACAACTTCATTGATGGCAGTGCTAATGCGCTTCTGGCAATCCTGTTGACACACCTGAGCTTCGAGTAAAAAGCGCTTTTCGCTGATGTAGTGGCCTTCCAGCACGTCAGCTAACTGTTGTTGGGCATTGTCTGGGTCAAGGTCGGTCAAAAAACCGAGGTTGCCGCGGTTAATGCCAATTACCTTGATGTCATAACGTGCCAGGGTGCGTGCGGCGCCCAGCATATTGCCGTCGCCGCCGACTACCACGGCGAGGTCTGCCTGTTGGCCAATCTCTGCGAGCGTGCCGGTTTTCACATTTTTCAGCTGCAGTTCGTGGGCGATTTGTTGCTCAACGATAACCTCATAACCTTTGGTGCACAGCCAACGGTAGAGCATTTCATGTGTGGTCAGTGCAGTGGGGTGACGTGGATGCCCCACAATGCCAATACACTTGAAATGTTTGTTCATTTTCTCGAGGTCCTTGTAACGAAGATTAGTGACAATGTGAGTACTTCCCTTGAATCCCTGAATCTGATCCCCATAATAAGCCAAGTTAGCGAGATGAATGCGAAAAAAACGCGGAGAAATTCATGAGTAGTAAAGAACAGAAAACGCCTGAGGGGCAAGCCCCGGAAGAAATTATCATGGATCAGCACGAAGAAGTTGAGGCGGTTGAATCAGACGCTTCTGCTGAGCAGGTGGATCCGCGCGATGAAAAAATTGCGAATCTGGAAGCTCAGCTTGCTGAGGCCGAAACTCGCGAGCGCGACAGCGTGTTGCGTATCAAAGCGGAAATGGAAAACCTGCGTCGTCGTACCGAACTGGACGTAGAAAAAGCGCATAAGTTTGCGCTGGAAAAATTCGTCAACGAACTGCTGCCGGTGCTGGATAGCCTGGACCGCGCGTTGGAAGTGGCGGATAAAGATAATGACGCTATGGCGGCGATGGTTGAAGGTATTGAGCTGACCCGTAAGTCAATGCTGGATGTCGTGGCGAAGTTTGGTGTACAGGTGGTTGCGGATATCGATGTGCCGATGGACCCGAACGTGCACCAGGCAATTGCAATGGTAGAGTCCGACGACGTTGCTGCCGGTAATGTGCTGATGGTAATGCAGAAAGGCTATACCCTGAACGGACGTACCATCCGCGCCGCGATGGTCTCTGTGGCGAAAGCCAAAGGCTAATCAGCCTTCAGGCCGGGTAATGCTCACGCGCTACCCGGCCTGAATTATTCTCACTGGTCCGACACGCTTTCCCGTAGCGGTTTGACCGGCAATACCTGCACCTGTTTAATCATATTGTCCTGCACGTCGAGAATATCGATATCGTACTGTCCAATACGCACACGCGTGCCAGCAACCGGGATCTCTTCCAGTGCTTCAAGAATAATACCATTCACGGTACGTGCATCATCTTCCGGCAGGTGCCAGTTAAACGCCTTATTGATTTCACGAACGTTGGCGCTGCCGTCAATGATCACCGAGCCATCATTCTGCGGCGTTACCTCTTCGGCAAGCGTGGGTGACATTGAGGTGGTGAAGTCGCCGACAATCTCTTCCAGAATATCTTCGACCGTGACCAGCCCCTGAATATCGCCATATTCATTAACAACCAGACCCACTTTCTTCTTGTTTCGCTGAAACTTAATGAGCTGGGTGCTGAGAGGCGTACCTTCCGGGACGTAATAAATTTCGTCGGCGGCACGTAACATGGTCTCTTTGGTGAACTCTTTTTTCTCTGCCATCAATCGCCAGGCTTCACGTACGCGCAGCATACTGATGGCGTCGTCCAGCGAGTCGCGGTACAGCACAATACGGCCGTGTGGAGAGTGCGAAAGCTGACGCACGATTGACTTCCAGTCATCGTTAATATCAATGCCGATGATTTCGTTACGCGGGATCATGATGTCATCGACGCTGACTTTTTCCAGATCCAGCACTGACAGCAGCATATCCTGGTTACGGCGTGAGATTTGCGAGCGCGATTCATTCACCAGCGTTCGCAGTTCATCTTTACTCAGCGAACCGCTCACCACGATATCCGTTTTGATGCCCATCATGCGCATAAGTAGCCGCGTGATGGTGTTGAGTAGCCACACCAACGGCATCATCAGAATCTGCAGTGGAGCCAGCAGTACACTGCTCGGATAGGCGACTTTTTCCGGATACAGCGCGGCAATAGTCTTGGGCAGTACTTCGGCAAAAACCAGCACGACAAACGTCAGTACCCCAGTGGCAATGGCGACACCCGCATCGCCATACAGGCGCATACCGACAATGGTGCCGAGCGCGGAGGCCAGAATATTCACCAGATTATTACCGATGAGCACCAGGCTTATCAGGCGGTCCGGCTTACGAAGTAGCTTTTCAACGCGTTTTGCCTGACGATTTCCCTGCTTGGCCCGATGACGTAGACGATAGCGATTCAGGGTCATCATTCCGGTTTCAGAACCGGAAAAATAGGCGGAAATGACCACCATGATGAGAAGCGTGACAATGAGCGTGGTGGTGGAGATGTGTTCCACGTAGGGTTCCTTAAAGATTTAACTCACGAACTGCTGCAGGATACGACTGCCGAAATAGGCCAGCGTTAGAATGCCTGCGCCTGCGACGTTAAACCATACGACGCGACGTCCGCGCCAGCCTTCATGGTAATGCCCCCACAACAGAACGATATAGACAAACCATGCCACGATAGAGAGAACGGCTTTATCAATGTTCTCGGTACTGAACAGGTTATGCATGTAAAACAGGCCAGTGCACAGGGTGAGCGTCAGCAGAACCACGCCAATTTGGGTGATATGAAACATTTTCCGCTCAATACTCATTAGCGGCGGCATCTCATTGCTGAAGGCCAGTTTTTTGTTTTTCAACTGGTAGTCGATCCATGCCAGTTGCAGCGCATACAGTGCGGCGATAATCAGCGTGGCGTAAGCGAATAGCGATAGCCCGATGTGAATCATCATGCCCGGTGTAGCTTCGAGATGGGTGATGAACTCGTTCGGCATAAACGTGGCGAAGGCCAGGTTGATTAGCGCAAAGGCGTAGACAATGGGCAGCAATAGCCAGCCACGATTGCGGGAAGCGACGATGGTCATTACCGTACAGATCATCAGGCTAACCAGTGAGCCGACGTTCAACAGACTCAGGTTTTGTCCGCTTTCACCGCCGGGCAGAATTCGCGCTTCCAGGGCGATAGCATGACTTACCAGCGCGACGACCGCAGAGAGAATAGCCATACGCCGCCAGCCGCTGTTTTTTTGCAGCAGAGCGGGAATAATCAGCGCGAGGCTGACTGAGTAGGCGACAAGGGCGAGCAGAGCAAAAACGGGCATATAGGTGTCGACAGTTGGCCAGTGATAAAGAAAAGCAGTATAGCGTTACGTGACCGCTGCTCCAACCGTTGCATAACAACAAAGGCGGCTTCATGTTATACTGCGACAAATTTCTGTTGATGTGTCGCTGTCGCGACCGACCGTTTCCACCCCAGGCGAGAGACAATGTTTGATAATTTAACCGATCGTTTGTCGCGCACGCTGCGCAATATCAGTGGCCGTGGACGCCTTACTGAAGACAACGTTAAAGAGACGCTGCGCGAAGTGCGCATGGCGCTGCTGGAGGCTGACGTAGCGCTGCCGGTAGTGCGTGAGTTTATCAATCGCGTAAAAGAGAAAGCGGTTGGTCATGAAGTTAACAAAAGCCTGACGCCGGGTCAGGAGTTCGTCAAGATTGTCCGTAACGAACTGGTTGCGGCAATGGGCGAAGAAAACCAGACCCTGAATCTGGCTGCACAGCCGCCAGCCGTTGTGCTGATGGCTGGTCTGCAGGGGGCGGGTAAAACGACCAGCGTCGGTAAGCTGGGGAAATTCCTGCGTGAGAAGCACAAGAAGAAAGTGCTGGTGGTCTCCGCGGACGTTTATCGCCCGGCGGCGATAAAACAGCTGGAAACGCTGGCCGAGCAGGTCGGTGTGGACTTCTTCCCGTCGGATGTCGGCCAGAAGCCGGTCGATATCGTTAACGCCGCGCTGAAAGAAGCCAAACTCAAATTCTACGACGTGCTGCTGGTGGATACCGCCGGTCGCCTGCACGTTGATGAAGCGATGATGGACGAAATCAAACAGGTCCACGCTTCTATCAAGCCGGTTGAAACGCTGTTTGTGGTCGACGCCATGACCGGTCAGGATGCCGCGAATACCGCAAAAGCCTTCAACGAAGCGCTGCCGTTAACCGGTGTCGTGCTGACCAAAGTTGATGGTGATGCTCGTGGTGGTGCGGCGCTCTCTATTCGTCATATCACCGGCAAGCCGATTAAATTCCTCGGCGTCGGCGAGAAAACCGAAGCGCTGGAGCCGTTCCACCCGGATCGTATTGCTTCGCGTATTCTCGGCATGGGTGACGTGCTGTCGCTGATCGAAGATATCGAAAGCAAGGTTGACCGCGCGCAGGCAGAGAAATTAGCCAGCAAGCTGAAAAAAGGCGACGGCTTCGATCTCAACGATTTCCTTGAGCAGCTCAACCAGATGAAAAACATGGGCGGCATGGCAAGCCTGATGGGCAAGCTTCCGGGCATGGGGCAGATCCCAGACAACGTGAAATCGCAGATGGACGATAAAGTGCTGGTGCGTATGGAAGCCATCATCAACTCGATGACGATGAAAGAACGCGCTAAGCCGGAAATCATCAAAGGTTCCCGTAAACGCCGTATTGCTGCCGGCTGCGGTATGCAGGTACAGGACGTAAACCGCCTTCTGAAACAGTTCGACGACATGCAGCGCATGATGAAGAAAATGAAGAAAGGCGGTATGGCGAAGATGATGCGTGGCATGAAGGGTATGATGCCGCCAGGCTTCCCTGGTAGATAAATATATCGGGCTACCTAATTTGCCTTTTTGACGTCGGGGTGGGCTCGAAATGCTCACGTACTGCATGTACGTTCCGCTTTCTGCGCGCACGCCGACGCCAAACTGGCTGCAATGGTAACGCCCTGGTATAAAGCCTCATCACATGTTGATTGCTTTTTTCCCAGAAATCAGTAAAATTTTCGGGCTTTTAATATGACACCCGGGCTCCGTTCCTCGATGGGGCCTGGGTGTTTTATTCACACAAGAGGATGTTATGGTTACTATTCGTTTAGCTCGTCACGGCGCTAAAAAGCGTCCGTTCTACCAGGTTGTTGTTACCGACAGCCGTAATGCACGCAACGGTCGCTTCATCGAGCGCGTTGGCTTCTTTAACCCAATCGCTAGCGAAAAAGAAGAAGGCACTCGCCTGGATCTGGATCGCATCGCTCACTGGGTTGGCCAGGGCGCGACTATTTCTGATCGCGTAGCTACGCTGATCAAAGCAGCAAACAAAGCAGCTTAATCTGTCACGGTGGTCATGATGAGCAAGCAACTCGCCGCGCAGGCTCCTGTGGAACCCATCGTTTTGGGGAAAATGGGGTCTTCTTACGGTATCCGTGGTTGGCTCAGAGTGTTTTCTTCCACTGAAGACGCCGAAAGCATTTTTGACTATCAGCCCTGGTTTATCCAGAAGGCGGGTCAGTGGCAGCAAGTACAGCTGGAAAGCTGGAAGCACCACAATCAGGATCTGATCATCAAGCTGAAAGGCGTTGACGATCGTGATTCGGCGAATCTACTGACTAATTGCGAAATTGTCGTGGATTCCTCGCAGTTGCCAGCGCTGGAAGATGGTTCCTACTACTGGAAAGACCTTATGGGCTGCCAGGTAGTGACCACTGAAGGTTACGATCTCGGTAAAGTCGTCGATATGATGGAAACCGGTTCGAATGACGTCATTGTCATTAAGGCAAACCTGAAAGATGCGTTTGGTATCAAGGAACGTCTTGTACCGTTCCTCGATGGGCAGGTTATCAAGAAAGTCGATCTCGCTACTCGTACTATCGAAGTAGATTGGGATCCTGGTTTTTAAACCACCGGATAAACGGTAAAAGTCGGCGTTATGGGGATTGGCTTGTGTTTATAGGTATCGTTAGCCTGTTTCCAGAAATGTTCCGCGCAATTACCGATTACGGGGTAACTGGCCGGGCAGTAAAAAATGGCCTGCTGAACATCCAGAGCTGGAGTCCTCGTGACTTTACTCATGACCGGCACCGTACCGTGGACGATCGTCCTTACGGCGGCGGACCGGGGATGTTAATGATGGTGCAACCTTTACGGGACGCCATTCATGCAGCAAAAGCTGCGGCTGGTGAAGGCGCAAAGGTGATTTATCTGTCACCTCAGGGACGCAAGCTTGATCAAGCGGGCGTTAGCGAACTGGCCACGAATCAAAAGCTGATTCTGGTGTGTGGTCGCTATGAAGGAATAGATGAGCGCGTGATTCAAACCGAAATTGACGAAGAATGGTCAATCGGCGATTACGTTCTCAGCGGTGGTGAGTTACCGGCAATGACGCTGATCGACTCCGTTTCTCGGTTTATTCCGGGAGTTCTGGGTCATGAAGCTTCGGCAATCGAAGATTCGTTTGCTGATGGGTTGCTGGATTGCCCGCACTATACCCGACCTGAAGTGTTAGAACAGATGGAAGTACCGGCAGTGTTACTGTCGGGGAACCACGCTGAGATACGTCGCTGGCGTTTAAAACAGTCGCTGGGCCGGACCTGGCTTAGAAGACCTGAACTTCTGGAAAACCTGGCTCTGACTGAAGAGCAAGCAAGGTTGCTGGCGGAGTTCAAAACGGAACACGCATAACAGCAGCATAAACATGATGGGCTGGTCTGAGACCCCCAAATATCAGTTTACCCAGGATAAGAGATTAAATTATGAGCAACATTATTAAGCAACTTGAACAAGAGCAGATGAAGCAGGACGTACCTTCCTTCCGTCCGGGTGATACCGTGGAAGTGAAAGTATGGGTTGTTGAAGGTTCCAAAAAACGTCTGCAGGCATTCGAGGGCGTGGTTATCGCTATTCGTAACCGCGGTCTGCACTCTGCATTCACTGTTCGTAAAATTTCCAACGGCGAAGGCGTTGAGCGTGTCTTCCAGACTCACTCTCCGGTAGTTGACAGCATTGCTGTTAAACGTCGTGGTGCTGTTCGTAAAGCTAAACTGTACTACCTGCGTGAGCGCACTGGTAAGTCTGCTCGTATCAAAGAGCGTCTTAACTAAGATTCGCGCAAGCGACATCCTGTTAGAAAAGGGCTGGCCGAAAGGCTGGCCCTTTTTTTATTCCGACCTTATTCTTTTGTTTTATTGCAATTGGATGGCTGCGCGGCGCGCAGCCAGTTGAGGACTTTTACGGCGTAGCGATCACGACTGCAACCCGGCGGTTTTCAGCACGACCTTTTGACGTCTGATTACTGGCGATCGGGTATTTCTTCCCGAGTCCCTGCGTTGTCAGATTAGTGCGGGGAATGTTGGCGCCCTGTGCCCACGCATCGGCAACCACATTCGCGCGTTTGAGCGACAGCGCTTCGTTGTAGCTGTCTTCGCCGTAGTTATCGGTATGACCATCCATACGCGCATGGTTTAACCCGGTAGCTGCCAGTTTGGATGCCATTTCCTGGATCTGCTTTTCACTTTCAGGGCGGAGCTTATAGTCGTTTTTATCAAACAGGATGTTGTCAGACAGACCAAGAGACCAGTCTCCGGAAGCTTCGGTAAATCCGTACGATTTCATGGCTGCAATTTGCTCCGGGGTAAATTTTCCCTGAGGTGCCTGACAGCCTGCCAAAATCAGTAAAAGCAGAAGAAACGGGGATGATAGACGTTTTAGCATGTGTAAGTCCTTATTTTTTAATAATGCGTTCAGAACGCAAATTTTTGGCCTGATACATATTTTTATCGGCAAGTTCTTGTAATTTCTCGGCAGAGGCATGTTCCCACGTCAGCGCAAAACCAATGCTGAGTGTCATGCTTGCCTGATGACCGTTATGCAGGTCAAAAGGTCGGTTAAACTCGTGTGATAGTGCCGCGCAGATCCGCTGAACTTCGTATTCAGAGTGAACGCTGTACAGCACCATAGCGAACTCATCGCCGCCAAGTCTGTAGGGGTGATGTCGATTACCACCAAACTCGGACAGCCTGTTTGCAACTTCAATCAGGACCCGATCCCCCGCTGCGTGGCCCCAGGTATCATTAATAAATTTAAAATTATCACCATCAAGGAATAACAGTGCGGAGCTGCTGTGGGCGGCATGGTCATTCATCAGGGCGTTAATGCTGCTGCGAAATGCGGCGCGATTCGCCAGGCCGGTCAGCGGATCGTGTAGCGCCGTACGCAAAAGCTGGGCGTTCTTTGCCTGCAGTTTAAGTTGCCACTCCTCCATCTCGTCCAGCAGACTATTAAAGTCCTGGGCAAAAAGGTGAAACTCTTCAATGCGCTCTTCTGAAACGCGCCGTGAAAAGTTACGGTTGGTACGAACATCATGTACCACCTCGGTTATATTTTGCAGGGCTTCCACGACGCCATTATGTAAATAACGAGTGAGCATTAATGCAATGCCAGAGGCCAACAGAATGCACCCGGTAAGGACGGCCAGCGACAAATAGATGAAATGGCTGATAACGCTATCGCGCGCAGTCAATCGTACTTCGCCGATGACGTTGCCATTATGCAAAATAGGTTGAGTGACCGGTTGGGGAAACAGCCAGTGGCTGATAAGTCCGCTGATTTTTTCAGTGGTATCCTGCGCGTTATAGCGCCAGGTGGCGATCACCTTCTGGTTTTTATTACGAACTTCTGCAACGGAAAATTGCCCCTGCTGGCCCAGTGCTGCCAGCGTTTCAGTGGCCGCGAAGCCATCAGAAAAAACTAATGCTGCTTCAAGCGTGCGGGTCATAGTTGCTGCGGTCAGATCCAGGTTCTTTTGCGCATACTGTCTCAATGCCAGCACCGAAGAAATGCTGAGCAGCAGCCAGATCAGCGTCATAGTTACCAGAACGCTGATTATGCTGATACGCCGTAATGTCCGCTTAAACGTCGGGCGTGTTATGGGAGAATGGCCCTTATCCATGCTTCTGATTCCGTGCAAGCATTAATACGTCCGGACTGACCCTTACGCCACTGCGTGAAAGGGAATCCATATTTACGGAAAATCTCACATCTTCATCTTTAATTATGAGGCAAAAGGCGCTGCCAATAACGCATTCGGGGTTCTGTTCGGCAATTAATAGCAATGCCTTAGACGGATATTTATTCTTTAATTCCACCTGATAAGTAGGGGATTCTTTTCCAAAATAAAAGCCATCACACTGCGAAACTAATATTTCTTGTTCCGTACGAATGATGACGGGAAGATAGGGTAATGCTCCGGCACTGGTATCTCCCAGGACACTGGAAAAACGCGATGAAGAGAAAATACACAGTTTGGGGGGCCCGGACAGTGCAGGCCAGCGCGTATAACTGACGATGCCGGAAACCATAGCGCGTACAGATTTTGCTTCTTCCGTAACGCTTTGGGCGTACAGCGGTAATCCGGTCAGGAGCAGTGCCAGTAGAAGTATGAGTCGGTAAGAATAGCTCATGAATAGTTACCTACCAGCGTTTGCCGTAAAACGTCGAAATACATTCAAGATTATTTAGGACAAAATAACATTATTTTACTAAGCCGTCATTATGCCAGGTTGAAAGCTATTAGTAATTTAAGTTAAGTCTTAGTGATTTATAAAATATAAGCTATTGTTTAATTTAATCTTATTGAGGCTGCACCTTCATTTGCTCCTTTTTGCCAGGCACTGTGTAACTGGTCAATATTTTCGACCGTATCACAACTTGGGGGAAAGGTTTTCCCGGTCAAACCTCTGGCGTAAACAAAATCCGGCTGGCAGATTTTACGTTGTCCCTCGGCATAACCCTTAAGATATTCCGTACGATCGACTTCGGGGTCATTGTAGTTGTCGGCAAGAGTTTCATTATCTTTAACGGCATACCCCGAAATGGCATCTTGTATTCCGGCGTCGTACCAGGCGGTTCCCGTCCATGTGGGGGCGTGGGTATAAGGATCTATCTGACATCCGCTAAGAAGTAATAGAAATAGGGTGCTGATGAGTTGCTTCATTGCCTGTACTCCCTCGTTTTTTTAAGCATAGTGGATCTCAATATCGGATGGTGTAAATTTTAATGTACACATTGGAGGGCGTGTTTTGTCATTAAATTGCATACTGTAAATTAAAATTTACGGTTTGTGGATTGAAATCTTTACCTGTTGTGTTATCGTTATCACCTCCTCGCTGAGGATCAACTATCGCAAACGAGCTAAACAGGATCACCATCATGCAAAAAGACGCGCTGAACAACGTACATATTACTGACGAACAGGTTCTGATGACTCCGGAACAGCTGAAAGCTGAATTCCCGCTGAGCCAGGCGCAAGAAGCGCAAATCTCCCAGTCACGCAAAACCATTTCAGATATTATCTCTGGTCGCGATCCGCGCCTGCTGGTGGTATGTGGCCCGTGTTCCATTCACGATCCTGAAATGGCTATTGAGTACGCTCGTCGGTTTAAAGCCCTTGCCGCAGAGGTCAGCGATAGCCTCTACCTGGTGATGCGCGTCTATTTTGAAAAACCCCGTACCACCGTCGGCTGGAAAGGGTTAATTAACGATCCTCATATGGATGGCTCTTTTGATGTTGAAGCCGGCCTGAAAATTGCGCGTCAGCTGCTGCTTGAACTGGTGAATATGGGACTACCGCTGGCAACTGAAGCGCTGGATCCCAATAGCCCGCAATACCTGGGCGATCTGTTTAGCTGGTCTGCAATCGGTGCGCGTACCACGGAATCGCAGACTCACCGCGAAATGGCTTCCGGTCTTTCGATGCCGGTCGGCTTTAAGAACGGTACTGACGGTAGCCTGGCGACCGCCATTAACGCGATGCGCGCGGCGGCACAGTCGCACCGCTTTGTTGGTATTAACCAGGCTGGACAGGTTGCACTGCTGCAAACTCAGGGTAACCCGGACGGTCACGTGATCCTGCGCGGTGGTAAAGCGCCGAACTACAGCCCGGCAGATGTCGCCCAGTGCGAAAAAGAGATGGAGCAGGCGGGACTACGACCTTCTCTGATGGTAGATTGCAGTCATGGTAACTCCAATAAAGATTACCGCCGCCAGCCTGCCGTGGCTGAATCCGTGATTGCACAAATCAAAGATGGCAATCGCTCGATCATTGGCTTGATGATTGAAAGTAATATTCACGAAGGTAACCAGTCTTCTGAACAGCCGCGTAGCGAAATGAAATACGGCGTGTCTGTAACTGATGCCTGCATTAGCTGGGAAATGACGGATGCGCTACTGCGTGAAATTAGCCAGGATTTAAACGGCCAGCTGTCGGCGCGTGTAGCATAAGAGGTTGGTTATGGTTGCTGAATTGACCGCATTACGCGATCAAATTGATGAAGTCGACAAGGCGCTGCTGGGTTTACTGGCACGTCGCCTGGAGCTGGTGGCCGAAGTCGGTGAAGTAAAAAGCCGCTTTGGGCTGCCTATCTACGTGCCGGAACGGGAAGCCTCTATGCTGGCCTCCCGCCGGGCGGAAGCGGAAGCCCTTGGCGTGCCGCCGGACCTGATTGAAGATGTGCTGCGCCGGGTTATGCGCGAGTCTTACTCCAGTGAGAACGACAAAGGATTTAAAACGCTTTGTCCTTCTCTGCGACCGGTGGTGATTGTCGGCGGCGGCGGTCAGATGGGACGTCTGTTCGAAAAAATGCTCACCCTGTCAGGTTATCAGGTACGGATCCTGGAACAGCAGGACTGGGATCGTGCGCCGGAGATCGTCTCTGATGCTGGCATGGTGATCGTCAGTGTGCCGATCCACGTCACTGAGCAGGTGATCGCCAAATTACCGCGTCTGCCGTCCGACTGCATCCTGGTGGATCTGGCTTCGGTGAAAAATGGTCCTTTGCAGGCGATGCTGGCGGCGCACGACGGCCCGGTGGTGGGATTACACCCCATGTTTGGCCCGGACAGCGGCAGTCTGGCAAAGCAGGTTGTCGTCTGGTGTGACGGGCGTCAGCCGGAAGCTTATCAGTGGTTTCTGGAACAGATTCAGGTGTGGGGTGCGCGACTGCATCGGATCAGTGCTGTTGAACACGACCAGAACATGGCATTTATTCAGGCATTGCGTCACTTTGCGACCTTTGCTTACGGTCTGCATTTAGCGGAAGAGAATGTTCAACTGGAGCAGTTACTGGCACTCTCTTCGCCGATTTATCGCCTTGAACTGGCGATGGTCGGACGTCTGTTTGCCCAGGATCCGCAGCTCTATGCCGATATCATTATGTCGTCTGAGAGTAACCTTGCGCTGATCAAACGCTACTACCAACGTTTTGGTGAGGCGATCGGTTTACTGGAGCAGGGCGATAAGCAAGCGTTCATCGACAGCTTCCGTAAGGTGGAGCACTGGTTTGGTGATTATGCGAAACGCTTCCAGAACGAAAGCCGTACTTTGTTGCGCCAGGCTAACGATAGTCGCCAATAAATACGATGCTTGATGGCAACGCTGATGCGTTGTATCAGTCATACAAGGATCGGCTAAAGAATGCCGGATAAGCGTAGCGCCATCCGGCATTGTCAAACGTTAGCTTGGATCGACCGGCACCACATTCTCACTTGGATAGCAGCCAAGTACTTTCATCGAGCGCGTAATCTCACCTAACTCCTTCAATGCTTTTTGCATCTGGGGTGATTCCAGGTTGGCCTGGATATCAAGATAAAACATTTCTTCCCACGGATTGCCGTGAATCGGGCGTGACTCCAGTTTAGTCATAATCAGATTATGGTTGCGCAGTACCAGCAGAGCTTCTACCAGCGCACCGGCTTGTTGTCCTGTCGCCATCAGCAACGTGGTTTTTGCTGGCACCTGATCGGAAACATTGATTGCCTTGCGCGCCAGTACCACGAAGCGGGTGATGTTTTGCGTCTGATTAGCTTCGATATGCTCGAGAACCTGCAAACCGTATAGTACGCCTCCGGCTTCGCTCCCCAGAGCCGCCACGCGCGGTGAGTTAGCCTGCGCAACTTTTTCCATCGCCGCCGAGGTGCTTTCGGTGTACTCAATCTTCCAGTGCGGGTAACGACTCAGGAATTTGCTGCACTGCTGGAATGGCTGCGGATGGCTATATACCGTTTCAATGGTCTCGAGATCTGTCGTGCCGGACACCAGTAGGCAGTGGTCAATCGTGATAGTCATCTCGCCAACGATAGACAGGCTGGTGTGCTGTAGCAGGTCGTAAACGTCGTTAATCCCACCGGAACTGGTGTTTTCAATCGGAACCACTGCATAGTCAGCTTGTCCGGTTTCGACCTGATTAAAGATATCGGCAAATTTCGCGCAGCCGCTTTCTATAAATTGTTCAAAATGGCGGGCAGCATACTGACGTGCGGCAAGATGAGAATATGACCCTTTTGGCCCGAGGAAAGCTACGCGTGCTGAGTGCGGGTTAATTTTGTTCAGATGCTGCTGGAGCAGTGCCTGCTGAGTCAGGACGGAGTCTTCGATTATGAGCTGGAACAGGCGAGTGATGTAGTGAGCATCAAGATGATGTGCTTTGCCAAGCTGAATCAGTCGGTCCAACAGATCGCGCTCACGGTCGATATCACGAACTGGACGATGCGAAAGCAGCTTAGCTTTGCCAACTTCTACGGCCAGTCCACGTCGCTCAGCCAGCAGGGCCAGTAATTTTTCATCCAGCGTGCTGATCTTATCGCGCAGCGCCAGCAATGGGTTTTCCGATGTCATAGTGTTGCCTTTCTTGTTATCAATAAAAAAGGCCCCCCGTTGTGGGAGGCCTTATTGTTCGTCTTCGCATTCTTTATCACACGACGAAACGCCTCCCATTCAGGGGAAGGTAAAAAAGAATGCGAAGAAGAACGGGACAAGTTTCATGTAATTTTCCTTTGGCTACGTCAGTAAAGTACCCGTACTGTTTTCACCCTGTCAACAAAAAACGCGCCCGAAGGCGCGTTGGCGATACACTCAATGTAAGGGACTACTCTTCTTCTGCTTCGACGAAGTTGGCGTCTTTGACTGAAGTTGTTGCACGACGGGCTTCGCCTTTGTGCTGCACTTTATTGAGCTGCCGTTCCAGCTTGTTGATCAAATCGTTAATTGCGGTGTACATATCCTCGTGTTTTGCGCTGGCGACCAGATGTCCGTTCGGTGTATTGATGGTGGCATCAGCAATGAAACCCTGCGGCTCCTTAGACAGAATGATATGTGGATTAATCAGATGAGTTTGCCATTTTTCGAGTTTGGCGAGACGGTCTGCGACATGCTGGCGAATTGCCGGAGTAATTTCCATTTGTTTACTGGTAATGTTCATTGTCATAAATTTTACCTCTTGTCTTTCCCGTCTTGGTGATTCCAGCATACCGTTCCTAATGTCAAAATGTGTGATATTAATCACATTTTTTTGTCGCTTTTTGTCAAGAAAACCTTTTTGTGAGGCACCGCAGGAACAAGCGATTTTTTACTTGAGGAATACCTGAAAGCAGGCCATATTTGATGAGATGTGTTGCAGCTAAACCGCTTCAGTTGTGGTGTTTACGGATAAAAAAACGGCAGCCTTTGGGCTGCCGTTTGCATTCTGAGATAAATCAGGTATTGCTGCTGTTGGCGGCAATGATTTTCGCTACTTTTTCTGCCTGCGCATTCATCTGCATCTGGCGATAAGCATTTTCCATCAACGGCAGGGCATTGCGTGTTGCCTGGGTATCCGGGAAGTCGCGCAGCATGCCTTCCACACGGTTTACCACGGCAACCCATGCACCGCGGGCAGTGTAGTATTCCACAACGGAATATTCATACTTCGCCAGACGGTCTTTCAGGAATACCAGACGTTTGGTGGCGTCAGTGGTGTACTGGCTGTTCGGATAGCCACGTACCAGTTTGGAAAAGTCATTAAACGCAGCTCGGGCATGTTGCGGATCGCGATCGCTGCGATCAACACCAAAGAATCCTTGCAGTGCGCTATCATCCAACGCCATATTGGTCAGGCCACGCATATACATGACATAATCAATGTTAGGGTGTGTCGGGTTAAGACGAATAAAACGATCGATGGCAGCCTGAGCAAGTGGCAGATCGGCGTTTTTGTAGTAGGCGTAGATGAGATCTAATTGCACCTGCTGAGAATACGGTCCAAATGGATAACGGTTATCCAACGCTTCTAATTGCGTTATTGCCTGTTTCCAGTTACCGTCCTGCAGCTTTTGCTGAGCAGTCGCGTAGATTTCATTTGGCGGATTATCGGGCACCTCTTCCTTTGAACCAGAGCAACCCGCCAAAAACAGGCTCAACGTGGCTGCTGCCACCAGATATTTCATGCGCGTCATGACGTTTTGACTTTCCTCAAAATGTTTTACGGGAGATTCTCTGTTCCTGCTCCCGGTTAAGACCAGCTACAATAGCACACTATATTAAACGGCAAAGCCGTAAAACCCAACGTTAAACGAAGAAGCAGTTTATGGCACAACGAGTAGAACTCACCGCAACAGTCTCCGAAAATCAGCTCGGTCAACGCTTAGATCAGGCTTTGGCCGAATTGTTCCCTGATTATTCGCGATCGCGCATAAAAGAATGGATCCTTGACCAGCGCGTACTGGTAAATGGCAATCTTTGCGATAAACCGAAAGAAAAAGTGTTGGGTGGAGAGCGCGTCTCCATCACTGCAGAAATTGATGAAGAGGTTCGTTTTGAACCTCAGGATATCCCACTGGATATCGTTTATGAAGATGACGATATTCTTGTCATCAACAAACCCCGTGACCTCGTAGTGCATCCGGGGGCCGGTAATCCTGATGGCACGGTATTGAATGCATTACTGCATTACTACCCGCCAATCGCGGATGTTCCACGTGCTGGTATCGTGCACCGTCTGGATAAAGACACGACCGGATTAATGGTGGTGGCAAAAACCGTTCCGGCGCAAACGCGTCTGGTGGAGTCGCTGCAACTACGTGAAATTACCCGTGAGTACGAAGCCGTGGCGATTGGTCATATGACGGCAGGCGGAACCGTTGAGGAACCGATTAGCCGCCACCCGACCAAGCGTACGCACATGGCGGTACACCCAATGGGGAAACCGGCGGTGACGCACTATCGCATAATGGAACACTTCCGTGTGCACACGCGTCTGCGGCTGCGTCTGGAAACCGGACGTACGCACCAGATCCGCGTGCACATGGCGCATATCACCCATCCGCTGGTGGGCGATCAGGTCTACGGCGGTCGTCCGCGTCCACCGAAAGGCGCTTCTGACGAATTTATCTCCGTTCTGCGTAAGTTCGATCGTCAGGCGCTGCACGCGACTATGCTGCGTTTATATCACCCAATTTCAGGTATCGAAATGGAATGGCACGCACCTATTCCACAAGATATGGTGCAATTGATTGAAGTGATGCGCGCTGATTTCGAAGAACATAAGGATGATATTGCCTGGCTATGAGTAAGCTAATTGTCCCGCAGTGGCCGATACCGCAAGGTGTTGTGGCGTGTAGTTCTACCCGTATTGGCGGTGTTAGCATGCCGCCTTATGATTCGCTGAATCTGGGCGCCCATTGCGGCGACAACCCGGAGCATGTTGAAGAGAACCGCAAGCGGCTGTTTGCTGCGGGCAATCTGCCGTCAAAGCCAGTCTGGCTGGAGCAGGTCCACGGTAAGGATGTCCTGAAACTGACCGGCGAGCCTTACGCCTCCAAACGTGCGGATGCTTCTTACAGCAATACGCCGGGCACCGTGTGTGCAGTGATGACGGCCGACTGTCTGCCGGTGCTGTTTTGCAATCGCGCTGGAACGGAAGTCGCGGCGGCACATGCGGGTTGGCGCGGATTATGCGCCGGCGTGCTGGAAGAGACGGTGGCGTGTTTTGCCGACAAACCTGAAAACATTATTGCCTGGCTAGGCCCGGCGATTGGCCCGAACGCGTTTGAAGTGGGAGCAGAAGTTCGCGCAGCGTTCATGGCGAAAGATCCGCAAGCGGACCTCGCATTTGTACCGCATGGTGATAAATATCTGGCGAATATTTACCAGCTTGCGCGTCAGCGTCTGGCAAATATCGGAGTAGAGAACATCTACGGTGGCGACCGTTGCACCTTCAGCGAAAGTGAGACGTTCTTCTCTTATCGTCGCGACAATACCACGGGTCGTATGGCAAGTTTTATTTGGCTGATATAACCTAAAGAATCAAGACGATCCGGTGCGTGTAATTTTCTTTTCACATAATTCAGGTCATTCACCTTGAATAATTGAGGGATGACCTCATTTAATCTCCAGTAGCAATTTTGACCTGTTATGGGAGGAGTTATGCGTCTGGATCGTCTTACTAATAAATTCCAGCTTGCTCTTGCCGATGCCCAGTCACTCGCATTGGGGCACGACAATCAATTCATCGAACCACTTCATCTAATGAGCGCCTTGCTGAATCAGGAAGGGGGATCGGTACGTCCTTTATTAACGTCTGCTGGCATTAATGCTGGCCAGTTACGTACAGCCATTGACCAGGCGTTGAGCCGGTTGCCGCAGGTAGAAGGTACCGGCGGTGATGTGCAGCCTTCTCAGGATCTGGTGCGTGTACTGAATCTTTGCGACAAGCTGGCGCAAAAACGTGGGGACAACTTTATTTCGTCAGAACTGTTCGTACTGGCGGCGCTTGAGTCACGCGGTACGCTGACCGATTTACTAAAATCAGCAGGTGCGACGACCGCGAATATCACTCAGGCAATTGAACAAATGCGTGGAGGTGAAAGCGTGAATGACCAGGGGGCTGAAGACCAACGTCAGGCCTTGAAAAAATATACCGTCGACCTGACCGAACGTGCCGAGCAGGGCAAACTCGATCCGGTTATCGGGCGTGATGAAGAAATTCGCCGTACCATTCAGGTACTGCAGCGGCGTACTAAAAATAACCCGGTGTTAATCGGCGAACCAGGTGTTGGTAAAACGGCCATCGTTGAAGGGCTGGCCCAACGAATTATCAATGGTGAAGTGCCGGAAGGCTTAAAAGGTCGCCGTGTGCTGGCGCTGGATATGGGCGCGCTGGTGGCTGGGGCCAAATATCGTGGTGAGTTTGAAGAACGCTTAAAAGGCGTGCTGAACGATCTCTCGAAACAGGAAGGCAATGTCATCCTGTTTATTGATGAGTTGCATACCATGGTTGGGGCGGGTAAAGCCGATGGCGCAATGGACGCCGGGAACATGCTGAAACCTGCGCTGGCACGCGGGGAACTGCACTGTGTAGGCGCAACAACGCTTGATGAATATCGCCAGTACATCGAAAAAGATGCGGCACTGGAACGTCGTTTCCAGAAAGTATTTGTAGCCGAACCTTCAGTAGAAGACACCATCGCGATTCTGCGTGGCCTGAAAGAACGTTATGAGCTGCACCACCATGTGCAGATCACTGACCCGGCGATTGTTGCGGCAGCTACGCTGTCTCATCGCTATATTGCCGATCGTCAGTTGCCGGACAAAGCTATCGACCTTATCGATGAGGCGGCATCCAGCATTCGTATGCAGATTGACTCCAAGCCGGAGGAACTCGACAGACTCGACCGCCGGATTATCCAGCTCAAACTGGAACAGCAGGCATTAATGAAAGAGTCTGATGAGGCGAGTAAAAAACGTCTCGAGATGCTCAACGAAGAGCTGGACGATAAAGAGCGCCAGTATTCTGAATTAGAAGAAGAGTGGAAAGCTGAAAAAGCATCCCTTTCGGGAACGCAAACTATCAAGGCTGAGCTGGAGCAGGCGAAAATCGCCATCGAACAGGCGCGTCGTGTCGGCGACCTGGCGCGGATGTCTGAACTGCAGTACGGCAAAATTCCTGAACTGGAAAAACAGCTGGAAGCAGCCACCCAGTCTGAAGGCAAAACCATGCGTCTGCTGCGTAATAAAGTCACGGATGCAGAAATTGCAGAAGTGCTGGCGCGCTGGACCGGGATCCCGGTTGCTCGCATGCTGGAAGGCGAACGGGAAAAACTGTTGCGTATGGAGCAGCAGTTGCACAGCCGCGTGATTGGCCAGAACGAAGCGGTGGAAGCCGTTTCTAACGCCATCCGTCGTAGCCGTGCTGGCTTGTCCGATCCAAATCGCCCGATTGGTTCGTTCTTGTTCCTCGGCCCAACCGGTGTCGGTAAAACTGAACTGTGCAAAGCGCTGGCAAACTTTATGTTCGACAGTGATGATGCCATGGTGCGTATCGATATGTCCGAGTTTATGGAGAAACACTCGGTGTCTCGTCTGGTCGGGGCGCCTCCGGGATATGTCGGCTATGAGGAAGGTGGATATCTGACAGAAGCGGTACGTCGTCGTCCTTACTCTGTCATTCTGCTGGATGAAGTGGAGAAAGCGCACCCGGATGTGTTCAATATTCTGTTGCAGGTGCTTGACGATGGTCGTCTGACTGACGGGCAGGGGAGAACGGTCGACTTCCGTAATACGGTTGTCATCATGACCTCGAACCTGGGGTCCGATCTGATTCAGGAACGCTTCGGTGAGCTGGACTACGGCCACATGAAGGATATGGTCCTGGGCGTCGTGAGCCATAATTTCCGCCCGGAATTCATCAACCGTATAGATGAAGTTGTTGTATTCCATCCGTTGGGTGAGCAGCACATTGCTTCTATTGCACAGATCCAACTGCAACGTCTGTATAAACGTCTGGAAGAGCGTGGCTATGAAATCCATATCTCTGACGAGGCGCTTAAACTGCTGAGTGCGAATGGTTACGATCCGGTGTATGGCGCACGTCCACTCAAACGTGCTATCCAGCAACAGATCGAAAACCCGCTGGCGCAGCAAATTCTGTCTGGTGAGCTGATTCCTGGCAAAACGATTCGGCTGGAAGTGAATGACGATCGCATTGTGGCAGTGCAGTAAGTCACAAAATGACAATAAACGAGCCCTGCGGGGCTCGTTTTTGTTTAAAAACAAAGCGAAAAGCAATGTAACGGTTGAAAAGTAGCCGCTTGATAAGTTTTTTGTATTTTTAACTTGTCAGCCTGAAATAACTCCCTATAATGCGCCTCCACTGACACGGAACAACGGATTACAAACCGCCGGGTCAGCGGAGAAAAGCGAAAATAAACGCTTGACTCTGTAGCGGGATGGCGTAATATGCACACCCCGCGCCGCTGAGAAAAAGCGAAGCGGCACTGCTCTTTAACAATTTATCAGACAATCTGTGTGGGCACTCGAAGATACGGATTCTTAACGTCGCAAGACGAAAAATGAATACCAAGTCTCTGAGTGAACACGTAATTCATTACGAAGTTTAATTCACGAGCATCAAACTTAAATTGAAGAGTTTGATCATGGCTCAGATTGAACGCTGGCGGCAGGCCTAACACATGCAAGTCGAACGGTAGCACAGAGGAGCTTGCTCCTTGGGTGACGAGTGGCGGACGGGTGAGTAATGTCTGGGAAACTGCCCGATGGAGGGGGATAACTACTGGAAACGGTAGCTAATACCGCATAACGTCGCAAGACCAAAGAGGGGGACCTTCGGGCCTCTTGCCATCGGATGTGCCCAGATGGGATTAGCTAGTAGGTGGGGTAACGGCTCACCTAGGCGACGATCCCTAGCTGGTCTGAGAGGATGACCAGCCACACTGGAACTGAGACACGGTCCAGACTCCTACGGGAGGCAGCAGTGGGGAATATTGCACAATGGGCGCAAGCCTGATGCAGCCATGCCGCGTGTATGAAGAAGGCCTTCGGGTTGTAAAGTACTTTCAGCGAGGAGGAAGGTGTTGTGGTTAATAACCACAGCAATTGACGTTACTCGCAGAAGAAGCACCGGCTAACTCCGTGCCAGCAGCCGCGGTAATACGGAGGGTGCAAGCGTTAATCGGAATTACTGGGCGTAAAGCGCACGCAGGCGGTCTGTCAAGTCGGATGTGAAATCCCCGGGCTCAACCTGGGAACTGCATCCGAAACTGGCAGGCTAGAGTCTTGTAGAGGGGGGTAGAATTCCAGGTGTAGCGGTGAAATGCGTAGAGATCTGGAGGAATACCGGTGGCGAAGGCGGCCCCCTGGACAAAGACTGACGCTCAGGTGCGAAAGCGTGGGGAGCAAACAGGATTAGATACCCTGGTAGTCCACGCCGTAAACGATGTCGACTTGGAGGTTGTGCCCTTGAGGCGTGGCTTCCGGAGCTAACGCGTTAAGTCGACCGCCTGGGGAGTACGGCCGCAAGGTTAAAACTCAAATGAATTGACGGGGGCCCGCACAAGCGGTGGAGCATGTGGTTTAATTCGATGCAACGCGAAGAACCTTACCTACTCTTGACATCCAGAGAAGTTTGCAGAGATGCGAACGTGCCTTCGGGAACTCTGAGACAGGTGCTGCATGGCTGTCGTCAGCTCGTGTTGTGAAATGTTGGGTTAAGTCCCGCAACGAGCGCAACCCTTATCCTTTGTTGCCAGCGGTTCGGCCGGGAACTCAAAGGAGACTGCCAGTGATAAACTGGAGGAAGGTGGGGATGACGTCAAGTCATCATGGCCCTTACGAGTAGGGCTACACACGTGCTACAATGGCATATACAAAGAGAAGCGACCTCGCGAGAGCAAGCGGACCTCATAAAGTATGTCGTAGTCCGGATTGGAGTCTGCAACTCGACTCCATGAAGTCGGAATCGCTAGTAATCGTGGATCAGAATGCCACGGTGAATACGTTCCCGGGCCTTGTACACACCGCCCGTCACACCATGGGAGTGGGTTGCAAAAGAAGTAGGTAGCTTAACCTTCGGGAGGGCGCTTACCACTTTGTGATTCATGACTGGGGTGAAGTCGTAACAAGGTAACCGTAGGGGAACCTGCGGTTGGATCACCTCCTTACCTTAAAGAA
>NZ_JAOWCH010000051.1:0-34789 GCF_030337065.1 Citrobacter sp. Cb004 | reverse complement strand
ACCGTACTGGCTAAAACCTACGGCGGTGCTGCTCGTGCATTCGACCAGATCGATAACGCGCCGGAAGAAAAAGCTCGTGGTATCACCATCAACACTTCTCACGTTGAATATGACACCCCGACTCGCCACTACGCACACGTAGACTGCCCGGGCCACGCCGACTATGTTAAAAACATGATCACCGGTGCTGCGCAGATGGATGGCGCGATCCTGGTTGTTGCTGCGACTGACGGCCCGATGCCGCAGACTCGTGAGCACATCCTGCTGGGTCGTCAGGTAGGCGTTCCGTACATCATCGTGTTCCTGAACAAATGCGACATGGTTGATGACGAAGAGCTGCTGGAACTGGTAGAAATGGAAGTTCGTGAACTTCTGTCTCAGTACGATTTCCCGGGCGACGACACTCCGATCGTTCGTGGTTCTGCTCTGAAAGCGCTGGAAGGCGAAGCAGAGTGGGAAGCGAAAATCATCGAACTGGCTGGCTTCCTGGATTCTTACATCCCGGAACCAGAGCGTGCGATTGACAAGCCGTTCCTGCTGCCTATCGAAGACGTATTCTCCATCTCCGGTCGTGGTACCGTTGTTACCGGTCGTGTAGAGCGCGGTATCATCAAAGTTGGTGAAGAAGTTGAAATCGTTGGTATCAAGGATACTGCTAAGTCTACCTGTACTGGCGTTGAAATGTTCCGCAAACTGCTGGACGAAGGCCGTGCTGGTGAGAACGTTGGTGTTCTGCTGCGTGGTATCAAACGTGAAGAAATCGAACGTGGTCAGGTACTGGCTAAGCCGGGCTCTATCAAGCCGCACACCAAGTTCGAATCTGAAGTGTACATTCTGTCCAAAGACGAAGGCGGCCGTCATACTCCGTTCTTCAAAGGCTACCGTCCGCAGTTCTACTTCCGTACTACTGACGTGACTGGTACCATCGAACTGCCGGAAGGCGTTGAGATGGTAATGCCGGGCGACAACATCAAAATGGTTGTTACCCTGATCCACCCAATCGCGATGGACGACGGTCTGCGTTTCGCAATCCGTGAAGGCGGCCGTACTGTTGGTGCGGGCGTTGTTGCCAAAGTAATGAGCTAATTGCCGAATAACATTTGACGCAATGCGCAATAAAAGGGCATCATTTGATGCCCTTTTTGCACGCTTTCACACCAGAACCTGGCTCATCAGTGATTTTATTTGTCATAATCATTGCTGAGACAGGCTCTGAAGAGGGCGTTTAGTCCGAAACGCACCAGAGCATTTCGGTTTGGATCGCCTCGCTTACGCGGGGTGAAAATGTTTGTAGAATACTTCTGACAGGTTGGTTTATGAGTGCGAATACCGAAGCTCAAGGAAGCGGGCGCGGCCTGGAAGCGATGAAGTGGGTTGTTGTCGCTGTATTGCTGCTTGTAGCTATCGTTGGCAACTACCTCTATCGTGACATGATGCTGCCGCTGCGTGCGCTGGCCGTAGTGATTCTGATTGCCGCAGCGGGTGGTGTCGCGCTGTTGACAACAAAAGGTAAAGCGACCGTTGCTTTTGCCCGTGAAGCGAGAACCGAAGTCCGTAAGGTCATTTGGCCAACTCGCCAGGAAACATTGCACACCACATTAATTGTGGCTGCGGTTACCGCAGTAATGTCACTGATCCTGTGGGGACTGGATGGTATTCTGGTTCGCCTGGTATCCTTTATCACTGGCCTGAGGTTCTAAGATGTCTGAAGCCCCTAAAAAGCGCTGGTACGTCGTTCAGGCGTTTTCCGGTTTTGAAGGCCGCGTAGCTACATCGCTGCGCGAATATATCAAGTTACAAAATATGGAAGAGCTGTTTGGCGAAGTCATGGTGCCGACCGAAGAAGTGGTCGAAATCCGTGGCGGTCAGCGTCGCAAGAGCGAACGTAAATTCTTCCCGGGCTATGTATTGGTCCAGATGGTGATGAATGACGCAAGCTGGCACCTGGTGCGCAGCGTGCCGCGTGTGATGGGCTTTATCGGCGGTACTTCTGACCGTCCGGCGCCGATCAGCGACAAAGAAGTTGATGCGATCATGAACCGTCTGCAGCAGGTTGGCGACAAGCCGCGTCCGAAAACGATGTTTGAGCCAGGTGAAATGGTTCGCGTTAGCGACGGTCCGTTCGCTGACTTTAACGGCGTGGTTGAAGAAGTGGACTACGAGAAGTCTCGTCTGAAAGTTTCCGTATCTATCTTCGGTCGTGCGACTCCAGTTGAACTGGACTTCGCTCAGGTTGAAAAAGCCTAACACCCCGATCAAAAAAGCGACGATTTAAGCGTTGCACAAGGCGCGAGATTGGAATACAATTTCGCGCCTTTTGTTTTTATGGATCCTATCCGTAAAACGAATTTAATCACGGGGAGCCTCCTTGAGGCGTTATAACCCAACTAGAGGAATTTAGAATGGCTAAGAAAGTCCAAGCCTATGTCAAGCTGCAGGTTGCAGCTGGTATGGCTAACCCGAGTCCGCCGGTAGGTCCTGCACTGGGTCAACAAGGCGTGAACATCATGGAATTCTGCAAAGCGTTCAACGCTAAAACTGATTCCATGGAAAAAGGTCTGCCAATCCCGGTTGTTATCACCGTTTACGCTGACCGTTCTTTCACTTTCGTTACCAAAACGCCTCCGGCAGCAGTTCTGCTGAAGAAAGCGGCTGGTATCAAGTCTGGTTCCGGCAAGCCGAACAAAGACAAAGTGGGTAAAATTTCCCGCGCTCAGCTGCAGGAAATCGCGCAGACCAAAGCTGCCGACATGACTGGTTCCGACATTGAAGCGATGACTCGCTCCATTGAAGGTACTGCACGTTCCATGGGCCTGGTAGTGGAGGACTAAGAAATGGCTAAACTGACCAAGCGCATGTCCGTGATCCGTGACAAAGTTGATGCTACTAAGCAGTATGACATCAACGAAGCTATCGCTCTGCTGAAAGAGCTGGCCACTGCTAAATTCGTAGAAAGCGTGGACGTTGCTGTTAACCTCGGCATCGATGCTCGTAAATCTGACCAGAACGTACGTGGTGCAACTGTACTGCCGCACGGTACTGGCCGTTCCGTTCGCGTAGCCGTATTTACCCAGGGTGCAAACGCTGAAGCTGCTAAAGCTGCAGGCGCTGAGCTGGTAGGTATGGAAGATCTGGCTGAACAGATCAAGAAAGGCGAAATGAACTTTGACGTTGTTATTGCTTCCCCGGATGCAATGCGCGTTGTTGGCCAACTGGGTCAGGTTCTGGGTCCGCGCGGCCTGATGCCAAACCCGAAAGTTGGTACTGTAACTCCTAACGTTGCTGAAGCTGTTAAGAATGCTAAAGCTGGTCAGGTTCGTTACCGTAACGACAAAAACGGCATCATCCACACCACCATCGGTAAAGTGGATTTTGACGCTGACAAACTGAAAGAAAACCTGGAAGCTCTGCTGGTTGCGCTGAAAAAAGCAAAACCGACTCAGGCAAAAGGCGTGTACATCAAGAAAGTTAGCATCTCCACCACCATGGGTGCTGGCGTTGCCGTTGATCAGTCCGGTCTGACTGCGACTGTGGCGAACTAATATTCGCCTTTACGTGGGCGGTGATTTTGTCTACAATCTTACCCCCACGTATTCTGCTAATTGCAGACGTATATCTGAGATATTCAGGCTGTGGCAAGGCAGTCAACGCCACTACAGATTGAATAGCGACAGATAGAAAAGATTTGTTCGTTGGAGCCTGGCCTAATCCAGGCCTCCGTCGAAGACCGCAGGTGTTTCGTAAGAAACTTAATGCCCTGCGTAGACGGTGACAGAACGCTAAGATTATTTCTGATACTCTGGCTTGTTTCTGCTCACCGTATTTAGACGCTCTCTCCGTTGGGGGGAGTGAAGTGAGTTCCGGAACATGAGTTCCGGCAAACATCCAGGAGCAAAGCTAATGGCTTTAAATCTTCAAGACAAACAAGCGATTGTTGCTGAAGTCAGCGAAGTAGCCAAAGGCGCGCTGTCTGCAGTAGTTGCGGATTCCCGTGGCGTAACTGTAGATAAAATGACTGAACTGCGTAAAGCAGGTCGTGAAGCTGGCGTATACATGCGTGTTGTTCGTAACACCCTGCTGCGCCGCGTCGTTGAAGGTACTCAGTTCGAGTGCCTGAAAGACACGTTTGTTGGTCCGACCCTGATTGCATACTCTATGGAACACCCGGGCGCTGCTGCTCGTCTGTTCAAAGAGTTCGCGAAAGCGAATGCAAAATTTGAGGTCAAAGCCGCAGCCTTTGAAGGTGAGTTGATTACGGCATCGAATATCGATCGCCTGGCAACTCTGCCGACCTACGAAGAAGCAATTGCACGCCTGATGGCAACCATGAAAGAAGCTTCGGCTGGCAAACTGGTTCGTACTCTGGCTGCTGTACGCGATGCGAAAGAAGCTGCTTAATCGCAGTTATCTTTGTAAAGCATCTGCTTACGTATAAACTTATTCTGATTTTCAGGAACAATTTAAATGTCTATCACTAAAGATCAAATCATTGAAGCAGTATCCGCTATGTCCGTAATGGACGTTGTAGAACTGATTTCTGCAATGGAAGAAAAATTCGGTGTTTCTGCTGCTGCTGCTGTAGCTGTAGCTGCTGGCCCGGCTGAAGCTGCTGAAGAAAAAACTGAATTCGACGTAATTCTGAAAGCTGCTGGCGCTAACAAAGTTGCTGTTATCAAAGCAGTACGTGGCGCAACTGGCCTGGGTCTGAAAGAAGCTAAAGACCTGGTAGAATCTGCACCGGCTGCGCTGAAAGAAGGCGTGAGCAAAGACGACGCAGAAGCACTGAAAAAATCTCTGGAAGAAGCTGGCGCTGAAGTTGAAGTTAAATAAGCCAACTTTTCTGGTTGCAGCCTAAGAAATTAGGCTGATGGCTGGTGACTTTTTAGTCACCAGCCTTTTTGCGCTGTAAGGCGCCAGTAGCATTTCACACTGTTTGACTACTGCTGTGCCTTTCAATGCTTGTTTCTATCGACGTCTTAATATACTGCGACAGAACGTCAGTTCTGTGTAAATCGCAATGAAATGGTTTAAGCGTGATAGCAACAGGCATTGCGGAAAGTATTCGATTTTCCGGTCAACAAAATAGTGTTGCACAAACTGTCCCTTCGTCGGACAGATGGGTCGACTTGTCAGCGAGCTGAGGAACCCTAATGGTTTACTCCTATACCGAGAAAAAACGTATTCGTAAGGATTTTGGTAAACGTCCGCAAGTGTTGGACATACCTTATCTCCTTTCTATCCAGCTTGACTCGTTTCAGAAGTTCATCGAGCAAGATCCTGAAGGGCAGTATGGTCTGGAAGCAGCTTTCCGTTCCGTTTTCCCGATTCAGAGCTACAGCGGTAATTCCGAGCTGCAATACGTCAGCTACCGCCTTGGCGAACCGGTGTTTGACGTTCAGGAATGTCAGATCCGTGGCGTGACCTATTCCGCACCGCTGCGCGTAAAACTGCGCCTGGTGATCTACGAGCGCGAAGCGCCGGAAGGCACCGTAAAAGACATTAAAGAACAAGAAGTCTACATGGGCGAAATTCCGCTCATGACAGACAACGGTACCTTTGTTATCAACGGTACTGAGCGTGTTATCGTTTCTCAGCTGCACCGTAGTCCTGGCGTCTTCTTTGACTCCGACAAAGGTAAAACCCACTCTTCGGGTAAAGTGCTGTATAACGCGCGTATTATCCCTTACCGTGGTTCCTGGCTGGACTTCGAATTCGATCCGAAGGACAACCTGTTCGTACGTATTGACCGTCGCCGTAAACTGCCTGCGACCATTATTCTGCGTGCACTGAACTACACCACTGAGCAGATCCTTGACCTGTTCTTTGAGAAAGTTGTTTTCGAAATTCGTGACAACAAGCTGCAGATGGAACTGGTGCCGGAACGCCTGCGTGGTGAAACCGCCTCCTTTGACATCGAAGCTAACGGCAAAGTCTACGTCGAAAAAGGCCGTCGCATCACTGCGCGCCACATTCGCCAACTGGAAAAAGACGATATCAAACATATCGAAGTTCCGGTTGAATACATTGCTGGTAAAGTTGCGGCTAAAGACTACGTTGACGAATCTACTGGCGAGCTGATCTGCGCAGCTAACATGGAGCTGAGTCTGGATCTGCTGGCTAAGCTGAGCCAGTCTGGCCACAAGCGTATCGAAACGCTGTTCACCAACGATCTGGACCACGGTCCGTACATTTCTGAAACTGTACGCGTCGACCCAACCAACGATCGTCTGAGCGCGCTGGTAGAAATCTACCGCATGATGCGCCCTGGTGAGCCGCCGACGCGTGAAGCTGCTGAAAGCCTGTTCGAGAACCTGTTCTTCTCCGAAGACCGCTATGACCTGTCTGCGGTTGGTCGTATGAAGTTCAACCGTTCTCTGTTGCGCGACGAAATCGAAGGTTCCGGTATCCTGAGCAAAGACGACATCATCGAAGTGATGAAGAAGCTCATCGATATCCGTAACGGTAAAGGCGAAGTCGATGATATCGACCACCTCGGTAACCGTCGTATCCGTTCCGTAGGCGAAATGGCGGAAAACCAGTTCCGCGTTGGCCTGGTACGTGTTGAGCGTGCGGTGAAAGAGCGTCTGTCTCTGGGCGATCTGGATACCCTGATGCCTCAGGATATGATCAACGCTAAGCCGATTTCTGCAGCAGTGAAAGAGTTCTTTGGTTCCAGCCAGCTGTCTCAGTTTATGGACCAGAACAACCCGCTGTCTGAGATTACGCACAAACGTCGTATCTCTGCACTCGGCCCAGGCGGTTTGACCCGTGAACGCGCAGGCTTCGAAGTTCGAGACGTACACCCGACTCACTACGGTCGCGTATGTCCAATCGAAACGCCTGAAGGTCCGAACATCGGTCTGATTAACTCCTTGTCCGTGTACGCACAGACTAACGAATACGGCTTCCTCGAGACTCCGTACCGTAAAGTGACCGACGGTGTTGTAACTGACGAAATTCATTACCTGTCTGCTATCGAAGAAGGCAACTACGTTATCGCTCAGGCGAACTCCAACCTGGATGACGAAGGCCACTTTGTAGAAGATCTGGTTACCTGCCGTAGCAAAGGCGAATCCAGCTTGTTCAGCCGTGACCAGGTTGACTACATGGACGTATCCACCCAGCAGGTGGTATCCGTCGGTGCGTCCCTGATCCCGTTCCTGGAACACGATGACGCCAACCGTGCATTGATGGGTGCGAACATGCAACGTCAGGCGGTTCCGACTCTGCGTGCTGATAAGCCGCTGGTTGGTACCGGTATGGAACGTGCTGTTGCCGTCGACTCCGGTGTTACCGCGGTTGCTAAACGTGGCGGTACTGTCCAGTACGTGGATGCTTCCCGTATCGTTATCAAAGTTAACGAAGACGAGATGTACCCGGGCGAAGCAGGTATCGACATTTATAACCTGACCAAATACACCCGTTCTAACCAGAACACCTGTATCAACCAGATGCCTTGCGTATCTCTGGGCGAACCGGTTGAACGTGGTGATGTGCTGGCAGACGGTCCGTCCACCGACCTCGGTGAACTGGCGCTCGGTCAGAACATGCGCGTGGCATTCATGCCATGGAATGGTTACAACTTCGAAGACTCCATCCTCGTATCTGAGCGTGTTGTCCAGGAAGACCGTTTCACCACCATCCACATTCAGGAACTGGCATGTGTGTCCCGTGACACCAAGCTGGGGCCGGAAGAGATCACCGCTGACATCCCGAACGTGGGTGAAGCTGCGCTCTCCAAACTGGATGAATCCGGTATCGTTTATATCGGCGCGGAAGTAACCGGTGGCGATATTCTGGTTGGTAAGGTAACGCCGAAAGGTGAAACCCAGCTGACGCCAGAAGAGAAGCTGCTGCGTGCGATCTTCGGTGAGAAAGCGTCTGACGTTAAAGACTCTTCTCTGCGCGTGCCAAACGGTGTTTCCGGTACGATTATCGACGTTCAGGTCTTTACTCGCGATGGCGTAGAAAAAGACAAACGTGCGCTGGAAATCGAAGAGATGCAGCTGAAGCAGGCGAAAAAAGACCTGTCTGAAGAACTGCAAATCCTCGAAGCTGGCCTGTTCAGCCGTATCTACGCTGTGCTGGTTTCCGGTGGTGTTGAAGCTGAGAAGCTCGACAAACTGCCGCGCGATCGCTGGTTAGAACTCGGCCTGACCGACGAAGAGAAACAAAATCAGCTGGAACAACTGGCTGAGCAGTACGACGAACTGAAACACGAGTTCGAGAAAAAACTCGAAGCGAAACGCCGTAAAATCACTCAGGGCGACGATCTGGCACCGGGCGTGCTGAAGATTGTTAAGGTTTATCTGGCGGTTAAACGTCGGATCCAGCCTGGTGATAAGATGGCAGGTCGTCACGGTAACAAGGGTGTAATCTCTAAGATCAACCCGATCGAAGATATGCCACACGATGCTAACGGTACGCCGGTAGATATCGTGCTGAACCCGCTGGGCGTACCATCGCGTATGAACATCGGTCAGATCCTTGAAACCCACCTGGGTATGGCTGCGAAAGGTATCGGCGATAAGATCAACGCCATGCTGAAACAGCAGCAGGAAGTCGCGAAACTGCGCGAATTCATCCAGCGTGCTTACGATCTGGGTTCAGATGTTCGTCAGAAAGTTGACCTGAATACCTTCAGCGATGAAGAAGTTCTGCGTCTGGCTGAAAACCTGAAAAAAGGTATGCCGATCGCAACGCCGGTGTTCGACGGTGCGAAAGAGTCTGAAATCAAGGAACTGTTACAGCTGGGTGGCCTGCCGACTTCCGGTCAGATCACACTGTTCGACGGTCGTACCGGTGAGCAGTTCGAGCGCCAGGTTACCGTTGGCTACATGTACATGCTGAAACTGAACCACCTGGTTGATGACAAGATGCATGCGCGTTCTACCGGTTCTTACAGCCTGGTTACTCAGCAGCCGCTGGGTGGTAAGGCTCAGTTCGGTGGTCAGCGCTTCGGGGAGATGGAAGTGTGGGCGCTTGAAGCATACGGCGCGGCATACACCCTGCAGGAAATGCTCACCGTTAAGTCTGATGACGTGAACGGTCGTACTAAGATGTATAAAAACATCGTGGACGGCAACCATCAGATGGAACCAGGCATGCCGGAATCCTTCAACGTACTGTTGAAAGAGATTCGTTCGCTGGGTATCAACATCGAGCTGGAAGACGAGTAACTCTCGATCAAACAGGTCACTGGTGCTGGCGTAACAGCCAGCGCCAGATTGTGCTAACTCCGACGGGAGCAAATCCGTGAAAGATTTATTAAAGTTTCTGAAAGCGCAGACTAAAACCGAAGAGTTTGATGCGATCAAAATTGCTCTGGCCTCGCCAGACATGATCCGTTCATGGTCTTTCGGTGAAGTTAAGAAGCCGGAAACCATCAACTACCGTACGTTCAAACCTGAACGTGACGGCCTTTTCTGCGCCCGTATCTTTGGGCCGGTAAAAGACTATGAGTGCCTGTGCGGTAAGTACAAGCGCCTGAAACACCGCGGTGTGATCTGTGAGAAGTGCGGCGTTGAAGTGACCCAAACTAAAGTACGCCGTGAGCGTATGGGCCACATCGAGCTGGCGTCTCCGACCGCTCACATCTGGTTCCTGAAATCTCTGCCGTCCCGTATCGGTTTGCTGCTCGATATGCCGCTGCGCGATATCGAACGCGTACTGTACTTCGAATCTTATGTGGTTATCGAAGGCGGTATGACTAACCTGGAACGTCAACAGATCCTGACTGAAGAGCAGTATCTGGACGCGCTGGAAGAGTTCGGTGACGAATTCGACGCGAAGATGGGTGCGGAAGCAATCCAGGCCCTGCTGAAGAGCATGGATCTGGAGCAAGAGTGCGAAACTCTGCGCGAAGAGCTGAACGAAACCAACTCCGAAACCAAGCGTAAGAAGCTGACCAAACGTATCAAACTGCTGGAAGCATTCGTACAGTCTGGCAACAAGCCAGAGTGGATGATCCTGACCGTTCTGCCGGTTCTGCCGCCAGATCTGCGTCCGCTGGTTCCGCTGGATGGTGGTCGTTTCGCAACATCAGATCTGAACGATCTGTACCGTCGCGTGATCAACCGTAACAACCGTCTGAAACGTCTGCTGGATCTGGCTGCGCCGGACATCATCGTACGTAACGAAAAACGTATGCTGCAGGAAGCGGTTGACGCCCTGCTGGATAACGGTCGTCGTGGTCGTGCGATCACCGGTTCTAACAAACGTCCTCTGAAATCTTTGGCCGATATGATCAAAGGTAAACAGGGTCGTTTCCGTCAGAACCTGCTCGGTAAGCGTGTTGACTACTCCGGTCGTTCTGTAATCACCGTAGGTCCATACCTGCGTCTGCATCAGTGCGGTCTGCCGAAGAAAATGGCACTGGAACTGTTCAAACCGTTCATTTACGGCAAGCTGGAACTGCGTGGCCTGGCCACCACCATCAAAGCCGCTAAGAAAATGGTTGAGCGTGAAGAAGCTGTCGTTTGGGATATCCTCGACGAAGTTATCCGCGAACACCCGGTACTGCTGAACCGTGCACCAACCCTGCACCGTCTGGGTATCCAGGCATTTGAACCGGTACTGATCGAAGGTAAAGCTATCCAGCTGCACCCGCTGGTTTGTGCGGCATATAACGCCGACTTCGATGGTGACCAGATGGCTGTTCACGTACCGCTGACGCTGGAAGCCCAGCTCGAAGCGCGTGCGCTGATGATGTCTACCAACAACATCCTGTCTCCGGCGAACGGCGAACCTATCATCGTTCCGTCTCAGGACGTTGTATTGGGTCTGTACTACATGACCCGTGACTGTGTTAACGCCAAAGGCGAAGGCATGGTGCTGACTGGCCCGAAAGAAGCTGAGCGTATCTATCGCGCAGGTCTGGCCTCTCTGCATGCGCGCGTTAAAGTGCGTATCACTGAATACGAAAAAGATGAAAACGGCGAATTCGTTGCGCACACCAGCCTGAAAGACACGACCGTTGGTCGCGCCATTCTGTGGATGATCGTACCGAAAGGTCTGCCTTTCTCCATCGTCAACCAGGCGCTGGGCAAGAAAGCAATCTCCAAAATGCTGAACACCTGTTACCGCATCCTGGGCCTGAAGCCGACCGTTATCTTCGCTGACCAGACAATGTACACCGGCTTTGCTTATGCAGCGCGTTCAGGTGCATCTGTTGGTATTGATGACATGGTCATCCCAGAGAAGAAACACGAGATCATCTCTGAAGCGGAAGCTGAAGTTGCTGAGATCCAGGAGCAGTTCCAGTCTGGTCTGGTAACCGCAGGCGAACGCTATAACAAAGTTATCGATATCTGGGCTGCGGCGAACGATCGTGTATCCAAAGCGATGATGGATAACCTGCAAACCGAAACCGTGATTAACCGTGACGGCGTAGAAGAGCAGCAGGTTTCCTTCAACAGCATCTACATGATGGCCGACTCCGGTGCGCGTGGTTCTGCAGCACAGATTCGTCAGCTGGCTGGTATGCGTGGTCTGATGGCTAAGCCAGATGGCTCCATCATCGAAACGCCAATCACCGCGAACTTCCGTGAAGGTCTGAACGTACTCCAGTACTTCATCTCTACTCACGGTGCTCGTAAAGGTCTGGCGGATACCGCACTGAAAACAGCGAACTCCGGTTATCTGACTCGTCGTCTGGTTGACGTTGCGCAGGACTTGGTTGTTACTGAAGACGATTGCGGCACGCTGGAAGGCATCACCATGACCCCGGTTATCGAGGGTGGTGACGTTAAAGAACCGCTGCGCGATCGCGTTCTGGGTCGTGTGACTGCTGAAGACGTTCTGAAGCCGGGTACGGCGGATATTCTGGTTCCACGCAACACGCTGCTGCACGAACAGTGGTGTGACCTGCTGGAAGAGAACTCCGTTGACTCCGTCAAAGTCCGTTCCGTTGTATCCTGTGACACCGACTTTGGTGTATGTGCGCACTGCTATGGTCGTGACCTGGCGCGTGGCCACATCATCAATAAAGGTGAAGCAATCGGCGTTATCGCGGCACAGTCCATCGGTGAACCGGGTACACAGCTGACGATGCGTACGTTCCACATCGGTGGTGCGGCATCTCGTGCGGCTGCTGAATCCAGCATCCAGGTGAAAAATAAAGGTAGCATCCGTCTGAGCAATGCGAAGTCGGTTGTTAACTCCAGCGGTAAACTGGTTATCACCTCACGTAACACCGAACTGAAACTGATCGACGAATTCGGCCGTACCAAAGAAAGCTATAAAGTGCCTTACGGCTCCGTTATGGCGAAAGGTGATGGCGAACAGGTTGCTGGCGGCGAAACCGTAGCGAACTGGGATCCGCACACCATGCCGGTTATCACCGAAGTGAGTGGTTTCGTCCGCTTCACTGACATGATCGACGGCCAGACCATTACTCGTCAGACCGACGAGCTGACCGGTCTGTCTTCTCTGGTGGTTCTGGATTCTGCAGAACGTACTGCGGGTGGTAAAGACCTGCGTCCGGCACTGAAAATTGTTGATGCTCAGGGCAACGACGTTCTGATCCCAGGCACTGATATGCCTGCTCAGTACTTCCTGCCGGGTAAAGCGATTGTTCAGTTGGAAGATGGCGTACAGATCAGTTCTGGTGACACCCTGGCGCGTGTTCCGCAGGAATCCGGCGGTACCAAGGATATCACCGGTGGTCTGCCGCGCGTTGCGGACCTGTTCGAAGCACGTCGTCCGAAAGAGCCGGCAATCCTGGCTGAAATCAGCGGCATCATTTCCTTCGGTAAAGAAACCAAAGGTAAACGTCGTCTGGTTATCACCCCGGTAGACGGTAGCGAGCCGTACGAAGAGATGATTCCGAAATGGCGTCAGCTCAACGTGTTCGAAGGTGAACGTGTAGAACGTGGTGACGTTGTTTCCGACGGTCCGGAAGCGCCGCACGACATCCTGCGTCTGCGTGGTGTGCATGCTGTAACTCGTTATATCGTTAACGAAGTTCAGGACGTATACCGTCTGCAGGGCGTTAAGATTAACGATAAGCACATCGAAGTTATCGTTCGTCAGATGCTGCGTAAAGCCACCATCGAAAGCGCTGGTAGCTCCGACTTCCTGGAAGGCGAGCAGGTTGAATACTCCCGCGTCAAGATTGCTAACCGCGATCTGGAAGCGAACGGCAAAGTGGGTGCAACATTCTCCCGCGATCTGCTGGGTATCACCAAAGCGTCTCTGGCGACCGAGTCCTTCATCTCTGCAGCATCGTTCCAGGAAACCACGCGTGTCCTGACCGAAGCCGCTGTTGCAGGTAAACGTGATGAACTGCGCGGTCTGAAAGAGAACGTTATCGTGGGTCGTCTGATCCCGGCGGGTACCGGTTATGCGTACCATCAGGATCGTATGCGCCGCCGTGCAGCGGGCGAACTGCCAGCTGCTCCGCAGGTGACTGCTGAAGATGCGTCTGCCAGCCTGGCAGAACTGCTGAACGCAGGCCTGGGCGGTTCTGACAACGATTAATCGTTGCTGACGCTAATAAAAAACCCGCTTCGGCGGGTTTTTTTATGTCGATGGATTTAAGATGTATTATGTTGGCCGGATAAGGCAGCAGCTGCCATCCGGCATGATGACGCCAGGCTTATGAGGCCTACGGCTTACGCCATCCGATCAGTTTACTGGTGGTAAGCGTCGATACAGTTCAATCATATCGCCTGCCAGATCCTGAATCACCATGGCATTCATCAGGTGGTCCTGGGAATGGACGGTGATGAGATTAACCGGTAGTTTGCCGGTACCTTCGTCAATTCCGATCAGTTGGGTCTGGATTTTATGCGCTTGTTTAACATACTCGCGTGATTCTATCATCGCGTGTTCTGCCCCAGCGAAATCACCTTTACGCGCCAGTTGCAACGCCGTCAGGGCTTGACTGCGCGCAGCTCCGGCGTTTACCAATAATTCCATGATGATCGTTTCTAACTCTTCCATGCCATCACTCCAGTAGTTTCAGCGCTTTGTCCAGTACCGCATCGCCTTTCATCATGCCGTAATCCATCATATCGATAACGGCGACTTTTTTTCCTAGCGGGTCGGCGAGCGCCTGCAGCTTGGCCTGTTCATACTTAACCTGTGGGCCGAGCAATACGATATCCGCAGTGGCGATATTCTCTTCAAACTCAGCCACCGGGACCGCTTTGATAGTGACGTCGACTCCTTTTTTCTGGGCGGCATCTTTCATCTTTTGCACCAGCATGCTGGTGGACATTCCGGCGGCACAGCATAAAACGATGTTTTTCATAAGTAGTCTCGATCAACATGTGTGGGTTGATAATTATCGCGAGCCAGTCGCAGCAACAACTGCTTTGCAACGATTGTGTGCAAGGCATCACAAAGAAAGTCACTTTTTCTGAAACCGGTTACAAAAAGAGGCTCAACCCTACGATCTGGCCCTGATTTGGCGATTGTTGACCCATTTATCATATGCAGGAATATATAATCACTGTTAATAAAGACATGTTATAAAAAACAGTATTGACAGCGTTTTTTAAACCCGTATGTTAATGCTTAACAGCGGAGAAATTGTAGTTTGCTGTTAAGGTAGTAAGTGTTAGTAGAGCTTGATTGGGGGTTGCGATAAAGGCCACGAAGTATTTTTGTATGGGATAGTCGATGCTGAAAACGCTATTTATTCACCTCGACAATGCTTTCAGGCCACGTAGTTGATATATCTAATCGCAAATAGTTAGTAAAACGCGACGATGTAACGCCATGATTTAATAGTAAATGTTTGCGGTTTCTGTTTTCTGGTTATCGCAAGGGAAATAAGGCAACGCATCAAAGAGTATATGTCGCGAGGGGAAGTGTACTTGTTTAGGTCACCAGCCTTGAGTTCTATTATCAAGCGGGTGGAATGTGTTTAACGGTAAATAGAGGACGTTTTTAGTTAGTATCAATATCCAATATTATCTGTAGTAAACGTGTACATTTTAAAGTAGTACCATCAGCAGTACTAAATCGTTAAGTTTATTAATGTTAAATTTGAAGTGTGTAGTAACTTAAAGCCCTGACTGCAATGGTCAGGGCTTTTGTTCATTTTAGATCAAGTTGTTACCTGAAATGCTCAACCGCAATGGTGTAACATTTCGGCGTTAATCGATTATTAAATAAATTAATGCTTGCTTATTGATTAGAAGTAAGTCTACTATAGCGACATCGGTTTGATACACAGACCTTATGAAAGCAGTTTTAGTAAAGCAGTTCTCAGTTCAAGCGTTATCCTCAGATACTCTTCTTCATGAGCCTCCTCCCTAAGTGCCCCATAAGTTAATTTCTGCAAAACAGGCCATCTTCGCTGCTTAAGCGGCTCAAAAATATGAAAGGAAGTATCTATGTCTAACAAAATGACTGGTTTAGTAAAATGGTTTAACTCTGAGAAAGGCTTCGGCTTTATCACTCCTCAGGACGGTAGCAAGGACGTGTTTGTGCATTTCTCTGCTATCCAGAGTAACGATTTTAAAACATTAGACGAAGGTCAAAAAGTGGAGTTCTCTGTGGAGAATGGCGCTAAAGGCCCGTCTGCTGTTAATGTTGTCGCGCTGTAATCGCCGATAATTTCACTAATGCTTACGATAGCGATGAAGGCCAGAGCCTGAGCAGTTAAGTGGCAGTGAAGAAAAAACCCGCGAAAGCGGGTTTTTTCGTTTTATGCGATTGCTCCGGACTTACGGCATCTGCGAAGCGCGTCCCAGATAGCTGTCCCAGTCCTTCCACACGGGCTGTAACCCCTGCGCCATTAGTGCTTCAGCAACGGCTTCTGGGCGACGGGCGTCGTGTGGGGAGAACTGTTCCAGTTCAGGATGGTTATCGGCATAACCGCCGGGCTGTGTTTTTGAGAAGGCGCTGACGTTGTTGATCGCCAGCGGGATCACATGATCACGGAACCATGGCGATTCGCGGGTGGAGAGCGACAGCTCAATTTCTGGCGCCAGTAAACGAAACGCGCAAATGGTTTGGACCAACTGTCGCTCGTCCATGATCGATGCGGGTTCAACGCCACCGGTGCATGGGCGCAGGCGAGGGAAGGAGATGGAGTAGCGGCTCTGCCAGTAATGCTGCTGCATCCACAGCAGATGTTCAGCCACCATATAGCAATCGACCCGCCAGCTGTCGGACAAACCAATCAACGCGCCAAGACCGATTTTGTCGATCCCTGCGCGGCCCAGCCTGTCCGGCGTTTCCAGTCGCCAGAAGAAATCCTGCTTTTTCCCCTTCAGATGGTGGCGAGCGTAAATCGCCTCATGATAGCTCTCCTGATACACCATCACGCCATCCAGTCCCAGAGTCTTCAGCTCCGCATATTCAGCCTCTGACAGCGGCTGAACTTCCATCTGCAACGAGGCAAACTGGCGGCGAATGGTGGGCAAATGGCGACGAAAGTAATCCATTCCGACTTTTGCCTGATGTTCACCGGTGACCAACAACAGATGCTCAAAACCCAGCTCACGGATAGCGGTACACTCTCGTTTTATCTCATCTTCGTCCAGCGTTTTGCGTTTGATACGGTTGCTCATGGAAAAGCCGCAGTAGGTGCAGTCGTTGGCGCAAAGATTTGAGAGATATAGCGGAACATAAAAGCTGACCGTGTTGCCGAAGCGCTGCCGGGTCAGGCGCTGCGCTCGCTGTGCCAACGGCTCCAGAAAGTCGGCGGCGGCAGGGGAGAGCAACGCCATCAGATCGTCGCGACTAAGCTGTGAAGCGTTGAGGGCGTGCTCCACGTCAGCGGCGGTTTTACCGTTGATACGCAGGCGGATGTCATCCCAGTCAAGCTGGCGCCAGCGGTCGCTGAACGTTTTCATACGAAGGCCTCCAGGAATCCGGTTAACGGGCTGGTGGCGCTTGCCTGCGAACTTTTGCTTCCTGGTACCGCCTGGCGCGCCAGAAGGCCCGCTTCAACCGCCAGACGGAAGGCGGTAGCCATCGTGACCGGGCAGTCGGCCACGGCGATTGCCGTGTTGACCAGCACTGCGTCGGCACCCATTTCCAGCGCCTGTGTGGCGTGGCTGGGGACGCCGATACCCGCATCAACCACCACCGGTACGGTTGCCTGTTGGATAATAATCTCCAGCATCGCTTTCGTTTCCAGTCCCTGATTAGAACCGATGGGCGCGCCGAGCGGCATTACCGCCGCGCAGCCGACCTCTTCCAGCCGCTTACACAGCACCGGATCCGCGCCGCAGTAGGGCAGCACCACAAAGCCCTGTTTCACCAATGCTTCCGCGGCTTTTAACGTTTCAATCGGATCCGGCAATAGCCAGCGGGCGTCCGGGTGGATTTCTAATTTTAGCCAGTTTGTGCCCAGCGCTTCACGCGCCAGCTGGGCGGCGAAAATAGCCTCTTCCGCGGTTTTCGCCCCAGAGGTGTTAGGCAGTAGCGTCACCCCCGCGTCGATAAGTGGGGCCAGAATGGCATCGTTGTGCTGGCGTAAATCCACACGCTTCATCGCCAGCGTCACCAACTGGCTGCCGGAGGCGCGAATCGCCTCGACCATCAGCTGCGACGAAGCAAATTTTCCGGTGCCGGTGAACAGATGTGAATCAAACGTTTTGTCGGCAATACGTAACATATCAACCCCCTGCAATAACCTGAAAAAGCAGGATCTGGTCGCCTTCCTGCACGATTTGCTGCTCCCACTGCTCGCGCGGCAGGATCTGCTGATTGAGCGCCAGCGCCGCTCCCGGTTTAAGTTGATTTAGCGCAGTGAGCAGCCCGCTGACGGTTTGTCCCTCGGCGCACTGCATTAGCTCATCATTGAACTGAATCTGCATGTTGTCCTCCGCAGACCGGGCAGCCGCTGGCACGACGTAGCGCGAGGCTGCGCCACTGGCTGGTTTTACCGTCGAACAGGCGTAGCTCCCCACTGGGAGTTTCAATGCCGCTGAGTAATTTAATCGCCTCCAGCGCCTGCAAGGTGCCCATCACGCCCACAACCGGGCCGACGATGCCGACGGTGCGGCAGTTGCGTTGCGGCTCTACATCATCCGGCCACAGGCAACGGTAACAGCCTTGTTCCCACGGTGGCGTCAGTACCATTAGCTGGCCGCCAAAGCCCACAGCGCTGGCGGTGATGAGCGGAGTGTTGAGCATCACGCAGGCGGCGTTAATTTCCTGGCGCGTCGCCATGTTGTCGGTACAGTCGAGCACCACGTCGGCACGCGCTACCGCATGCCGGAGCGCCTCACCGGTCAGCCGCTGCTCAAGGACGACCAGCTCGCTGTCCGGATTAAGGCGTGCCAGATGTCGCTTTGCCGCCTGTGCTTTCGGGCGGGCGATATCATCGGTGGTGAACAATATTTGCCGTTGCAGGTTGCTCAGATGAACGTCATCATCGTCCGCCAACGTCAGCGTGCCGACGCCCGCTCCCGCCAGATACAGTGCCGCAGGCGAGCCGAGCCCACCTAAGCCGACGATCAGCACATGGCTATCGAGCAGCTTTTGTTGGCCCTCAATGGCAATGTCGCCGAGCAGGATCTGGCGGCTGTAGCGCATAAAATCGCGGTCATTCATCGCCGGCTCCCGCAATGTCCAGTAGCTGCGCCGTGGCTGCCTGCCAGTCTGCGGCGTGGGTTATGGCGCTGACCACGGCAATGCTGCCAACACCGGTCGCCAGCACCGCCGGGGCGCGCTCAAGGCTGATGCCGCCGATAGCGACAGTGGGGTAATCCGCCAGTCGTTTACTATGGCTTGCCAGCTGCGTGAGACCCTGCGGGGCCGACGGCATCTGCTTGGTTTGCGTCGGGAAGACATGACCCAGCGCGATATAAGAAGGCTTAGCAGCCAGCGCTACGTCTATCTCCATATCATCGTGAGTGGAAACACCCAGGCGTAGCCCCGCCGCCTGAATCGCCTTCAGGTCGGTGGTTTCGAGGTCTTCCTGGCCCAGATGCACGCCGTACGCGTTGTGCTTAATTGCCAGACTCCAGTAGTCGTTGATAAACAGGCGAGCATCATAGCGATGCCCCAACTCTATGGCGGCAATGACGTCGGCTTCGACCTCTTCATCACGTTTATCTTTAATGCGCAGTTGGATCGTGCGCACACCTGCCTGCAGCAAGCGTTCAATCCATTCAACGCTGTCTACCACCGGGTACAGCCCGAGGCGGAACGGCACGGTCGGGAAATCAGGCTGGTACATCACGCCTCCTCTTTTTTGAGGTAGATTTCGCCGCCTTTGGCGCGGAAGTTCTCCGACATATCCGCCATTCCGATTTCAATGGTTTGTGCGGCGGCGTAGTCGCGGACCTCCTGGCTGATTTTCATCGAGCAGAACTTCGGCCCGCACATGGAGCAGAAGTGGGCAACCTTGCCGGACTCCTGTGGCAGGGTTTCATCGTGATAGGCGCGGGCGGTGAATGGGTCGAGTGCGAGGTTAAACTGGTCTTCCCAGCGGAATTCGAAGCGCGCTTTCGACATGGCGTTATCGCGGATCTGCGCTCCCGGATGGCCTTTGGCTAAATCAGCGGCATGGGCGGCAATCTTGTAGGTAATCAGCCCTTGCTTCACGTCTTCTTTGTTCGGCAGGCCAAGGTGCTCTTTTGGCGTGACGTAGCACAGCATCGCACAGCCAAACCAGCCGATCATCGCCGCACCAATGCCGGAAGTGAAGTGGTCATAGCCCGGCGCGATATCTGTCGTCAACGGCCCTAAGGTGTAGAACGGCGCTTCAAGGCAGTGCTCCAGCTCTTCGGTCATATTGCGCTGGATCATATGCATCGGCACATGACCCGGGCCTTCAATCATCACCTGCACGTCGTATTCCCAGGCGATTTTGGTCAGTTCGCCCAGCGTATGCAGCTCGGAGAACTGCGCCTCGTCGTTGGCATCCTGAATCGAGCCTGGACGCAGGCCGTCGCCGAGAGAGAGCGAAACGTCATAAGCGGCACAGATTTCGCAAATCTCGCGGAAATGTTCAAACAGGAAGTTCTCTTTGTGATGAGAGAGACACCATTTCGCCATGATCGAACCGCCGCGCGAGACAATTCCTGTCAGGCGTTTGGCGGTCATCGGCACGTAGCGTAGCAATACGCCCGCGTGAATGGTGAAGTAGTCGACGCCCTGTTCGGCTTGTTCGAGCAGCGTGTCACGGAAGGCTTCCCAGGTGAGATCTTCAGCGATCCCGTTAACCTTCTCCAGCGCCTGGTAGATCGGTACGGTACCGATCGGCACCGGGCTGTTACGTAGGATCCACTCGCGGGTTTCGTGAATATAGCGGCCGGTGGAGAGGTCCATCACCGTATCTGCGCCCCAGCGGGTCGACCACACCAGCTTCTCCACCTCTTCTTCAATGGAGGAGGTCACCGCCGAGTTACCGATGTTGGCGTTCACCTTCACCAGGAAGTTGCGGCCGATGATCATCGGCTCGGATTCCGGGTGGTTGATGTTGGCAGGAATAATCGCGCGGCCCGCAGCGACTTCATCACGCACGAATTCCGGGGTGATATTTTCCGGCAGGCGAGCACCAAAGTTCATCCCTGGATGCTGATGGCGCAGCACTTCACTACGAATGCGCTCGCGGCCCATGTTTTCACGGATGGCGATAAATTCCATCTCCGGGGTAACCATCCCCTGACGGGCATAGTGCAACTGGGTAGCGCGCTTGCCGGCTTTAGCGCGTTTTGGCGTCAGCAGGCCGCTGAAACGCAGCTCGTCCAGGCCATCGTCGGCCAGACGTTGTTTGGTATAAGCGGAGCTACGGTCGTCTAATTCTTCGCTATCGTTACGCGCCGCAATCCATGGCTGGCGCAGTTTCGCCAGACCCTGCTGAACGTTAATCGCCACATCAGGATCGCCGTACGGCCCGGAGGTGTCGTACACCGGCACGGCTTCGTTCTCTTCAAACTGCGGGTTGTCTTTCGTACCACCAATCAGCGTAGGACTTAGCTGGATTTCGCGCATCGGGATGCGAATATCCGCCTGCGAACCGGTGATGTAGATGCGTTTTGAGTTAGGAAAGGCGGTACCTTCCAGCGTGTCGATAAAGTGTTGGGCTTGGGCGCGCTGTTCGCGGCGTGATGGTTTAGTAGTGGCAGACATAGCTCATTCCAAATAAAAAAGTAAGGATATGGCTTGTCAGACGACGGATGAAGCAAGAGAGACGAACGCCAAAGGGCGATACGGTTGTAGATTGACTCTTGTTCCCTTCGCAGGTTTTAACCTGATCAGGTTCCGCGGATCCCGAATTAACGGTCTCAGCCTTTTCCACTCATGCTGCTGTGGAAAATAAGCACTCCGACAAGAAGTAACCTCAAAAAGAGGTAATGAATGTAAATTACGCGTTAATGTCGCAAATCTCAAGCAGGACGTTTGATCATGCCACTCTCGTGCATCGCATCAAAAACCAGCATGATCAGCTTATCTTCCAGCACGAACCGGGCTTCCAGCGCCTCGCCGATATCCGATAAGGCCTGTTGAAATTCAAGGAAGTTATCGTGATCAATGGCGGTCTCCAGACTGGAATCATAGTAGTCCATGATCAGTTGCGTATTGGCTTCCAGGAGCGGCCAAATTTTTGTGGCTTTTAAAAGCTGCCCGTTCCCTTCCAATTTATGGAGAATACGTTCATAAATACTGAAGTGTCCGGTGGAAAGGTAATCGACCAGGCTCTGGCAAAAATCATCCAGCGCCTTTTCATTGAGCCGCATGTACGATTCTTTGCCAGGCTTAATGCCAACCAGATTGTAGTAAGCCACGAGCAGGTGCTTACGTACATGTAGCCAGCGATCAACCAGTTTGTTACTTCCTCCGACGTGCTCCGTCAGGCTTTCCAGCTGGTTTAGCATGATTGACTCCGCAAGATGGTGTTTAGGAACGGCTCACCCGTAAATGTAAAAATAATGTAAACAACATGCCTGTGAAGCAAAGGTTGCGCAAGAGATATGGATCGTATAATTGAAAAATTAGATAGCGGCTGGTGGATTGTCAGTCATGAGCAAAAGTTATGGTTGCCTCATGGCGAACTGCCTTACGGCGACGCAGCAAGTTTTGATCTGACCGGGCAGCGTGCACTTCCTATAGGCGAATGGGAAGGAGAGACGGTCTGGCTGGTGCAGCAGCAGCGTCGGTACGATATGGGATCGGTGCGCCAGGTCATTGACCAGGACGTTGGCCTGTTTCAACTGGCCGGACGCGGCGTACAACTGGCCGAGTTCTACCGCTCACATAAATTCTGCGGTTACTGCGGTCATCCCATGCACCCGAGTAAAACGGAATGGGCGATGCTGTGTAGCCACTGTCGAGAACGCTACTACCCGCAAATTGCCCCCTGCATTATCGTCGCTATTCGCCGTGACGACGCTATCCTGCTAGCCCAACATGTTCGCCATCGTAACGGCGTGCATACCGTGCTGGCGGGTTTTGTCGAAGTGGGCGAGACCCTCGAGCAGGCGGTGGCGCGCGAAGTCATGGAAGAGAGCGGCATTAAGGTGAAAAACCTGCGCTACGTCACTTCTCAGCCGTGGCCGTTCCCACAGTCTTTGATGACCGCATTTATGGCGGAGTATGATAGCGGCGAAATTGTTATTGACCCGAAGGAACTGCTGGAAGCGAACTGGTATCGCTACGACGATTTACCGCTCCTGCCCCCGCCGGGCACCGTCGCGCGTCGATTGATTGAAGATACTGTCGCCCTCTGTCGGGCAGAGTATGAGTGACACACATGTTACACTGGCGTGAAATAGCTCAAGGAATGGAAAAATGACCGAACTGAAGAACGATCGTTATCTGCGTGCGCTGCTGCGCCAGCCCGTTGATGTCACTCCGGTATGGATGATGCGCCAGGCGGGCCGCTATCTACCGGAATATAAAGCCACGCGTGCCGAAGCGGGCGATTTTATGGCGCTGTGCAAAAATGCCGAGCTGGCCTGCGAAGTCACGCTGCAGCCGCTGCGTCGCTATAAGCTTGATGCGGCGATCCTCTTTTCGGATATCCTGACGATTCCCGATGCGATGGGACTTGGGCTGTATTTTGAAGCCGGAGAGGGCCCACGCTTTACCTCACCGATCGCCAGCAAGGCTGACGTCGACAAACTGCCGATCCCGGACCCGGAAGATGAGCTGGGGTATGTGATGAATGCGGTGCGCACTATCCGCCGTGAACTGAAAGGCGAAGTACCGCTGATCGGCTTCTCCGGTAGCCCGTGGACACTGGCGACCTATATGGTCGAAGGCGGCAGTAGTAAGGCCTTCACCGTGATTAAAAAGATGATGTACGCCGATCCAAAGGCGCTGCATCTGCTGCTTGATAAGCTGGCGAAGAGCGTCACTCTGTACCTGAACGCGCAGATCAAAGCGGGCGCGCAGTCGGTAATGATTTTCGACACCTGGGGCGGTGTGCTGACCGGTCGCGACTATCAGCAGTTCTCCTTGTATTACATGCACAAAATCGTCGACGGCCTGATGCGCGAGAACGAAGGTCGTCGCGTACCGGTGACGCTGTTCACCAAAGGCGGTGGTCAGTGGCTGGAAGCGATGGCTGAAACCGGCTGTGATGCGTTAGGTCTGGACTGGACCACTGACATTGCCGATGCGCGTCGTCGTGTAGGTCATAAAGTGGCACTGCAGGGCAATATGGATCCGTCCATGCTGTATGCGCCGCCAGCCCGCATCGAAGAAGAGGTGGCGACGATTCTGGCCGGTTTTGGTCAGGGTGAAGGCCATGTCTTTAACCTGGGCCACGGCATTCATCAGGATGTCCCGCCAGAGCATGCGGGTGTCTTTGTGGAGGCGGTACATCGGTTGTCTGAACAGTATCACCGCTAAGGAGTCATTATGGATCTTGCGTCATTACGCGCGCAGCAGCTTGAACTGGCCTCCTCAGTGATCCGCGAGGATCGCCTGAGGAGCGATCCGCCGGATCTGATCGGCGGGGCGGACGTTGGGTTCGAGCAGGGGGGCGAAGTGACGCGAGCCGCGATGGTCTTACTGAAGTACCCCTCGCTGGAACTGGTTGAATACACGGTGGCGCGAATCGCCACCACCATGCCCTACATTCCTGGCTTTCTCTCCTTTCGCGAAACACCCGCGCTGATGGCCGCCTGGCAGCAGCTTTCGCACAAGCCTGATCTGCTGTTCGTTGACGGTCACGGGATCTCTCACCCTCGCCGTCTGGGCGTGGCCAGCCATTTTGGCCTGCTGGTGGATGTCCCGACGATTGGCGTGGCGAAAAAACGGTTGTGCGGCAAGTTTGAGCCGCTCGCCGCCGAACCCGGAGCGTTAGCGCCGTTGTTGGATAAAGGCGAACAGCTGGCATGGGTTTGGCGCAGCAAAGCACGCTGTAACCCGCTGTTTATCTCTACGGGTCATCGCGTGAGCCAGGACAGCGCGTTAGCGTGGGTACAACGCTGTATGAACGGCTATCGTCTGCCGGAACCAACACGCTGGGCAGATGCGGTGGCATCCGAACGCCCTGCTTTTACGCGGCTTGCAGCAAAAACGCCCCATATCGGGTAAACTGCCGCTAATTTCCGTATTTGAGAACTCATCATGTTACAAAATCCGATTCACCTGCGTCTGGAGAAGCTTGAAAGCTGGCAGCACGTCACGTTTATGGCCTGTCTGTGCGAACGCATGTACCCCAACTACGCCATGTTCTGTAAGCAAACCGAATTTGGCGATGGACAAATTTACCGCCGGATTCTGGATTTGATTTGGGAAGCGCTGACGGTTAAAGACGCGAAAATCAATTTCGATAGCCAGTTGGAAAAATTTGAAGAGGCTATTCCTTCAGCAGACGATTACGATCTGTACGGCGTTTATCCGGCGATTGATGCCTGTGTGGCATTAAGCGAACTGATGCATTCGCGTCTTAGCGGTGAAACGCTGGAACATGCAATTGAGGTTAGTAAGGCTTCGATTACGACGGTTGCGATGCTGGAAATGACCCAGGCTGGTCGCGAAATGACCGATGAAGAGCTCAAAGAGAACCCGGCCGTTGAGCAAGAATGGGATATTCAGTGGGAAATTTTCCGACTTTTAGCCGACTGTGAAGAACGCGATATTGAGCTGATAAAAGGGCTTCGTGCAGACCTGCGCGAGGCTGGCGAGAGCAATATTGGTATAAATTTTCAGCAATGACACCATAAAACGTGATTTAACGCCTGATTTGTCGTGCCTGAAGGCTTCCCATCCGCCCCCGGTCTGGTCTACATTTGGGGGGCGAAAAAAAGTGGCTATCGGTGCGTGTATGCAGGAGAGTGCTTTTCTGGCATTTCCGTCGCACTCGATGCTTAGCAAGCGATAAACACATTGTAAGGATAACTTATGAACAAGACTCAACTGATTGATGTAATTGCAGACAAAGCAGAACTGTCTAAAACACAGGCTAAAGCTGCTCTGGAATCCACTCTGGCTGCTATTACTGAGTCTCTGAAAGAAGGCGATGCTGTACAACTGGTTGGTTTCGGTACCTTCAAAGTGAACCACCGTGCTGAGCGCACTGGCCGCAACCCGCAGACCGGTAAAGAAATCAAAATTGCCGCAGCTAACGTACCGGCATTTGTTTCTGGTAAAGCACTGAAAGACGCGGTTAAGTAATTCGCGTGGCAGTGAACAGTTTTATCGAAGGGGCGGTTTCGCCCCTTTTGTCCATCTGGCGTCATTCGCTTTGGCTTTCAGGTGTGCTGTTACTGTCTGCCTGTAGTCGCCACTCTGAGCTTCCTCCGTTCACGGCCAGCGGCTATGTTGGCGATCAGGGGGCGGTACGCATTTGGCGTAAAGATTCCAGCGACGATGTTCACTTGCTCTCGGTATTTAGTCCGTGGCGTAAAGGCGATACCACCACCAGTGAATACCGCTGGCAGGGTGATTCGCTCTCGCTGATAGAACTCAACACTTACAGTAAACCACCGGAACATGTCCGTATACGCTTCGATGACCGGGGCGAACTGAGTTTCATGCAGCGTGAAGTCGATGGGCAAAAGCAGCAGCTTTCCAGCGATCAAATTGCGCTTTACCGCTATCGTGCCGATCAAATCCGCCAGACCAGCGATGCGTTGCGTCAGGGACGGGTGATATTGCGTCAGGGACGCTGGCATGCGAATAACACAGTCACGACCTGTGAAGGTGAAACACTGAAGCCCGATCTGGAATCGTGGGCGATAAACCACATTGAGCGCCGCCAGAGCCATTCATCTGTAGAAGTGAGTGTGGCATGGCTGGAAGCGCCCGAAGGGTCGCAGCTACTGCTGGTCGCTAATGAAGATTTTTGTCACTGGCAGCCTACTGCCAAAACCTTCTGAAAACCTGATGCCAGGACATCGGGCCAGATAAGGTGAGGCCGCCATCCGGCAAAAACCGTTTACCAGTGGCCCATTCCCATATGGCCGCCGCGATGGTTGCCGCCACCGCCGCACCCGCCGTAGCCCATTCCCGCTCCGCGAGGTACGCCTGCCTGGGCCATTGCGACATCGCGTTTAACGCGCTGCTCATCCAGTGACTGATTCAACGCCTCCATCTCTTTTGCCACGGCATTAATTTTTGCAGTGTCCGGCGAGCTGGCTGTTAGCAACGCGTTGTACTCATAACGTTTAGAGGTCAGCTGTTGGCGCAAGGCGTTGGTCTGCGAGTAGTAATCATCATAGATTTTCTGCGCGGTAGCCTGCTGCTCAGTGGTCATTGGCGTACCGCCTCGTTGCTGCATTCCATCACCATATCCCCAGTGATTTTGCGCCAGCGCCGGGGTAGAGCCCAACGCGATAAGAGAGAGTGCAATCAGCGCCAGTTTGTTGTTCCGTTTCATGGGTCGTTCTCCTGTTGGTTAGATTACATTTCCTATTGCATCTTCCGTGCCAAAGCGGCAATCCAGGTCCCGCGGGCGTTGTACTCGTGGTCTTTACAGGGCGACGAGTAAAAATGACTCGCCAGAACGCGCCGGCGGGTCATTTTTACCCGCTACTTTCAGCGGTTTGTGTCTGAGGGCAGGGTTATCACTGAGAAAAAATGGCATGATTTCTGCTGTATACCTGCAACGATGAAAGGAACAGGTGGGATAAAGGGAGAGCGTATGCGTCTTTATAAGGACACGGCGGCCAAGTGGTTGAGCCGACTCTTGCTGGCGGCAATCCTGATTTTGGTCGGTTGGTTTTCGATTATGACCATTCGGGACTATGGGCGGGAAAGCGGCGCCGCGCGGCAAACGCTACTGGAAAAAGGCAGCGTGCTCATCCGCGCTCTGGAGTCTGGTACGCGCGTAGGTATGGGGATGCGCATGCATCATGCTCAACAGCAGACGCTGCTGGAGGAAATGGCCGTACAACCAGGCGTGCTATGGTTTGCCGTCGTTGACGATCATGGCGTTATTATTACGCACAGCAATTCCGCGATGGTCGGTAAAACGCTCTATTCACCGGATGTCCTGCGACAACTAAGCCCCGGGGAACAAGAAAGCTGGCGGAATATTGACATGCCTACGGGGGACGGTGAAAAAACACCGGTCCTGGAAATTTATCGCCAGTTTCAGCCGATGTATGGTCCAGGACGTCATGGCATGGCGCGCTGTGCCAGCAATGACGGACAGCTTATCACCCCCGCACAAACCATATTTATCGCTTTTGATGCCAGCGATCTGGCTGCGACTCAGGCAAGAGAGTGGCGTAACACCCTGATCGTCCTGTCTGCGCTGGCGGCCGTGCTGCTGGCCACTGTGCTGACGTTCTTCTGGTATCAACGCTATCAGCGCTCGTACAAAGAACTGCAGGATGCGATGAAGCGTAAAGAAAAACTGATGGCGCTCGGACATCTGGCGGCCGGGGTCGCGCATGAGATTCGAAACCCGCTTTCATCGATCAAGGGTTTAGCGAAGTATTTTGCTGAACGAACTCCGGCTGGTGGTGAGTCGCATGAGCTGGCGCAGGTGATGGCGAAAGAGGCGGACCGTTTAAATCGGGTGGTGAGCGAGCTGCTGGAGCTGGTGAAACCTGCGCATCTGACGCTGCAACAGGTGGATCTCAATGAGGTCATCACCCACTCATTAAACCTGGTGAGTCAGGATGCGGCAAGTCGGGAAATCCAGCTACGCTTTTCGGCCAGTTCCACGCTGCCCGCTATTCAGGCCGATCCCGACCGACTGACTCAGGTTCTGTTGAATCTGTATCTGAACGCCATTCATGCGATTGGTCGTCAGGGCACGATTACGGTTGAAGCGAGTGAAAGCAGCGGCGATCGCGTTAAAATCGTGGTTATTGATAGCGGGAAAGGGATTGCAGCGGAACAGCTGGAGGCTATTTTTACGCCTTACTTCACGACTAAAGCGGATGGAACCGGCCTTGGGCTGGCGGTAGTGCAGAACATAATTGAACAGCACGGTGGTACCATTCATGTGGCAAGCGTTGAGGGCAAAGGCGCAACCTTTACCCTCTGGCTGCCGACCAACGCGAAACAACAGGATTAACAAGGATGACGCGCGGAAAAATCAATATTCTGGTGGTAGATGACGATATCAGCCACTGCACCATTTTACAGGCGCTGCTGCGCGGCTGGGGTTATGAGGTCGCGCTGGCCTATAGCGGGCAAGCGGCACTGGAACAGGTGCGTGAACGCGTATTTGATTTAGTGCTGTGCGATGTGCGTATGGCGGAGATGGACGGCATTGCAACACTGAAAGAGATTAAAGCGCTGAATTCGGCGATTCCGGTATTGATCATGACGGCATTCTCCAGCGTGGAGACCGCCGTTGAGGCGCTGAAAACCGGGGCGCTGGACTACTTAATCAAGCCGCTGGATTTTGATCGCCTGCAGGAGACGCTGGAAAAGGCGCTGGCGCATACGCGGGAAACGGGCGCTGAACTGCCGTCAGGGTCGGCTGCGCAGTTCGGCATGATTGGCAGCAGTCCGGCGATGCAGCAGTTGATCAATGAAATCGCGATGGTTGCGCCCTCGGATGCAACGGTGCTCATTCACGGAGACTCCGGTACGGGGAAAGAGCTGGTGGCCCGGGCGCTGCATGCCAGCAGTGCCCGCTGTGATAAACCGCTGGTGACGCTGAACTGTGCGTCGCTTAATGAATCGCTGCTGGAGTCCGAACTTTTTGGTCATGAGAAAGGCGCGTTTACCGGCGCGGATAAGCGGCGGGAAGGGCGCTTTGTGGAAGCCGAAGGCGGCACGTTATTTCTTGATGAAATTGGCGATATCTCACCGCTAATGCAGGTGCGTCTGCTGCGGGCTATCCAGGAGCGGGAAGTGCAACGGGTTGGCAGCAACCAGACTATTGCGGTTGATGTCCGGCTGATCGCCGCCACTCATCGCGATCTGGCGGAGGAAGTTAACGCCGGGCACTTTCGTCAGGATCTCTACTATCGCCTGAACGTCATCACTATTGAAATGCCAGCGCTGTGCCAGCGTCGGGAAGATATTCCTCTGCTGGCCGAACATTTTCTCCAGCGTTTTGCCACACGTAATCGAAAAGCGGTGAAAGGCTTTACTCCGCAGGCGATGGATCTGCTGATCCACTATGACTGGCCGGGTAATATCCGTGAGCTGGAAAATGCGATTGAGCGTTCGGTGGTGCTGCTAACGGGGGAATATATTTCCGAACGCGAGCTGCCGATGGCGATTGCCGCGACACCGATAAAAACGGAATACAGTGGCGAGATCCAACCGCTGGTGGATGTCGAAAAAGAAGTGATTCTGGCGGCGCTGGAAAAGACGGGCGGCAATAAAACCGAAGCCGCCCGTCAGTTAGGTATTACGCGCAAAACGCTGCTGGCTAAGCTCAGCCGTTAGTTTTGCTCACGTTCGATGGCGCGCCAGCCGATGTCGTTACGGCTGAAGCTGCCGTCCCAACGGATGTCGGTCATCAGGGCGTAGGCACGCTGCTGCGCCTCGGCAACGGTGTTGCCCAGCGCGGTGGCGCACAGGACGCGACCGCCGTTGGTCAGCACGCGATCGTCAGCAGACAGTTTGGTGCCCGCGTGGAACACTTTACCGTCAGCGACTTCTTCCAGCGGCAGGCCGTGGATCTCATCGCCAGTATTGTAGTTGCCCGGATAGCCGCCCGCGGCAATCACTACGCCCAAAGAGGCGCGTTCGTCCCACTCAGAGGTTTTCTCATCCAGCTTGCCGTCACAGGCGGCAAGGCACAGCTCCACCAGATCCGATTTCATACGCAGCATAATCGGCTGGGTTTCCGGATCGCCGAAGCGGCAGTTGAACTCGATGACCTTCGGGTTGCCCTGTTTGTCGATCATCAGACCTGCGTACAGGAAACCGGTGTAAGTGTTCCCTTCCGCTGCCATGCCTTTTACGGTTGGCCAGATGATGCGTTCCATGGTGCGCTGATGAACGTCGTCAGTCACCACCGGTGCAGGTGAGTAAGCGCCCATACCGCCGGTATTCGGACCGGTATCGCCGTTGCCCACGCGTTTGTGGTCCTGGCTGGTGGCCATTGGCAGCACGTGCTCGCCGTCAACCATCACGATAAAGCTCGCTTCTTCACCGTCGAGGAACTCTTCGATAACGATACGGTGGCCCGCATCGCCAAAAGCGTTACCTGCCAGCATGTCATGAACAGCGGCTTCGGCTTCCTCCAGCGTCATCGCGACGATAACGCCTTTACCGGCGGCCAGGCCGTCGGCCTTGATAACGATCGGCGCGCCTTTCTCACGCAGATAGGCCAGCGCAGGCTCAATCTCGGTGAAGTTCTGATACTCCGCCGTCGGAATGTTATGACGGGCAAGGAAATCTTTGGTGAAGGCTTTGGAGCCTTCCAACTGCGCTGCACCTTCGGTTGGGCCGAAGATTTTCAGACCGGCGGCGCGAAACGCATCGACCACGCCAATTACCAGAGGCGCTTCTGGGCCAACGATGGTCAGATCGATCTTCTCATTCTGGGCAAAGCTCAGCAGCGCCGGAATATCGGTCACGCCGATTGCCACGTTTTGCAGCGCAGGTTCCAGCGCGGTGCCCGCGTTGCCTGGTGCGACAAATACCGTTTCGACTTTTGGCGACTGCGCCGCTTTCCAGGCCAGCGCGTGTTCGCGCCCGCCGTTGCCAATCACTAATACTTTCATCGTCTGCTCCGTGGATTAATGGCGGAAGTGGCGCATGTCGGTGAACACCATCGCTATGCCGTGCTCGTCGGCGGCAGCAATGACTTCATCATCACGGATAGAACCGCCTGGCTGGATCACGCAGGTCACACCAGCGGCGGCGGCGGCATCAATCCCATCGCGGAACGGGAAGAAGGCATCGGATGCCATAGAGGAACCTTGAACTTCCAGACCTTCGTCGGCGGCTTTAATCCCGGCGATTTTTGCGGAATATACGCGGCTCATCTGGCCAGCGCCTATGCCGATAGTCATGTTCTCTTTGGCGTAAACAATGGCGTTGGATTTTACAAATTTAGCTACTTTCCAGCAGAACAGCGCATCGCGCAGTTCCTGTTCGGTCGGCTGACGTTTGGAAACTACGCGCAGTTCACCTTCGCTCACCATACCCAGGTCACGATCCTGAACCAGCAGACCGCCGTTAACGCGTTTGAAGTCCAGGCCCGGCACACGTTGTGCCCACTGACCGCAGGTCAGCACGCGGACGTTCTGTTTGGCGGCGGTGATTTTCAGTGCGTCTTCGGTTGCGGATGGCGCGATGATCACTTCCACGAACTGACGGGAAATGATGGCTTGAGCAGTTTCGGCATCCAGTTCGCGGTTGAAGGCGATGATGCCGCCGAACGCAGAGGTCGGGTCGGTTTTATAGGCGCGGTCGTAAGCATCGAGAATAGAGGTACTGACAGCCACGCCGCACGGGTTAGCGTGTTTGACGATCACACAGGCTGGCTCGTTGAATTCTTTTACGCACTCCAGCGCCGCATCGGTATCGGCGATGTTGTTGTAGGAAAGTGCTTTGCCCTGTACCTGCTGCGCGGTGGCAACGGACGCTTCTTTAACATTCTCTTCTATATAGAAGGCAGCCTGTTGGTGGCTGTTCTCGCCGTAGCGCATATCCTGCTTCTTAATGAAGTTCAGGTTCAGTGTACGTGGAAAGCGACCGGCGGCTTCTTTGCTTTCGCCGTGGTAGGCCGGAACCATGCTACCGAAGTAGTTGGCGATCATGCTGTCGTAAGCGGCGGTGTGTTCGAAGGCTTTAATCGCGAGATCGAAACGTGTGTTGAGGGTCAGAGAACCGTCGTTGGCATCCATCTCTTTAATAATGGCGGCGTAGTCGCTGCTCTTCACAACGATAGCCACATCTTTATGGTTCTTGGCAGCGGAACGCACCATCGTCGGGCCGCCGATATCAATGTTTTCTACCGCATCTTCCAGCGAGCAGCCTTCACGGGCAACGGTTTCGGCGAACGGGTACAGGTTAACAACCACCATGTCGATAGGTGCGATGCCGTGCTGTTCCATAATCCTGTCGTCCTGACCGCGACGACCAAGAATGCCGCCGTGGACTTTCGGATGCAGGGTCTTTACGCGTCCATCCATCATTTCCGGGAAGCCGGTGTAATCGGAAACTTCGGTCACTGGCAGACCTTTCTCAGCTAACAGGCGCGCAGTACCACCTGTAGACAGCAGCTCCACACCGCGTGCGGAAAGTGCCTGAGCGAATTCGATGATACCGGCCTTGTCAGAAACACTGAGCAGAGCGCGGCGGACTGGACGACGTTGTTGCATGGTAAATCCCCTGGATTTGACTATTACAGAGAGCGTTAGGTGAATTCTTGGCTAAAAACTCAGCTAACGCCCCTTACGGGGCATCCTTGTTGTGCGGGGGCATTGTAACGAAAACGTTTGCGCAACGCTCGCGAATTTTTAATTTTCGATTTTGACCTCTTCTTTTTCCGTTGAAGGATACTCATATAAACAGAGAAGTGCATAAACGAACTCGTGGTTTGTGGATAACTCTGTGTGTAAATGGGTATAAGGCGGGTTTTTGCTGTGGAATGCAGCGGTCAGTCATTTTTCTGCAATTTAAGGGTTGCGGGCCGCAGGAAACTCCCTATAATGCGCCTCCATCGACACGGCGGATGTGAATCACTTCACACAAACAGCCGGTTCGGTTGAAGAGAAAAACCTGAAAATGAGGGTTGACTCTGAAAGAGGAAAACGTAATATACGGGACCTCGCGACAGAGCGCTAAAGCGCGTCGCAACTGCTCTTTAACAATTTATCAGACAATCTGTGTGGGCACTCGAAGATACGGATTCTTAACGTCGCAAGACGAAAAATGAATACCAAGTCTCTGAGTGAACACGTAATTCATTACGAAGTTTAATTCACGAGCATCAAACTTAAATTGAAGAGTTTGATCATGGCTCAGATTGAACGCTGGCGGCAGGCCTAACACATGCAAGTCGAACGGTAGCACAGAGGAGCTTGCTCCTTGGGTGACGAGTGGCGGACGGGTGAGTAATGTCTGGGAAACTGCCCGATGGAGGGGGATAACTACTGGAAACGGTAGCTAATACCGCATAACGTCGCAAGACCAAAGAGGGGGACCTTCGGGCCTCTTGCCATCGGATGTGCCCAGATGGGATTAGCTAGTAGGTGGGGTAACGGCTCACCTAGGCGACGATCCCTAGCTGGTCTGAGAGGATGACCAGCCACACTGGAACTGAGACACGGTCCAGACTCCTACGGGAGGCAGCAGTGGGGAATATTGCACAATGGGCGCAAGCCTGATGCAGCCATGCCGCGTGTATGAAGAAGGCCTTCGGGTTGTAAAGTACTTTCAGCGAGGAGGAAGGTGTTGTGGTTAATAACCACAGCAATTGACGTTACTCGCAGAAGAAGCACCGGCTAACTCCGTGCCAGCAGCCGCGGTAATACGGAGGGTGCAAGCGTTAATCGGAATTACTGGGCGTAAAGCGCACGCAGGCGGTCTGTCAAGTCGGATGTGAAATCCCCGGGCTCAACCTGGGAACTGCATCCGAAACTGGCAGGCTAGAGTCTTGTAGAGGGGGGTAGAATTCCAGGTGTAGCGGTGAAATGCGTAGAGATCTGGAGGAATACCGGTGGCGAAGGCGGCCCCCTGGACAAAGACTGACGCTCAGGTGCGAAAGCGTGGGGAGCAAACAGGATTAGATACCCTGGTAGTCCACGCCGTAAACGATGTCGACTTGGAGGTTGTGCCCTTGAGGCGTGGCTTCCGGAGCTAACGCGTTAAGTCGACCGCCTGGGGAGTACGGCCGCAAGGTTAAAACTCAAATGAATTGACGGGGGCCCGCACAAGCGGTGGAGCATGTGGTTTAATTCGATGCAACGCGAAGAACCTTACCTACTCTTGACATCCAGAGAAGTTTGCAGAGATGCGAACGTGCCTTCGGGAACTCTGAGACAGGTGCTGCATGGCTGTCGTCAGCTCGTGTTGTGAAATGTTGGGTTAAGTCCCGCAACGAGCGCAACCCTTATCCTTTGTTGCCAGCGGTTCGGCCGGGAACTCAAAGGAGACTGCCAGTGATAAACTGGAGGAAGGTGGGGATGACGTCAAGTCATCATGGCCCTTACGAGTAGGGCTACACACGTGCTACAATGGCATATACAAAGAGAAGCGACCTCGCGAGAGCAAGCGGACCTCATAAAGTATGTCGTAGTCCGGATTGGAGTCTGCAACTCGACTCCATGAAGTCGGAATCGCTAGTAATCGTGGATCAGAATGCCACGGTGAATACGTTCCCGGGCCTTGTACACACCGCCCGTCACACCATGGGAGTGGGTTGCAAAAGAAGTAGGTAGCTTAACCTTCGGGAGGGCGCTTACCACTTTGTGATTCATGACTGGGGTGAAGTCGTAACAAGGTAACCGTAGGGGAACCTGCGGTTGGATCACCTCCTTACCTTAAAGAA